>PBTG01000048.1 GCA_002726535.1 Myxococcales bacterium | reverse complement strand
TTGTGGCGACACCCAGACCCCTTGGTTTGTATTGGAGTGGCGCCCCATTCGGTACGAGCTGTGCCTCGACCATGGCTCAAAGAACTCCGCGATTTTGACGGACCAATTCATGCGCACGTAGCTGAGCAGCCCGCTGAAGTCGCCGCTTGTCGAGAGCGTTGGGGGATGTCTCCTCTACAAATTTTTGCCCAAGCCGGTCTGGTCGATCATCGCTTTACAGCGGTGCATATGACGCATCCAGATCCATCCGATGCCGAGCTGCTGCGTCAAAGTCGAGCAGGGATCTGCGCGTGCCCTACCACGGAGATGGACCTCGGAGACGGCTTGTTACCTCTTGAGCTGCGCGAAGACATCTCGCTGTGTGTCGGCAGTGACAGCCACGCGCGGATTGACCTGCTGGCTGAGGCCCGCGCGCTCGAGTGGCATGCTCGTGCCCTCGCTGGACATCGCAACGTCATGGCCCCGAACGCCGAGCGACATCGGCTCGGGCGTGCGGCCCTGTCGGCTCGCCTGATGCGAGCCGCTACGCTGGATGGAAGTGTCGCATTGGGGGCTTCGGGGCAGGGACTGGGCCCGGGTCAGCCGGCGGACGTTTGTGCCATTGATTTGAGCCGCCGAGCCGCTCACGGAGTGCCTCCCTTGGAGGCGGCGATCTTCAACAGCTCTCCGGATTGGGTCACAGACGTCTGGGTGCAAGGACAGCGTCGAGTGCACAGCGGAGAGTTGGTTGACGGTCTTGAGGACGAATCAGTCGATTGAACAGCATGCGTTGACCACGGAGCGCACCTGATCGACGGCTTGTTCGAGCGCTTCAACGGTTACATGCTCATCAGCTTGATGAGCGACCTGGATGCTTCCAGGGCCAAATATAAGCGGCTCACAGCCAATCGATTGGAGGTTGCCTCCATCAGTTGCGTAGCCCGCGGTGCCGAGTTGTTGGCTCGCCGCGTGTTCAAGTAGCAGCGTTTGTAAATGAGTCCCTTCGCGGGTCAACAGGCTCGGTGTAACCCTCAATACCTCGGACTCCAAGCGGGTCCCATCGGGCAAGCGAACATCATCGAGCGTCGCTTGGAGTTCTTCGACAAGAGCGCTATGTCCCATCCCAGGGAGGGGACGAAAACCCAATTGAAGGACACATCGATCTGGGACGATATTGATCGCATTTCCACCATGGATGTTCGCGACATTCAGGGGGATTCCGCGTGGTCGATCGGTGCCAATCTCTGCTTCAGGACCTTGCCTCAAAGCCCATTGACGGGACAGGTCATCGAGGGCGCCGACGACTCGAGCAGAGGCCACCACGGCATTGGCCCCCAATTCAGTATAGGCCGAATGCGCTGCTTGACCTTGGAGGCGAACCTCAACACCGACGTGACCAGCATGTTTTCGCAACACCTCAAAACCCGTCGGCTCTCCGATCCAACAGGCGCTTGGCAATCTGCGATTGAGGTGCTCGAAGGTCTTCGCCAAATGAGCTGACCCATGACAACCCACCTCTTCATCGTGGGTCCAAACTAGCACTAAAGGGGCGCGAAGCCGGTCGACCTGCAGCGACTCCAACCCAGACAGGCAGGCCGCTAAAAATCCTTTCATATCGGCCGTGCCCCGCCCAATCAGTCGGCCTGTATCGGTTGTTCGAAGCTTGAAAGGGTCGCCCGTCCAGGGTTGTCCTTCTGTTGGAACAACATCCATGTGACCCGATAGCACCAAACCACCGGTAGCATCTATCGGCCCGGCGCTACAGATGACGTTGGTCTTTCCCGGGTGATGTGGGTCATCGAAATGTTCAATGTTAAATCCCAGAGCTTCGAAGCGCTCGCTCATAAAAGCAGCGATGGCGGTCACTGGGCTTGTGCTCACGGTGGGAAAGCCGATCAGCGTTTGTAGATCTTCGATCAGGTGGGCTCTACGCACATGCTATCCCGGTGTCGCGGCGCTTGGTCAACGCGGTGGATTTGACTTCGATCAGCTACAGCATCACCGGATTGATGTCAGCCATCAAATTCTCGAGCAATCCATGGTCGTGAGTTCTCAAGGGCGAGTTGTTGTCTGAGCATAGCAACCACCTGATTTTGGTGACTCAGTCGGTGGGCGCTTGTGAACTCAGTGTTCTGGCGGGTCAGGGGACCAACCACAAGGTCAGAACCCACGTAGCGAATCCCGCGACTGAGCTGGCCATCCAGCGCCATCCTCGTGTTGCCAAGCGTCCCTCATCATCCACACCGACGGCCCATGCCATCACCAATGAGCCGATCCAAAGCAAAAAACCCAACGTGACCCCGAAGGTCACCCAAATCGATACGCCTACCGGGCGAGCGTAATCGGCTGTGAAGCGCTTGAGGAGATTCGGCCGCTTGTCTCCGACGCGATCGGCCACGCGGGCGAGTAAGGTCGGTAAGGTGGTGTTGGCGTAGGCCAAATCGGCCGCGCGAGGTTGATAAAACGAGCGGCTCGCGAGCAGTCCTGACCGCAGCCCGTCTAGGGCTTGAACCGCTACCTCTGGTCGCAGCTTTTGATGTTTATCGGCGATCTGTCTGAGTGCATCGACGGCTTTGCCGTGTTTGGGACCCCATGGGGTATACCAACGGACTGCGCGACGATATGAGACGATGGCTCTATCGAGTTGCTTGGCGTCTTGCTGGACTTGGGCAGCCTCAAAGGCAGCGATTTGCTCTTGAGTTGCGCGAAGCCCCATTGCGGCCAATACAACCATACAGGCAGCTGCAATCGCCATTATTGGTCGTTTGACAGGTCGCGATGGCGACAGTGGCTCTGGGTTCGATGGTGTCTGCTGGTTGTCGCTCACGTAGCTCTCTTTTGGCTCTAGGTGCAAGCGTACACTAGCACGCTTTGTGATGGATACCGACTTTAGCGCGCTTTGAAGTAGCGCTTGAGAATGGCGTCCACATGGGTTGGATTGTTCATCACCTTGAGCCAGATGGCCATCAGTCTCGAGCGAGCGGTGTCTAACGTGACCAGCGTTTGATGAGTCGCGTCGGTCATCACCCACACGCCGTCGGGCTGAATTTCAGAGGATGGATAATCAAAGCGCATTTGCACTCGGGCGGGATCAGCACGGCGGAATTCCAACATCAATTGGCTCGCTTTGTCGTCCTTAAAAATCAGGCGATACCATTTGGCGGGGTCTGAAGGCGGCGGCGTCACCAGGACATCGCAGTTGTGACAAAGGGTTGATTTGGTGCTCCACCCACCTTGGCCCATGGTGCTCTGGAGTTGCTTTATCGTCATCCCCAAGCGCAAGGTCCCGAAGTTCATCCGCACTGAAGGCCGCTGATCTGTGATGGTGATGCTCTGCGTCGCGAGACCTTGTTGAGGCCCTGAGCACCCCAATGCGCAGGTCAACAGCACTGCTAGGCAGATTGCTCTGACGGACCCCATGAAGCGTCCCCTTTTTTACGTGAGATCTCGGCGCTCAAAGACAAGCAGGCCTAAGACCAAAAAGATCGCCGAGTAGCTCAGGCCATATCCGATGCTATGGAGTAGATACTCAGGAGTTACAGGCCAGCCGAGCAAGAGTTCATCGCTAATGTTAAAGGCCGAAAGGTCAGGTACGACCACCATGATCCCTCTACCTAACCAGCGCATCGCCGCTACCTCTGCGAATACGCCTTTGCTGGCATTCATCAAGTCGACGATGATGTACGAGATACGACCGATGATGAACATCCCAAGGGTCAAGATCCCAGACAACAAGGGCGAAGATAGCGAGGAAAAAAAGGTGGCAATCGCCGTGATCAACATCACCTCGACGTAGCTGAGCAACAGAGCGCTAAATATTGGCGCGGAGATCTCGCCGCCGCGCAAAGCGAGTACAGCAAACCAACATAGCGCGAGTACCAACATCTCGAGCAGCAACAATGTACACAGGCCCAAATACTTACCCAGTAGAAACTCTCCACGTCTGATGGGTTTGGGCAAGATGGCGTAGAGCGTCTTCTTCTCGATTTCCTTTTGTAGCAGGACTACGCCGAGCAACACCCCGGTCAAGATGGTCACCAAAGGAATCGTGAAGAGCCCGAAATCCTGTACCAAACGAGCCTTCTGATTGACCAACGCGAGGTCACTCAAGATGACAGAGCCAAAAAGTAAGAGCATCGCGACGATGAGCACACCGTAAAATGCTCTTGTCCGGCCAGTCTCTCTGAGGGTATTGCTCATGACCGCAGAGACGCGACCTAGGCTTGCGCGCGGCCCGTGGACTTTGAGCTCGATGCCTTGCCATTTCGTCTTCATGAGTCGTCTCCAGAGTCGCTCGCGGTGGTGACAGCTTTTCGCATAAAGAGCTCCTCAAGGGTGTCTCTTACAGGCTGTAGGTCTACCAAGTGGGCCCCACACTCTGCCGCTTTGGCGGACAATTGCGGCACCGCATCGGTTGGCAAACGAATCATCATCGCGCCCTCAGTCTCTGTCGAAGCCGTGACAGCAGGTAAGGCCACCAGGGCGTCGACGGCGGCTTGTCGCTGCTCTCCGCTTGGCAAGCGAATCGTTGCACTACTCTGGAGTTTGTCGCGCTGCAAGAGTGTGTCCAGAGGTCCCTCGGCGATGGCCACGCCCTGATTGAGGATCACCACTGAGTCGCAGATATTTTCGATGTCACTGAGGATGTGACTGGTGATGAAGATACTTCGCCCCTCTTCACGCAACTCGACGAGGAGTTCTCGGAGCTCTTTACGTCCCACCGGATCGAGTCCGCTCATGGGCTCGTCGTAGATCAATAAATCGGGATCATTGAGCAAGCTCTGCGCGATGCCGACTCGCTGCAACATTCCTTTGGAAAAACCGCGCAAGGTTCGATCCATTGCGTGACCGAGTCCGAGACGCTCCAGTAATTCTGGGATTCTTTTGCGACGAACTTGTGCATCGATACCAAAGAGTTGTCCGACGTAATCGAGCACCTCCGTGGGTTTGAGATAGTCGTAAAAGTAGGGGTGCTCGGGCATATAGCCGACTCGCGTTCGAGCTTCAGCCGAATTAGAACTCTGGCCGAAAAGGCGGATATCGCCCTGACTTGGCTGAATCAGCCCTAAGATGCATTTGATAGAGGTCGTCTTGCCGCTACCATTTGGACCCAAATAGCCAAGCACTTGACCAGGTTCCATTGAGAAACTCACGTCACGTACGGCTACGACTGGCCGGGCGAGTAAGCCCACTCGGAAGGTCTTGCTGAGATGGGAGACTTCGAGGATTTTACTCACTGGTTCATCTCCTGTCGATACCAAGCGATCGTGCGCTTGAGCCCCTCTTGGAGGTCAACGCGGGGATTGAAATCGAGCAGCGTACGTGCCTTTGAGATGTCTGGCACGCGCAACTCCACGTCAGGGTGGTCCCAGCGAACGTGAGACACCTCAGATGAAGATCCTGATAATCTAATGATATCATTGGCCAGCTGGTGGATTGTAACCGTCGATCGCGGAGTGCCGATGTTAAAGCTCTGGCCGATCGCTTCGGGGCGTGTCAACACCAACAAAATTCCATCGACGATGTCATCGATGTAGCACCAGGAACGGATTTGAGACCCGTCGTTGTGAACCGTTAGCGCTTCGTCAGCCAGCGCTTTGCGGATGAAGTGGTGAATCGCGCCAGTGCCGACCTGCCGGGGACCGTAGATGTTAAAAGGCCGGATGCTCACCGTTGGCATATCGTATTGCTTAAAATAGTTATGACACAGGTGTTCCGTCGCCAGCTTTGAGACCGCATAGGTCCATCGAGCCTCACCGACGGCACCCAAGGCTGTGGCGTCACCTTCGGTTACTCGGAAGGCGTAGCGGCCAAAAACCTCGCTGGTCGAAAAGTCCACCACACGCTTGATATCGTGCCCTGCGCTCATCAAGCTCTGAGCGATCTCCAAGACGTTCATGGTACCGAGCATGCTCACTTGCATCGTCAACACAGGATTGTTCATCACGGTGTCGACTCCAGCGATCGACGCCATGTGAATGATGTGCTGCGCGCCGGCGAGAGCGCCCATCAGCGCACCTTTGTCTCGCACATCTCCCCGTACCAATCGCACGTTGTCTCTGGACAACAAGTCAGATGCCGTTACGGCGTCGCGGTGCAAGTTGTCAAAGAGAACAACTTCAATGGTTGGATCATCAGACAGACGCCTAGCTAGCGTTGACCCAATAAATCCAGCGCCGCCGGTGATGGCGACGGTCTGACCAGATAGTTGCTTGCTGGCTTTGACCGCAGCTGGGGCGGGGAGCGTGCTCATGGTGTGGATTCCTTACCGAGATTTTGGGCCTCAGTACTTGTCGCTTTCATAAAGATATTAACAGGTCGGGGTTGTTCTTTGATTGGATCTGGTGGAGAGACTTGACCCTGTGAAATGCGTTCTTCGTTCGCTGGCTCGTTCATCTCCGGATCAAAACGCTCAGCTGGAGGGTTGAGTTGCTGAATGTCCATATCTTTGAGGATGTCGCGATCGAAGGTCCCTTCTGGCAGCCAATTCTCTGGGACATTGTACTCGATGGGTGGCGCAACGATCCGTTTGGGACCCACGACGGCCGCCAAGGTTTCCTTGAGGTGCGGCCAATCTCGTCGTTGATTGTGGTCAACCCATGCCAAGGTATCCGCTGCATTGGTGCGGTCTCGTTCTCGCAGGCGAATGCGCAACTCTCGTCGTTGATCAGCGGTGCCAGATGCGTAGTTAGCCATCGCCGCAGTGATGCTGTCTTCCATACGACCCGCGCGAGCATATTGGTGGGCGAGATAGTTGGGATCGAATGAGAAACCAGGCATTTGGTAGGCTCGTCCGAGATATTCGAGCGCTAACTTCTCCCTTCGTTGCCCTTCGAGGACACCATAGCGGTTCTTGTAGGCGAAGAGGTTGTAGGCGATTTCGTGATAGCACCACCCATCCATCGGAAAGAATTCCAGTCCCAGACGCGCGAAGCGGTTGGCTCGTTCGTTGACGTCCTCGTCGATAGCTTGGCCAAACTTGATGACCTGCGCTCCCCATCGGTAGGTGGTTTGATTGTGTGCATCTAAGGCCCAGATCGCCTCAAGATACAGGTCAATGAAAGGCAATTGGCTATCGCTGAGCATGTGGTCGACGAGGTAGTGCGCGACGCGGACGAAGAGCAAATCGGCGAGAAAACTCTGATGGCCCAAAGACACCATGCGAAGTACAGGAGCTGGGGGCAGATAGATGGTCTCGGCATCGACCCCGAGATATCTCTGCGGACGATTGATGTCTTTGTTGATGTGAAACAACTGGTTACACAGCACCAAGAGCGTCAAACAACTGACGGCGCTGAGCCATTGAATGCGTCGCAGCGGATTGCGCCACCAAAAGATCAGATAGTCAGTCAACCAACCTGAATTTTTCGCTGGTTTTGGAGATGAAGACAACATGCAATCGTTAGGCTCGGGTAGATGAATCCTTCAAAATATCATGTAAACACAAGTATTTAACAGGAGTAGACAAACAAGGCCAATACGACTCGCAGATCTCTGCCTTGAAGCATTGCACAACGTTGAGGATCCATAGCATTAGAGCATGAAGGACCTCAACCCTTTCGCATCAAACGACGCAAAATTCTCGCAGCCATCTTCAGGCTCGATTGACTCGCTCGACCTCTGCCCAAGATGAGAAATTTGCGTAGTTCTTGTTTCGCAATTTGCCCTTCACCGAGTTGAAGCAAGGCGGCCGCATAGTTCAAATGGGTTGAATAGTCCGCTCGGGGGCTATTGACTGCGCTCTTGAGCACGTCGCGCGCGAGCCTCGCCTCGCCCATGTCCAACCAGCATAGTCCCAACGCTTCGATCAGCGACGTCTCATTTGGATGAAAGCGGAGCCCTTCGTTGAGGACTGCCATCGCCCTTTGATGAGCACCTACGCTGGTGTACAGACGGCTGAGCATTAAATATGCGGGAGCGAACCCTGCGTCTCCAGCGATTGCGGCTCTGAGGGCTCGATCTTGCGCTTGTCGGTCTTGTTTTTGTTTGGCCATGCGAGCCAACAACAAATGTCCGTTTGGGTGGCCTGGATCGAGTGTATGCAGCACATCAATGGCAGCCAAAGAAGCCTTATTGGAACCGAGCTCAAAATGCGCGCGCGCCAGGTTCAACCAAGCGTCCGGGTGGTTCGCGTCGGTTTGAGTTGCCACTTTGAGATGTTGGACCGCCAACTTTGGGTCCGAGTCCTTCAGGGCTAATACACCCATGTAGTAGCGGGCGTCATGGTGCTTTGGATTCAAAGCGAGCGCCCTGTTTAGATGACCTCGAGCTTGCAGGGCGTTGCCGACTTGGAATTCGTAGACCGCTTTGTTGACGGCTTGGACGGTCTTGCGTTCTGTGTCGTCGCATGAAGTGAGCGCTGCGCAGAGCACGAGCCCGCAGAGCGTCGCTCTTGATGGCGTAGAGGTCAGCATTTTTCGCTACCTCGAACTGAAGCGGAAGGGATAAATTACGAAGGTACTTCCACCACCGTCTGCACGAGGAAAGCGCCAACTCTTGACGTTGCGTAAGATGCACGACTCGACGCCAGGACTGTTTAGTGATGAGTTTTTGATCTTCGCGACATCGACTTTACCCGAGGCGGCGATCAAGAACTTGACCGCGACCTTGCCTTGCAGGCCAGGGTTGCTCTGAAGCCCCTTTTGATAACAGGCCTTGATCGCCCCCATCTTCCTTCGGATGTATTTTTGGACGACTTTTCGAGGCAGATCTCCTCGAGCTTTCGAGCCTGATCCACCACCGACTCGAACCACCAATTGTTTGCGGGTCTTGAGACCAATTTTGACGTTTTTTCCTACCTTGTTGTTCTTTTCGAGACCTTTCGCCACGCGTCTTTTGGTGGCTTCGCCGTTATTCAACGTGGTCTTTTTCCGGCCAGCCATGAGCAGCGCACCCTGTGTTTTTCCAGTGGGATCTGCGAGCACACTGGTGCCGCCTTTGTCGCTATCGGGTGTGCCAGTGTCGTCGCTTTCGTTGTCATCAGTCTCTTGAAATAGCTTGGTGCCGATCTCCTGCTTGTTGACCTCTGCGAGCGCCGCGTCAATCTCGGCGGTGGCGCTGTCGAGCTTTTCGACCACAAGCTTCTTGACCACTTTGGCGCGCTCTTCCTCATCGGTGACGGAGTCGAGTTGGTCGTCGATTTTCTTCTCTTCTTCTTTGACCTCTTTTTCTTCGGCAAGCTTTTTTTGGCGCTCCAACTCTTTGGGTGTGGGTTTGAGTTCAGGGGCTTTGGGAGGTTCTTTTTTCTTCTCTTCCGGCTCTTCTTTGGGTGGCGTGGGCTCTTCTTCAACCTCAATGAGAAGCAATTCGCTGATGCGCTCGGACTGACGTTCCTGATAGCTCAGTTGAGCTCGCCTGAGATACTCTGGAGAGTTAAAGGCGGCCGCTAGCGGACCTATTGTGATGCTGAGCGACAAGAGCAGCGAGAGTAAAAAGGGAAGCATCTCGGCCGACCACAGGGAAAACTTGGTCGGAGGAGGCACGGGCTCGCGAGAGACGATAAAAGTAAACTCACCAAAGACCATCACCGCCCGCGTACCGGCAGTTAGGGGGACGACCGGACCTTTGAGCCCTTGGACCTTCCCGGAGCGTACGTCGGCGAGGTTGTGAACTTCTCCGCTGACAATCAGGTGGCCCTCGGCTTTGGCGTTGTCGATACGCAGACCGAATCCTTTGCCTTTTTGCGGTTCAACCAGCACCTGTAGGTCTGTGCCGATTACGTCCGCAGGCATGACAAAGGTGCCTTCGGGCCCCATCGTAACGCGTTGTGGTGTCGCGAAAAACTGCGCCGTTAGCATGTCTCCGCGCCACAAGATCGCGACATCGACTCCCAGAGGCAAACCGGTCTCAAGGCTGCGCTTGGGACCGGTGCTGTGCTCGATAGGCTTCACATCACCGCCTTCAGATAGGTTCGGTTTGATGGTTCGCGCACCCGCGGACAGATCTACGTTGTGATTGTTTTTGTCGCCCATGGACTAGAGATTCCGAGCAGAACGAAAAATTTCTGCGAAGAAATTCATGCGAATTCGAATCAGACTCGATCGTTTTTTCTTACTCAGTGAGTTGGTCACAGAGCCCTCAGGTCGCAAAAAGGTCGCTTCGACCCGGGAGTCTTCAAAACTCATGGTCCGATACTTACCGCGGCGTTTTCGGGCCTGTCCGACGCTTGCGATCAAGGTCACGCACAACGCTCCGCAGATCGCCAATACAACACATCTCCGAGCTAGCTTCATCGCAAGACCCTCCCTGGTCATCGCAAGGTTGCTCCGTGGCGGAGCATAGCGCGCTTTGCTAAGAGCACGCAACGCCGACCACACAATGGCTTGCGGGGACGCTTCAAGCACGTCGCGGAGCGCTAGGCAGCTTCACCTGTCAACGGTCAGAGCCTATCTGCTCAGACGCACGCCATGGCCCAAAGATCTATCGATGTGCGGTCGTGACCGCACATCGATCTCAATCGAGTTGTTCGTCGACACTGACCAATGCGTGGATCAAATCAACGATCGCTTCGTCTGCGCCGCCGGTCCATAAGCTCCGCAGATCAATCCAAACAGCCCGGTCACGGGGCCGGCTCAATACACTGATGGCGCCCTTACGCAACGTGCGACTCAGAGCATCCGCACCCATGGTTGCGTGCTCAACACAAAGCGCTCGCGAGGGTAAAGTAGCCCCAGGTTGCGCTCCACCCCCAATGGCACATTCGCTGGGCTCAACCCGAAGCGACCAGTCTTTGCTCAGCAGCTTGGTCAGTTTGTCGACGCATCGCTGACCAATCGCTTGCAGCGCGCTGTCGCTAAGGTCGATGCCTTGCCATAAGGGCAACTCTCGCGTCGCCTCTCCGCTTAGATGACTCCGAAGGGTTGCGGCGAGAGCTGCCAAAATTAAACTGTCGACCCTCAACGCGCGGGCCATGGCTACCGAACGGATCTTTTCAACCAAATCGCTCCTGCCTACAATGAGACCCGCTTGAGGCCCACCCAAGAGCTTGTCTCCAGAGAAAGTCACCAGATCGGCTCCGGCCTTCAAGGTCTCACGGACGGTTGGTTCAGGTTGCAGACGCCACTGTTGTAGGTCTTCGACGACTCCGGAGCCCAAATCGACGATTAAGGGCACCCCTTTCGCGGTCGCGAGTTCAGCGAGTTCAGCGATTTGTACGGAGTGGACAAAGCCTTGTTGACGAAAGTTTGAGCGATGGACTTGCAAGATAAGCGCGGCGCTTTCGACGTCGTAGTCTTTGATCCAAGTTCTGTTGGTGGTGCCCACCTCGACCAAGGTCACACCAGCGGCTTGCATGACCTCTGGGACTCGAAAGCTGCCACCAATTTCGACCAGTTCACCCCGAGAGATCACAGCACGACCGCCTCGACCGAGTCCGTGCAAGGCGAGCATCAAGGCTCCGGCGCCGTTGCTGACTGCCAGAGCATCATCTGCTTCGAAGAGCCACCTAGCGAGATCTCTGATGTGATCGTGTCGTGAGCCGCGCTGACCAGACTCCAGCGACAATTCCAGGTTGCAATAGCCCCCAGAGGTCAGGCGAATTTGCTCGAGAGCTTGAGCGGACAGCGGGGCTCTCCCGGCGTTGGTATGAATCAGCACACCGGTGCCGTTGAGGACTCTTCGCAAGGAAGGGCGAGCGAGCATCTCTATGTTTCGCTTCAATAGGGCTTGGACAGCCGCTTGCACAGAGTCAATGTCCTTGAGACTTCCCGATTGCACCTGCGCTCGAATTTCCGCAAGGGTGTCGCGACAGATCTGCGTCCGAGTCTGTTCGGGCCAACCCTTTGCCCCCCAGAGGCTGTGGTTATTGAGGCGATCGATCGCTGGGAGGTGACGCAACAAGCTCTGGGTCACGGTGATATTCCTTGGTCTAAGTCATCTGCGCTTCGCCGCAATTGTGCCTGAAATTCCGTGTGGTGCCGAACTGACCGTAGAGTATCAGATTTGTTTGGTTGTGTTGGACCCTTGACTCCTGCGCTCCAAGCGTCACCTTCAAACCTCATGACCGAGCCATCTCATCCAGTTTTGCCGCCTTCTGTCAGTGGATCACAACTGTTGCTGCGTTTTGGCAAAGGTTATGCACTTCGTTATGTGGGCGTATATGCGTTGGGATTGGTCTTTTTGGTCGCGACCAACTGGCTGACTGTGTGGATCCCCGATTTGATCCGCCAAGTTTTCGACGCGCTTGAGGCCAATAAGCAGGTCGATTTTGTAGACGATATCGCTCGCTGGATTGGTGCGGCTTCGGCCGCTGTGATCGTGGTTCGAACCCTGTCACGAGTATTGTTTTTCAATCCAGGTCGCACCATCGAGTTTCGACTCCGCAATGATATGCTCGCTCGCTTGCTGAAGATGTCGACGACCTTCTTTCGTCAAGTTGGTGTGGGTGATTTGGTCAGCCGCGCGACCAACGACGCTACCTACGTACGTGCTTTTGTTGGGTTCGCCATTCTCAATGGCATCAACTTACTGCTCGCCGCCGCGATGGCCTTGAGTCAGATGATTGAAACAGACGCTTGGCTGACCTTGTGGTGCGTCATTCCGCTGATGATTTCCACTTGGCTCCTGCAGAAGGGGGTGCGATGGCTGCATCGCTACATTCGCCAAATCCAGGAAGCCGTTGGCTTACTCAGCGCTCACGTCTTGGAGAGTTATGGCGGCGTACCGGTCATTCAGGCTGCCGGCGCCGAACCTGCTTTTCAGCGGGTTTTTGACGAACACAATGACCGATACACAGCGCTGATGCTCAAGGTCACGATGGTGCGCAGTTTTCTGCTTCCTCTGACCCAAAGTGTCGGCAGTTTGTGCCTGTTTTTGTTGCTGTGGATCGGTGGAGAGCATGTGGTTCAAGGGCAGTTGACCTTGGGTCAACTGGCTGCCTACGCCAGCTACATTTGGATTTTGGTGGCCGCGTTGAGCATGACCGGTTGGCTGCTCAATTCATTGCAAAGGGGCTACGTCTCGTTGCAGCGACTTTGGCAAGTCCTCGGACTGGAGCCTGACCGTGTCGGGGGAGCCCGCGACTTTGCAACCACGCAGGGCGCTGTATCGCTGGAGTTGCGCGGGGTCAATTTTCGCTATGGAGATGCCGTCGAGGGGGAAGCAAACGCGCTACAAGACATCAACCTGACCTTAGAGCCCGGCGGAATCCTCGGTGTCTATGGACCGGTCGGTAGCGGCAAATCAACTTTGGCGATGGTGATCGCCGGGCTACTGCCTGCAGCCAAAGGCCAAGTTCTGATTGGTGGGATTGATATCAAAGAGCTCGGCGCTCAGGCTCGGTGTGATTCGGTGACGATGATCCCACAGGAGAGCTTTTTGTTCTCGCGAACGTTGGCTGACAACGTGGGTTATGACGATCCGCTCGACGCGATCGATCAAGATAAAGTGGAACACGCTGTCGATAGGGCGGCACTCGCCGATGACGTTCAAAGAATGCCCCATAGGTTAGAGACTCTGGTCGGCGAGCGCGGCGTGATGCTCAGCGGCGGTCAACGTCAACGGGCTCAGATTGCTCGAGCCTTGTACGCAGGCTCACGTTTGTTGATTCTCGATGATGTCCTCAGTGCCGTCGACCACGACACCGAAGTGCGACTGCTCGATGAACTCAAGCAAGAAATGGCAGGTGGCTCCGAGCAGGCCAGCGCCTCCGCTGTTATCGTTAGCACTCGATTGAGCGCCTTGCGCTTGTGTGAAAACATCGTCGTTGTCGATGAAGGTAAAATCGTTGAGCAGGGCTCACACGGCGAGTTGTTGAATCGTCAAGGGCTGTACGCCGCAGCGTGGGCAGCTCAAGCCTACGATGGTCAATCTGCCCATAGCGATACGCCGTAATCACTGGCACCATCGTGATTCCCCATGGACGTTGAGAAAGTGATGAAGAGTTGGACCGATGACATCAAATCGTCTGCTGTGAACCTAGCCAAAGATGTGGTGCGCGCCAGTCCCTATGAGCGGGTGATGTCTGCGTTGCCCTGGACAAGCCAAGCAGCGGGCCTCACGTTGCTCCGCGCTCACGGCGATCTCAAGGATCGAGGGTGGTTTCACAGCTTTGTACGTCGCCTACCTGTCGATGCGAAAGGACGTCCATTGCCGTGGTTTACCTATGGATCTATCGCGTTTTTAACGCCGCGGATTCAGTCCTCTTGGAGAGTCTTTGAGTATGGCAGTGGGCATTCGACTCTGTGGTGGTCCGAACGCGTCAAAGAGGTGGTTGCTGTAGAGCATCATCAACAATGGGCCGACAAAATCTCCAAGCAGCTCCCGGACAACGCGACGCTGATGTATCGGGCATTGGCACAGGGAACATCCTACCCAGACGCGCCCGTTGAAGCTGGCGGCAAGTTTGATGTCATCGTCATCGATGGACGTGAGCGAATTTGGTGTGCAGAGCGATGCTTTAGTGCGCTCGCAGCCAATGGCGTCATCATCTGGGACAACAGCGAGCGGCCTCGTTATCAACCGGGTCTGAAGCGTCTAGCGGAGCTTGGTTTCCGACATGTCGACTTCGACGGGATGGGGCCGATCAATACCTATGGTTGGCGGACTACACTGCTGTATCGAGACGATAACGTGCTCGGTCTCTGACTCGGCGCCAACTCCTCGCTAGACCTTAGACCTTCGTCATGCCTTGGCTTGGATTGATGGCAGGGACGTCTCATATTGCTTTTGGTAGAGCGCCCCTCTGACCGATTGCAACAAATCGGGGTGGATAGTTTGCATTTGTTTGATGAGCGATTTGGTCTCGCGTCGTTTCGCATTTGGTAGACTGTCACATACCGGACAGGGCACGACTGCGACTTGGTAACGTTGTACCCAGTGTTGGACGGTCGCTTCTTGCACCCACAATAGTGGCCTGATCGTCAAAACATTCACTTCAGAGGGTGTGGTGGCCTTCATGGGTTGTAGACGTCGGCCGTACATCAAATTGAGGAAAAAAGTCTCCACAGCGTCGTCCAAATGATGTCCTAAAGCGAGCTTGCTAAACCCTTGCGAAGCGCACCATTGATTCAGTATGCCTCTTCGCATTCGGCTGCATAGAGCGCACGGGGTCTGGTTGGGTTTGATAGAAGCAGATACCACAGACCAAGTGTCCTCAGAGACCACTTCACAGGAGATATCTAAGTGCTTTAGCGTCGCCTCAAAAGTGTCGCGCTCATAACCTGGCTGATGTTGATCGAGGTGAACAGCCTGCAAACAAAGATCAAACTCCCTTTGTAGCTGGCGCAGTGCGCAGTACAACATCAAAGAGTCTTTGCCGCCCGATAGACCAACGGCGACTCGATCTCCCTGTTGCAGCATCCCATGGTGTCGGATCGCTTTGCGGATCAAGCTAAGGGTTGCCTTGCCGACCATCGAGTTTTGTAACGGCATCGATTGCAGCACCAAGCACCTCCATTGCCTCAAGCGACCATAGCGACTCTGCTTTGTGGTTACCAGTGGACAACGCCTCAGATGTGACGGATTTGAGGCGCGAGATGATGAGGTTAAGATCTCGATACCAACGTGATGTTGGGCTATCGAGCGATGAACTTATCGACTCCCTTATGCTACGGTCGCCCTCGGAGGCTTGGATGAGCCGCGCTCGAGCGAAGATATTGTGGTTGGCCCTGTTGGGTGTCGCTCTGCTGACGACTCTGTGGGCGGGTGCGCAACTGGTTATCGATGAAGCGGGCGATGACGGCGGAGCCGCTGCATTCGCCGCTTTGGGTGCCGAGCTACTGACTTCACAGGGCTTTACGGAGCGAGTTGAGATGCGAGCCAAAGCGCTCGCGAGTGGAGTCCACTCGACACAACTCAAGGCCAGTATTGCCCGTGGTCGAGCACTATTTTACCAAGTGCGAACTGTCGAACAAGGCCTTGGACCTGGCTACAACGGCGTTAGCTGTGCTGAATGTCATGCCCGTCCGAACCCTCCGGGACGAGGACCCGCAGGACGATTTGCGCGTGTGTTTAGCGCTGGACCGCGTCAGACTTACAGCCCCTCTCCGACTGCGGAGGCCAGAGTGGCTCAAAGTCGTTGGCTTGCGGGTCATGCATCTCGTTTGCCTCCCGCACCCTTCCGAGAAATTGGGCGTCGTCGACCCCCTGACCTCAGAGGATTGGGATGGATCGAGGTGGTGCCTGTCGAGCAGATTCAGCGGCAGACAAAATGCGACTCTCCGAAGGCTCCCCCTGGTCAAGTTTGTGGGTGGGCTCCTCCGAAGGAAAGAGGTGCTGGGTCTTTGCGTTTTGGTGCCAAGATGGTGACCGCCACGTTAGAAGAGTTCATCACAGGAGCCTTGTATTTCGAGCATGGCCAGACCACTCGAGCACCCATGATGAATCGGGACGATGATGACGTAGCGGACCCTGAGGTCAGTGAGCAAGACGTCATTGATTTGGCGAATTACGTGGCATTTAGCCCTCCTCCGGGTGGAGATGTTTTTGAGGGCAAGGGCTTAAAACTCTTTCGACAAGTCGGGTGCGCTGACTGTCATTGGGGCGACTTTGAAATCGATGGGACCGAGGTGCCTCAGTTTTGGTCTGACCTCTTGGTTCACAATCTGGGCGAGCATCACGCAGAACTCGACTACGAAGAACGTACCCCAGGGACTCACTGGCGGACCTTACCCCTGTGGGGATTGCGCGACCATCAGGGCCCTTATTTGACCAATGGGTCCGCTAAGACCCTCGCCGATGCGGTTATGCGCCATGGCGGCGAGGCGCTGCAGAGTCGCAAGCGATATCAAGAACTCGATGAGGGAGAGCAAAACGAGCTCGTGACCTTCCTGAAGACTCTGTGAGTGAGGACTTGACCGAAGGTCGCCAGTGCAGCACAAGATCCATGCGTCGGGGCAACCGTGTTCAATGTTGCTGACCTAGACGTCTGGAGCGACCGTGTTGTCTCGTCGTCAGTTGATCCTCGCGGGCGCATGCTGTCTCGTAGGCTGTGTGAGCGCTCATCAAAGCCAGCCCATTACGACTGCTTCGGCTGGCGTAGTGAAGCGGCAAATCGCTGAGACGATCATCTATGCTAGACGAGATGAACTCGAGCGCCATCACCTCGGGCCTGCTCTACGTCCTTGGGCCAATCACGCTACACTCACGCTTGCGCGGTCAGCTCGCGAGGCAGATACCGATTACACCATGGGCTACAATCAAGTCGCCGAGCGCATGATGCAGACCTTGTACGGCGCCGCAGGCGCTGCGCGTCGAATCCGATATACGGCGCCGGTTTGGACGGTGGTGGGGGCTAATGCGACCTTTGAAGCCACTTTGGAGATCGCTGATCCGGGCGCACAACATTGGTATCGTGAGCGCTATGAGCTGTGGTTGAGCGATATTGGGTGGGTTATCACAGCTTGTAGACGCTGGCCCTTGCGCACACTGATCGCCGGTCGTCGCACCAAAATATCCTGGCGCGAGTGGGATCGTCTCGATCATGTAGTCGCCGAGCAGCGCTCGGGCACTCTCGAACAGGCTCGTGCATTGTGGGGCGCTCACAGATACGCAGAGGCTCTGCGCGTCGCTGATAAGTTGACGCAAAGCACTCCAAAGTTGGCGGCAGCTTGGGCGGCCCTGGGTCGCTTCAGCGCGGAGTTGGGTCAATCTAAACGGGCGCGTATGGCGTATCAGCGGGCATTTTCCCTGGAGCCAAAGCTGCGTGTGCCTCCCTATAAAGCGGCATATGAAGCGCGAAGTGCACGAGGGTCAACGCGATAGCATCGATCGCACTATGAGAGGCGTCCATGACGACAAATAATCGAATTGAAGAGTTCTTATCGCAAGCTGACGAGTATCTCCGTCAAGAGCCGGAGGCCTCCCTGCGAGAGGAGCTCAGCGAACTCTGTACTCGTGCTCAAGCTGGTGATGCAGTGGCCTGCGAGGAACTCGCTGATCGATTCACAGGTTCTTTACGCTTTGGAACCGCTGGGTTACGAGGACGTGTTGAGGGAGGTACAAATCGCATCAATCGAGTCGTCGTCGCGCGAGCGAGTTGGGGGTTAGGGCGTCACTTGCTCCAAGGAGCGATGGGCGTATCCGCTGATCGTGGCGTCGTCATTGGGTTCGATGGGCGACGTATGTCGCGCCAATTTGCTGAAGACACCGCCGCCGTGCTCGCGGCCCTCGGCGTGCCTTGTTGGCTCTTTCCTGTAGTGGTACCGACACCGCTGTGCGCTTATGCCGTCAGAGCGCTAAAGGCGGCCGCTGGCGTGATGGTTACGGCGAGTCACAACCCGCCGCGAGACAACGGCTACAAAGTTTATCAGGCGACCGGTGGCCAGATCATCGCCCCGCATGACAGCCAGATCGCATCATGGATCGACCAAGCCCCGAGTCAAATCGACCGTCTCTGTCCCTTTGAGGCTGCACAAGCAGGTCTGCGCAAGATCATCAGCGAGTCGGTTACTGAGGAGTATCTGAGCGCTGTCGGCCAGGGCGCGCTGCATCCAGGGGTATTGACGAGACAACCGATTTCAGTGGTGTACACAGCGATGCATGGGGTCGGTCACGCACTGGTCGAGCGTGCACTCAGGGGCGCAGGGCTGAAGGGACTCACAGTCGTACCGAGCCAGACCGAGCCTGATGGCGCCTTCCCCACGGTGTCCTTTCCAAACCCAGAGGAACCTGGAGCTATGGACCGCGCAGTGGCTTTAGCTAAGGAAACTTTCGCACCTGTCATCGTCGCCAACGACCCCGACGCTGACCGGTTGGCAGTGGCCATTCGTCAAGAGGATGGAGACTACCGCCAGCTCACCGGAAATGAGGTCGGTGCGCTGCTAGGACACGACGCCCTGGCGTACATGGACACCGGAGATGCGCCCAAACTCGCAGTGACCACGATCGTCTCGAGCACGATGTTGAGCCGTATTGCAGAGGATCTGGGGCATCGCTATGCCGAGACATTGACGGGGTTTAAGTGGTTGGCTGACGCAGCCATTCGCGGGCTGAAAGAGCGAGGCGAGCACTTCGTCTTTGGTTTTGAAGAGGCCCTTGGTTACAGCGTTGGCCCTTTGGTGAGAGACAAGGACGGAGTCAGCGCCATTGTTCGCTTCGTTGAGTTGTGTGCTTGGTTGCAAGAGCAAGGGCGTTCGCCCCAAGACGAGTTGGATAGGCTCTCGTTGGCGCATGGGCTCTCTGTTGGTCAACAATGGTCGGCTCGATTGCCTGGCCAGCAAGGGCTCGCCCAGATTCAGCAGATCATGGAGTCGTTGCGACAACGTCCATTGACCGAGCTTGCGGGAGTTCCGGTCGTTGCTCGATGTGATCTCAAAGATGGCTCATCGTGGGCTCAAAGTGACCCTGAGAGGCGTTCAATGGAGCTGCCAGCGGCCAATGTGTTGGTGTACTACGACGCCGAAGGCACGCGTCTTGTGGTTCGACCAAGCGGTACTGAGCCGAAAATTAAGCTCTACCTAGAGAGCGTTGGCTGGCCCAAACAAAAGGCAGATATCGACGCTGTAACCCAGGAGCGGAAGCAGCGTTTGGAGCAGATTCGAGCTGCGATCAATGTACGGCTGGGACTCGATTGAGATGGTTACCAAAACTTGGCAAGTAACCGAACTCCAACGGTGATTGCGTTGGCTGGCCGCATATTACGCCCAGGGATGATGTCCAGGGCACGACCCCGCACGTAAAACATCAGTGGGGCGCCCACTCGAAGCAGACTTAGGGTCGCTTGAGCTGCGAAGATGTGCTTGAATCCAGCGCCCCAAAACTCTCCCTGTTCGATAGACCAGATGGGATAATTACTCTTCCAAATACTGGGCAAGAGATTGACGTAGGTGTATTGGAGCATCAAAGAGAGCATCGGCGGGAAGGCATTGGCTGCCTCCACAGAGCCTCGAGTCATCCAGGTACCAAGAGTCGGACCGATAAAGGGGGCCCACTCCACCTGCATCCGAGCGACCTGCCAGTCGCCGCCATCGATTTCGAAGGTTTGGCCGACATAGGGCGCAAATGTTAGCAACAAGGGGTGTTTGGTCCCTCGCGGAGTGTCGTAAGTCCTGGGACGAAGATAGGCGTAGTAGATCTCTGCACTGAGCGTCAAACGGGCGACATCCCCGGACCAAATGGGACGCCAGTCAGCTGCGAGGTGCAGTTCAAGGTCTCCGTAGTTGTGTAGCCACCACGCCGTCATTCCAATCTCAATTAATTCCTCTGGGTCCTTTTCACGGCCTGTTGGCAGCGCACCTTGAAGCGTTAAGGCGAGATTTACGTGATGGTCTTTCATCCATTGAGAGCGAGGCAGTCGCAATCGAAATGCGACCACCAAGTCGCCCCATGTGTTGACGTTGCTGACCCCTCGCTGTGCCGGCTTGGGTTGTCCCATGGAGGCAGCCCACTGCCAAAAGTCTGTCTCTGAGTAGGGCCGTCCAAGGGAAGCTTGATAATCACCGGGTTGCCAAGACAGGTTGGTCTCGATTTCGGTCGAGAGGCTCAAGGGCCCGCCAATCGCGAGGGTTAAGTCATCGGTGATGCCATACAAAAGTTGCAAGGCCACGATCTTCTGATCGACTGACGGGTTGGCACGAATGACTCCTTGCAAGCCCGCGCCGGCCTCGTATCGCTCGACAGGGGCGAGCAAAGGTACGCTCTTGCCATTTCGATCGAACTGTTTGTTGGTGTGAGCGAAGATGTACGAGCTGTCCAGCAAGAAGGTGCCTCGCGGCAAAGTGTCTCCAAGCCCCGCCCAACTGACGCTTGCCCAACTCGAGCACAACGCGACGACGAACAGTCTCAAACCGAGGCGCTTCATGGAGCCTCCGCGTTGATATCAACGGTCTGCCAACTGGCGTCTGTTGCTGGGACTTTGCCCATGGCGTTGTGTAGCAAGCCTTTGCTCGGCTCCATAACCACTGCGTTCATACTGTCGCTTGGATCGACAAAGGCGGGACGACCGAGCACTTGCTGCGCCATCGCCACATCCCAGGATCCTCGCCCTTGAGCCAAGACTTTTCCGAGTTTGTGAAAGGCCAATAGGCTCTTGAAAAAGTAGGTGCTGACCTCACGTTGAACATCGACCCGCACGATGGCTCCCGTCGGGGCGAGCAGCGACTCCGCGAGAATGGGTAGGGCCGAGTCGACGTCTTGCGTATTGCTGACGTAATGCACCGCTGCCCGGAGATCGTCTTCGGTGTCGCTCGCTGCTGAGGCGACCGCGGATCCCTGCCATTGGACGACGGTGACGCCTTGACTCAATGGGTTTGGGAAGGCTTCGGCGTCTGCATCGATCTCTGCAAGTCGGAGTTGGCCATCGGCGTCGGCGAGCAGACAGTTCCAACCGTTGACGTGCTGCATGTTCGGTAGAATCTCAACGCCTTGCTGTGCGCCTTTCGCGCTCCTTGAAACCTCTCTCATCGCGAGGCCGATTGGCCAGCCAGTCGCGGTCAGTTGGGCCTCGTCGAGTTTCGACAACTGCGGGATCAGATCTTTGAGGATCGCCGTGTCCAGCGTGTCAGAAAAATTGCAGGCCCAGGCGAGTCCTGAAGTGTTCATTCCAGAGAAACCCCAAGTCAAACCAGCCCAGCTCACGTAGGCATGCTTGCGCGTGTCCTCACCCGGCGTGGGATGATGAATAAAGACCGTTGTCGCCTCGTGGGCGGCTCCTGCATCGAGCAGTGCGAAATGTTGTGCAAGTAGTGGGGCGCCATCTTTGGTGGCGCTTCCTTTGAGGGCAAAAGCGACAGGAGGAGGCCGGGTTCTTCCATCATCGACGCCTACATTCGCGACCTCTTCGGCGCTCAACCCATACCCGAGGGTCGACAGCGTCAAGGTCTCTTCTCGGCCAAAACGTGGATGGGCTGGCAAGGGGTCATCAGCAATAGTGGTGTCAGCGGATTGGACGATCAGCGACAAGACTGTCGCCGCAGGCATCGGCTCCGGCGGCGTTAAAATCACCTCCATATCGGTCATGTTTCCGTCAGCGTTCGGCAGCGCTTTGGTCGTGACAGCCGGGTCACCTGGAGGAAACACTCGGGTATCGAGTTGGAGTCTGACGGTGTCAGCAGAGATCCCTTCAGGGTCGGTGAGCACCAAGCGGATGCGTACGTCTGTGGGTACTTCAGCGGCGAGAGCTGTAAAGGAGGGAGAATAGGTTTGGGCTGGTCGCTGAGCACCTTGGTCATTGAGCCAACCGAGCAGTTGCCAACTCTTGATGCGTGGTCCTCGGGACAGCCGCAGCGTTGCAGCCACACTGCGCACCGCCAGCACGGTATCTGGGAAGGTGTTGAGGATCAGTACTTGCTCGTAGGTAAGGCCTGAGCCGTCAGCGATCCCACGCATTTCATCGATATACCTATCGGGTAGTTGCGTCTCAACACTTTGAGCCATCTCTAAGAGCACTCGGTAGCTGAATTGACCATCAGCGTAGCTTGGGCCAGCGTAGCGCTTGAGAAACCCCGCAATCGCAGGCTGCTCTCGGTTGAGGTTGGGCAGTAGAGCAGTATCGAGAAGCTGCGTGTAAAAGGCGCGGATCCGTGGACGAAGTCGTTTGCCGTGGTCCAGCCCCCGCTCGTAGGGAGCCCCTTTTAGGTGCACGACCTCCCGGTACACCGCGACGGGCTCGTCAACACAAGCGCTCACGACGACGCAACATAGCGCCAGGCACCACAGCCTCATTTGCATATGACAGTTCAAACTGAACGCCTCCCCCGGCGACGAACATGGTGCGATGCATCGCGGAGGTCAAGCGTCGTCCCCCAGTGAAGGTTACTCATTGGGCTCGTAAGGCAGAACCTCGACGTTCGTAGCTCAGGTGTCCATCGGGATGCAGATCGAGTTGATTCGCTGTCATGGGATCCATTTTCGCTTCAAAACGATCCAAGAGTTCCTCAACGGTCTGGCTACGCAGGACTTCACGCATCTGCAGTTCGGCGGGCGCACTTCTCGACAGGTAGGTGGTCCACTCTTTGAGTTTTCCGATGACGTGTTTGTCGTGGGGGTACACCTGGCGGTATCGCTCTGCCACGACTCGCAAAAATATCGCGAGTTCCCTGCCTCTTGGACAGTGCGGCGATTGCCCTGTAGCTAACGCTTCAATCTGCTGGAAAATCCATGGATTGCGCAGAGCAGGTCGACCGAGCATGACCGCATCACAGCCAGTCTCCTCACGGATGCGAAAGGCATCTTCGGCGTACCAGATGTCTCCATTGCCAACCACCGGGATCGACAGGTGCTGCTTGAGCGAGCGGACAATGCGCCAGTCAGCGACTCCCTGGTAAAAGTCAGAGCGCTTGCGTGGATGAACGACCAAGTAATCCACACCAGTCTCTTCAATGGCCTTACCGACCGCCAAAAAATGATCGGCCCGATCAAAACCAGCGCGGATTTTGGCGCTCAACATCCCTGGGACCGCTTGTCGCATGGCAGCGAGCACGCGGCGCAGCAGGTCCACATCTTGGAGCATGGCAGAGCCGACTCCGCGGCGCACCACGCGCGGAGAGGGACAACCTAAGTTGATGTCCACCACATCTGCGCCGAGTTGAGCCATCCATCCAGCAGCTTCGGCCATTAAGGTTGCATCATTGCCCATGACTTGAACGCTCAAAGGCATATTCGATTGGTGCACCACAGCTTTGGACAGATTGGTGGGGCGAATGGCTTGGGTCGAGATTCGCACGAACTCTGTGCAGACGATCCCAAGGCCACCTCGCTCGGCCATAATGGAGCGAAAGGTAGGGTGACTCACCCCCTCCATTGGCGCGAGCATTGTTGGGTGGCGCCACGGTAGGGGCGACTCCCACCATCGTTGTGGGTCCATCAGGGGCTTCGGCGGGGCCTCTCGAGGCGTCGTGGCCGCTAAAGGCAGCGGTTGATTCATCGGGTTGTTGCCCTGGTGAATCAAGGGTGTCTCGTCTTGGGTAGCGCCCGCTCGTTGGGTCGATCCGCTCACCCGGCCCCCTGGTCGATCGAGGCCTCGACGGTCATACCAAGCGCACGCATCGCGTCGATGAGATGATCTCCGAAGGCGCTGACTGGAGTCAGAAATCCGACGCGCTCTGAGAGCTCTTGGCGGTGAGTGAGCAAGAGTGTCGCGCACGTACAAAGCAGATTGACTGTGACTCGGTTTCCGGGGTCTCCACTGGAGCTGACCTGCCCTCGGGCGATCTGTCCATCGTCGCCGCGCGCCCAGAACTTCGCTCGGAAAAAGCCACCGTCCATGGTCGCAGCGCTAGGGCCTTGACCCGGCTTTGGTCCGAAACTCTTGAGCATGGTGCGTCCCACTGAGCTCCTACCTAACCCATTGATGACGCCCAACATGGAGGCGACCTGCCAAGCGCTCCATTTGCTGCGGGCGCGCATAGCTTCGGAATATCGAAACTCTGGTCCGTATCCTTGTCCTTGTATGCCGAGTTGAGCGGCCGTTCTGCGGACGACCCGGGTGTTGATAGGCGCCATCATAAAGGGAGTTATCCAGCTGTTGAGTTGCTCATCAAAGCGGGGTTTTTGTAAGTCTCTAGGCTGTTTTGATGCCAAGTGCTCGCGACCATCGCTAGGGGTCAGCAGGTGTGGGTGGTACAAATTTCGGCCTTGCTTGAGCTCCATCATGTTCAGCGCTGAGGCCAAGGTTCCACCGTTCAAGCCACCCTTTAGCGAAAAAAGCGCTCGCACGTCCGTGGGCTGGCTTTGGGCTGCCTGCAGCGCTCGACAGATTAGGTACGCGCCGACATCAGAGGGGATCGAATCAAACCCACATAATGGGATAATTTTGGCGCCTGTGCTCTGAGCGACTTCATCGTATTTGTCGATCATCTGGCGAACCCACGGAGTCTCTCCCGTGATGTCTACGTAATCGGTTCCAGCCTGGGCGCAGCCTGCGATGACGTGCTCGCCATAGCGAGCGTAGGGCCCGACGGTCGTCAACAGCACCGCACATCGTTGGGCGAGGGCAGCACACCCAGCTTTGTCTGAGGTGTCCACTTGGATGACGTCCGGTGCTGGCCCGACCCCTAGCGATGCCGCCACTTTCGCGAGCTTGTCTGAATTTCGACCCGCTACAGCCCAACGAAGCTCGGGTCGTTGGCTGACCGCCCACTCGCTGATCCACTTCGCTGCTTGCCGTCCGGTGAAGCCAGTTGCCCCCAGGACGACGAGATCGAACTCCGTTGACGATGTACTTTGGTTGTCTTCAGTCACAGATATTCCTTTGTTGAACTCGCTGCTCAAATCACAGCGACACCCTCGATCTCAACCAACGCATCCATCGGCAACCTGCTGACCTCGATCGTCGCTCGTGCTGGGTAAGGAGAGGATAGATAGGAAGAGTATACCGCGTTGACCATGCTAAAGTCTTCGAGATTCTTTAGAAAAATCGTGACTTTCACGAGGTTGGCGAGGTCCCCGCCGGCCGCTTGTAAGACCTCGCGGAGGTTGGTCATGACCTGCCGAGTCTGCTCTTCAATGTCGGCCCGGAGTAGTTTTCCAGTCGAGGGCAGGATCGCGATCTGCCCACTGGTAAACACCATCCTTCCCGGAGTGGTTGAAATGGCCTGAGAATAAGGGCCAATGGCTTTGGGGGCGTTGTTCGTGTGTACCGCAGCGAATTCCTGCGTGTCCTCGTGGCTGGCCATAGTGACGCTCTTTGGTTGTTTCGGGGAGATGCCCGCTCTGCACGTGATGCTGAGCCCTCTGTGATTTGATTTCAAGGTTGCGATCCCCACAGCGTCCGTACGGGTCGGTATGATGGTTGATTTCATCAAAGAGTGTTGTACTCTCGCGTGCGCTACACAATGAAAGTGAATATCACTTTCATAGGCAGAAGCTTTGTTCTGCGATGGAGATCGACACGATGGCCTCACGCGTTGGAATTTGGCTGCTGTGTGCACTTATTTTGTGTGGAGAGGTGTGGGCTGCGGGGCCGGTTGGTCTTGCCAAATCTGTGAGCTCCACTCAGAGCTCTCGCGCCCTTGTGTATCGAGCTCGGGCCGTCAGAGTACTCGGCAATCGTCGCCGTCGCGCTCTGATTCCCGGAAGTGCTCACGCGGTTAACCGCAAACAACTCGAGCGATTTGAGACAGACGATATCCACCGTGGGCTCGCTGAGATCCCTGGCGTATACGTTCGCGAAGAAGACGGGTATGGATTGCGTCCCAACATCGGTATGAGAGGAGCCAATTCAGAGCGTTCTGCCAAGGTCACTCTGATGGAAGATGGGGTCTTGATTGCCCCCGGCGCCTACGCTGCGCCAGCCGCCTATTTCTTTCCGCTCGTGACCCGTCTCGTTGGTATTGAGGTGCTCAAGGGCCCCGCTGGCGTGCGCTTTGGTCCGGCGACAGTCGGCGGCGCGGTCAATCTACTCAGCGCACCGATCCCAACGGAGCGCCTGATCATTGCCGACCTGGCCGGCGGTAATTTTGGATATGCAAAAGCGCATCTGGGTTACGGAGAGAGTCTGAGCCACGTGGGTTGGTGGGTTGAGGGCGTCGGGTTGCGCTCTTCTGGTTTTAAGGAACTCGACAGCGGTGGTCCGACCGGCTTTCGCAAGTGGGAGGTACTTGGCAAACTCCGGCTCAATACCTCAACCAATCGCAAGTTCATGCAATCGCTCGAACTGCGCGCAGACTTCAGCGATGAGTTGAGTCATGAGAGCTACACCGGGCTCTCGGACGCAGACTTTAAAGCCAATCCATGGCGTCGCTACAGCGGCACTCAAAATGATCTCATGCAGTGGAATCGTTTCGCGCTCAAGGCCACCCATGAGGTGCGATTTAACGAGTCCTGGCGGCTACGTACCGATGCATACCGGCATCACTTCGAGCGGACTTGGGGCAAGCTCGCTCGATTCGCTGTGGGTAAGACAGTCGATGAAGTACTCACCAATCCGGCCTCTGGTAGCAATTCTGTACTCTATGGTGTCCTGAGCGGTGAGATGGACAGCACCGACGAGACTGAAGGGCTTATTTTGGGCACCAATGCCCGTCAGTTCACCTCCATGGGCGTCCAGAGCCAACTCACAGGAAACTTTGTCACTGGTCGCCTCTTTGGAAGAGCTGTCAAACACGATCTGACCGTAGGTCTGCGTCTGCATCATGATGAAGTTCGGCGCTCTGTCATCGAAGAGACCTTCTTCATGCTCGATGGCTCCTTGGTGGCTGGTGAGTCTACACGCCAAAATCTGCGTGACGTCACTGGAACGACCTTAGCGCTAGCGGGTTGGGCTCAGGACACCGTTCAGATCGGACAGGTTCGACTCAGCGCCGGAATGCGAATCGAGCACATTGGCAACACGTGGACCGACACCAAAGCCAACACCGATGACACTGAAGATCCCTACACGACCTTTGTTCCTGGGTTGGGTATCTTGTGGGAGCCGATAAAAGGGCTCGGGGTGCTCGCAGGAGTCAACCGCGGCTTCACCCCCGTCAGCCCTGGCCAGCAGGCAGGTGTGCTGCCTGAGTTGAGCTGGAATTATGAGGCTGGAGTCCGTTGGAACAAGTCGAAAATACGCTTCGAAGCGATCGGTTTTTTCAACGATTACAGCAATATCAAAGGGACATGCAGCTTTAGCGCCGGCTGCGATATCGACACCATTGGTCAAGAGTTCAACGGCGGAAGAGTGTGGATCTGGGGTCTTGAGTCGACAGCTGGCGTGTTGTTGACACCGAGTCGTGGAATCCACG
This sequence comes from Myxococcales bacterium, assembly GCA_002726535.1. Lineage (GTDB taxonomy): Bacteria > Myxococcota_A > UBA9042 > UBA9042 > UBA9042 > UBA9042. The sequence goes on along the minus strand of PBTG01000048.1, from coordinate 7,029 downwards.
TGCCTCTATCGCTGACCTACACATTGACCCAAAGTGAGTTTCAAACAGCGTTTTATTCATCGAACCCGCAGTGGGGTCAGGTTCAGGTCGGATTCTCTTTGCCCTATGTCCCAGAGCATCAGTGGTCCATTGCCACCGGTGTCCGATGGGGGCGATTTGATCTTGGGATCAACGGTCGCTTTGCGTCACCGATGCGCAACGCCGCTAGTGACGGAGACGATGTGTTGGAGACCGACATGATCTCGATCATCGACGCCGCGCTCAATGTGGATCTGGGACGATGGGGAAAAGTGTACGTCAACGTCCGCAATTTGTTAGACAGTGCGCAGGTGGTGAGTCTTCGCCCCTTTGGAGCCCGACCCGGCATGCCACGTCAAGTCATGGTTGGGTACAAATATCGCCTGTAGTTCGTCCATGTCCTCCGAGATCCATTGTCAGCATCAACTCAACCACATGGAGCGACTCTGTCGTCGCCTACATTTTTACGTCGACAATCGGCCGCGCTGGATGGTGCCTTCTGAGCGCGCCACAGAGTTGGCTTCAGAACTAGATTCCGTGCTCGATAAGATCGAGCAACAAGCGGCGCAAATCGACGGCTTTGACGCTTCGATACCCTTGCAGGTCGGCCGACAGCGGCTCGAGCAGTGGCGAACTCTGATTTCCGAGCCACAAACGCACAGCGACGACCATGTGCAACTGGTCAATTTGTTGAAGGATGTTCGTTGGGTGCTTCACCGCTATGCGCGGCATTTCAGCGGTCAAAGACGGGCGACTCGCGACATCAGTCGTTTGGTGGCTTCGCGTCTTCGGCTGGTGGAGATCACTCGCCAAGCGACCTTGTTGAAGCACGAAGGGACAGCGCCGGTTCTCTTAGGAGAGATTCAGGCGCTGCCACGCTTTGTTGAGTTTTTGGTGCAGGAGCAAGGAGAGATCAGCGATATGGTCCGACGGATGGGACGCTTTGAGCAGGCTCAAGCGTTGACCATTGTCTGTCAGGAGTTGTGTGACACTTGGCGACTTCTTTGCGAGCCTCAACCTGCATTACGTTCGGTAGCTTGGATGGAGCGGACGCTCGGATCGACCCAAGAGATCTTCGAGCGGATGAACGCGATTCGACACGCCAACTTGCCTCAGCAGTACGAGGACATGATCGTCGATATCGGTGAGCGATTGACTCAATGGCCCGATGAGCTAGCGCTCAGCCGTGCAGCTGGAATCTCGTTATCGCAGGCTCAACGTCTGCTTTTGCTCCAAGAGCGGAGTGCTCAACTGCTCGATTGGGTCGAAGAGCAACTGTTGATAGAGCCCGATGCGTCGTCGCTTGCGCGCTCGCTCTGGGCACAACGCTGCGATGAGTTCGATCAGTTACTCAGTATCGTCGACTCTCATCCGAACTTAGATGGATTTGACCAGCGCGACGCGCTTGTAGACGCCCTGTTGTGGTGCGGCAGTCAGTTCGACAACGCCTAACTCTGCTCTACCCGCGAATACCCGCCAGCGCCGCCTTCACAAGGGTCAAGATCGAGCGATCATTTTCAAAGTTCACGCAATGCTTCGCGGCCACATGTGCGTGATTGTGCCCAAGCATCCAAGGGGGAAGTCGTACCGGGACGATCGAGGCCCTCGAGATGCTCTTTTCGAGCCCTTCGAACATCGGTGTGTTGTGCACAAACCCAATGCCGCTGCCGATGTCTTGCAGTGTATTGTCGGGGAAAGAGCCCCAAGGCGTCACTCCAAGCGAATAGTTTACGGCAGACCATTGATTGACGCCGATCGCGCCGTAACGAAGCTCATCGAGCATCAAAGCCAGGGCTTGAGCAGTCGTTGGGTGGCGCTCGATAGAAGGCGGTACAATGACCGTTGCGCCAAGTTGTCCCCAGAGCGTTTCGTTACAGAACTCTGTCGCACTTTTCATAAACGCGACTGGGTCGGCTGCATCGAGTTCAACGAAGGACAAAAGCGCACAGAAGGGCTCGATTTGAAAGAGGGGTTCGCTTTGGTTGTTCGCATCTAAACCAGCGATGAGCGTCCAGGGAAGCTCGCCATCTTTCGCTTGGCCAATTTGCTCAAGATTTCGGCCCTCCGTGAGCTTTTCATATCGCCGTTGTGCACCCGGATAGTACGCCTTTCGCGGCGCTGTATTGCGCAAGATCTCGCGGATCATGCCGATGAACTCAGCTCGCTGCGGCCAGTGCCGACTCATCACCAGCATTTTTCCTGCGATGCAGTTAAAGGACGCGTTGTTGGTCAGCATCATCGCAACGTTTCGAGCCTGAAACTGGAGCTGTTTTTTGGTGTATTTACTTGGGACCACGACCATCGGGGTGACGTTGCCCAATTCAGAGGTGATTTTTTTCGCTAGCAAAGGCTCATTGGCGGCTTTGCGTCGGTCACGCTCTGGGCCAGGAGGTCCCCATACGATCAAGTCGTGGGTATGCTCCGAGCCGGTGATATGGATCTCGTCGACCGTTTCGTGTTGACACAAATACGCTCCGACGTCCCCGCCGCCGTAGACGATGCGAACATAGCCCTGATCGATGAGGGGTTTGAGCATTTGTTCAAGCGCCGGACCGCAGGCCTCATTGACCGGGTTCATTTTTAAAATGCAGACTTGACCTTCGTTGAACATCTTGGTCAACACGTCCATCACCGGAATCGACGAGACGTTTCCCGCACCCAAGATCAAGTTGACAGCGCCTGAAGGTGAACTCTGTTGATAAAACGACGCTTGCTTCGCTCGAGCTTGCTCAGCGGTGATCCCGGGTCTGAAGACGACCTCAGCCTTGACTCCGTAGAGCACTCCGAAGAGCAAGCTGTCATAGAAGTCTGAGGGAATGACTTGTTGGCGTAAGCGTCCATTTGTGATCGTCGCTTGGCTGAGATCGGGTTTGGGTTTCCCATATCGGTCGATGTCTTCGAGCGTTTCAATCACTAAGGTCAAGTGGCGATTGACGTGATAGGGCGACCACCACTCCTCAGCAGCGAGAGGCGAGTCCAAAGGGAGTCCTTTGACCTCACATAACGAACTGACCCACTGCAGAGCGACATCTTGCAGATTTGCCTTGCACTGCCGCAGGAGTTCGAGTTTTTGAGTGACGGAAAGTTGTGCGAATGTGTCTTTTCGACGCGACAGGACGGAGAGCGCTTGATCCAAGGAATCAAACTGACTTGCACGTTGACTGTCAGCCGTTCCGCTCATGGCAAGGGCTTGGTGGGCCATCTTCTCTCCCTGGGATTTGGGTCGTTGTCAAAGACAGGTTCGACCATAACACAGGGGTCTGAAAACTTTGAGCACGCCAACGATTTGTGCGTCTTTCGGAGATCTTCTCTTGCGTTGGGCTTACGGCCGAGGCAGCGTTTGCAAGGAGTTGAGTGGGGTATCTACCGCAACGATTGTACGGCTCCAGAGATTATCGCAGAGGTCATCGATGACACAAAGTGCCGCTGAAGTGCCTGTTCACACCATGCAACGGAAAGCCGCGTTGGTGAACGCGGCAGTGCTCGATCATGCGGGCGCCGTAGATGTGAAGCCGATTGAAAACTTTGATCTGGGCAAGACTATTTTTAGCACCCTGCAAGGTGCTCTGCCTCGTTTTGTGATTCGGACGCGCATCGCGAAGCATGTCAATTGGCAAGACCAGCCGGCCGATCGCATCGAGGGCAAGTATCAACAACTCAGCGAGGCCCAACCCTTACCTGCGGTCAGTGAAGAGTTACTGCGCTTTTTGGTTGAGCAGTGTGACTTTGATGTCGAGCACGCCGACGGCTCTTTTCTCGACCATTTGTACTTCTGCTACGAGTACACGCACCTGCACTACCCCTCGCAGTCCGCTGTCGTGATGCTCTTGCACTCAATCTTGGGGACCGGCACCAACACTTTCGCTATGGAGACCGAAAAGATGCCGGCCTTACAAGCGTTGATGACCGAGTCCGAATGGATTCATGTTCAAGCGTTTCCGTCGGTGCTCAGGCTTTTGTACGACCTGCCCCTTCGTCGAGAGCTTTGGAACAACATCGAGCGACTCGACCGTTTGAAGTCCGTGTCGATGCACCGGGTCATCGACAATGAGCCTATGGAGTTGTCCGCCGAGCAGTTATGGGTCCAGTTGAACTACCAGCTCATTCATTTGGCAGACTTCCTACCGGCAGCGAACTGGCAAAAACACGCCAATGACACCGCTTTCATCATCTTTCGCGATCTCTTTGCCTTGTTACAGACAAGCGGGAGGCTTAAGGCCTGTTTGGGGTATGCAGAAGCTTCAGCTCAAGCTGGCTTGACGGGTGAGCAAACGGGATTGGGCGGAAAAATTGTCAGTCTCATACCGGTTGTGCTCAGTGAAAAAATGGCCGCCAAGTCGGTCCGCAGATTTTCCTCGCAGATTGGCCACAGCATGGACTACATGATTGAGTGGTCGTGAGTTACGCCGGTCGGATTGATAGGGTCAATCGACCGAGTCTGCCTGAGCCTGCTTGACCAGCACATCGAGCGCGATGACCTGCAGGCTTGATTGCTCGGTTGCCTGCAAAATCGGTTTGGGAGCGACCCCGGCTCGGTACGCCTCAGCCCACCGAGCCGCGCACAAGCACCATCGATCTCCAGGGCGAAGGCCAGCAAATCCGTGTCGGAGCGACGGGCTCGATAGGTCATTTCCTTTGCTGGCAGTGAAGCGCAAAAAGCGCTCTGTCATTTCCGCGCAGACGGTGTGTTGCCCACGGTCTTGAGCACTCGTTCGACAGTGCCCATCTCGGAACCAGCCGGTCACAGGCTGCTCAGAGCATAGCGATAGGCTTGTGTTGAGGACATTGAGCCCTTTGGAAGCTGGAGAGGATGGTTTGTCCTCGGGCAACCCCAGGCAGGCTCGGGACTCGACGGGCGTACTCGCGCCCTTGTTCATGTTTGCTTGGAGATTCGCGTTCGTCGTGACCCGCTCGCTCTGTGGTAGACGTTTCGGCCGGTGCTGTGGGCTCGCTTTGTGGAGCGCCGTATTGTGAGTCTGACCACAGGCCATGATTACAAGAGACACCAGTACTGGTAGCGCGCGGGTCACGAGTTGTATGATGCGATTGCTGGCCATATGGCGCGCTTCATTGATCTTGGCTCGACATTGCCAATGGTGATGGTCAAGCTCAAGATGGTCGCTTACAAAGGAGACTTTGATGACAGAGTTAAGCTGCGAAGGTCAGTGGGTCGTGGTGACTGGCGCAAACACTGGGATCGGCGAAGTCGCCGCTCGTGAAATCGCTCGCAAAGGCGCATTGGTCACCTTGGCCTGCCGCAGTGAGGCTCGCGCCGCCGCCGCCATTGATCGGATTGTCCAAGACAATCCAGCCGCCAACGTTGAGTTTCTGCATTTGGATCTCAGTGACCTCAGTCAAGTCCGCTCCGCAACTGTGGAGCTGCTCGCTAGACGAGATGCTCCTATCGACGTGTTGGTGAACAACGCTGGCGTGGCCGGTCGTCGTGGAGTCACAAAAGACGGATTTGAGATCCAGTTTGGCGTCAATCATCTGGGCCATTTTGTCTGGACAATGGCGCTCATCGATCGCCTTCGCTGCGCCCGTAGCCCGCGGGTCGTCAATGTCGCCAGTCGAGCGCACACGCGCACGGCGGGCATTATATGGGAACATTTACAACGTCCCACGCGCTCGGTCTCTGGCTGGCCTGAGTACTGTGTATCCAAGCTCTGCAATGTGCTTTTCTCACGAGAACTCGCGCGACGCTATGACGATATCGATGTGTACTCTCTGCACCCCGGCGTGGTCGCTACGGACATCTGGCGAGGCGTGCCGGCGCCTGTCCGTTGGGTGCTGAAACGCTTCATGTTGAGCAATGAGCAGGGCGCTGAGACGACGTTGCATTGCGCGACAAGCCCTGAAGCACAAGGTCAAAGTGGGCTTTATTGGGACAAGGCGGCCCCCAAACAACCGCATCCATACGGCAGCGATGACAAGCTGGCTGCGACTTTGTGGGCCCAAAGCGAGCAGTGGTCAGGCATCGACGCCACCTCTTAGGGCTCTTGGATCATCACTTCACTGTCGACTTTGGGGTTGGCGACTTCGCTAAGCGCACCTGATGGCCAACGGATTCGAATCAGGTCGATCTTGTTTACCGAGCCGAGTCCAATATGACCCTGGTAAGGGCCGTCAGCGTTTAGCCCGGGCGAATTGCTTAAGTAGCGCCGCTGGACATAGCCATCGCTCCACACATCGATCCAAGCGCCTTCTGCTCCTGGAGCGCTTTTTGTGCTGGTGAGTTTCACCTTCAACCAGTGCCCGTTGGAACTGTTGTCGTTTCGATACAAGGCCATCAAGCCCGGCAGCGCGGTGCCGATGAGGTCAATATCGCCGTCGTTGTCGAAGTCTGCACCCGCCCAGGCGAGCACAGAGATACTGCCTTTGGCCTTGGCCGGCCAGGGGAGCCACTGTCCTTTGAAGACTCCCGCGTCGTTGCGACGCAGCAAGTGCCCTGCGCCGGCGATTTGCTGAAATCCGAAGTAGTTGACCACGCCATACATGGTCTGCGGCGTCGGCACGAGGCTCGTTGTCATCGCGGCGTCGACCCAACCGTCATTGTTCAGATCTGACGCCACCAATGACCAAGCCACCGCGGTCAGACCAAAGGAGAAGATGCCGGCCTTGTCGCTGCCGTTGATAAAGGTGCCGTCACCGACTCCTTTGTACAGGGTGTCGGCCCCATAGTCGGAGACCAGTAAGTCTTGGACTCCATCCCGGTCGAAATCGACTACAGCCGAGCCCATAATATGAGCATGAGGGCGCATGCCGATGGAGGTTCCGGCGCTGCTAAAGGTGCCATTTGCGTTGTTGTGTAGCCATCCGTGGCCACCCCATTCGTTGCCGATGAATAGGTCTTGCCATCCGTCTTGGTCGAGGTCATGGACCGTGATCGACCACGTATCTCCGCTGAAGGGAGGCAGTTTGCCTACCTGATTGAAAAGCCATCCGCCCTCGTTACGAATCAGCAGCAGATAATTCTCCGCGGGGGTGCAAAATCCTCCTGAGCAGTAGGCG
>PBTG01000047.1 GCA_002726535.1 Myxococcales bacterium | reverse complement strand
TGGAACAAGGAGCTCAACGAGTGGAAAGCGTTTGTGGCCTATCATTCGAGCAACGAGCTGGAACGTCCGGACCGCAATGGAGAGAAGATCCGGGAAGCGCTTCGGTGCTTCCTGGACGGCGACAAGGTGCTCCTTGAATGGCATCAACTGGATGCCGACGGGGAGTGGATGAAGGCCGAACACCATCGGCCAGCCTCGGACACGTTGAGGAACGTGCTCGAGGATTGCAAGTACGTAAACGTCCTCATGTCAAAGCTACCCGACGGGTGGTTTGGGGATGACGAAAGGCAGCAAAAGGTGACGCTGTCCGGCTCCAATGGGGTGAAGTCTAATCTCAACTCCATTCTGCAGCCGGGCAAGAAACAATGGGACCAGCTGGTCCGCAGAATCGGCGAAACTTTGATTCCGCCGATGAACCGAGTGGCCGTCAATGCAAGGCTCAGTTACAGCGACCACCGGATCGACGCGGCGCGTCTGTACAACCCCATCAGCAAGGGTTCAGGGCGTGATCCGCTTGATGAACTTGTGGAGAGTCTCGACAGTTTACGTCGGGACACCCGTCTCTCGACCGACAAAGGTATACACCTCGGGCCGGACGAGGAAGCGAATGGCTATGATAGTCATATCTACCGAGGGCCGTTCTTCATGAACAAGTTGCCTCGGGAGCTTCGGGCGTATGTGCGCACGAAGCAGTGGTTGAACTCGGACCTCGGCAAAGAGAACTCCGAGTTCGGAAAGGACAATCTGGACGTCCTGAGGAAGATCTTGCGTGCGTCGGCCTCCTTTGCGCATGCGGCTCAATTTAAAGGCTGGCGAGAAAACCAAGCTAAGCACTACCGACTGTCTTACGTCGACGGCCGTTATATCCCCGTGAGGGAGACTGTGGCCGGGAAGGCGAAGCAGCTCAACATCGCGGGAGCGAGGACTCCAGCGCAGCGAGAAGCTGCTCTGAGGGCGCTCCGAGCTGAGTTCGGGCGAGCCTTTTCGGAGACCGGCGAAGTCCAGGACGCGAGACCCAAGAACGATCTCCCGCGAGGGAAGAAAGAGATCGACAAGCTCTATGAACAGAGCCTGACCGCGGGGGTGTGCCAGAGGTGCCTGTCGCACCCTTTCTCGGAGAACAGGAAAATTGTCTCCTGCCCGTTGTTCGCTCTGAGCGAAGACGATGCGACCCGGGCAGCGTGGACGCAATTCAACAAGGGGTGGCAGCCCGCGAGGGACCGCGCTAGAAAAGCGCGGGCGTCTGCCAGCCACTGAAACGAGAAAAGCCGGAACCCAGCTGGAGCCGAGGCTCTAGGGGTTCCGACCCCACAACCCGCAGGGACCTCTCACGCAGGGCTCCCGGCAAATCGCGAGGAATTGGAAGCGAAGCTTCGAGCTAAGCTGAAGGAGAAGCGAGACCGCCGGAGTGGACCGTGGAGGGGTGCTGAGCTGGGAAGTGGGGGGGATGGCGGCTCGGGATTGGAGATCCCCAATCCAGAGTCGCGAGAAGGATGCTGGGACGCGGCGAGGACCGCGACAGTAGAGCCTACGCGAGGATGCTGGGACGCGGCGAGGACCGCGACAGTAGATCCTACGCGAGCGGAAGGCTCAATGGACTTTGAGATGCTATACTCTAGCGTCGCCTCACCCCCCACGGCGGAGGAGGTAGAGGGCGCGAAAGCGAAAGAGCTCAACCAAATGGAGGATCCTGAGGGATCTGGAATGGTGGAGCTGGACACTGTGTTTATCGCAGGATCGGCGATCGTTGCGAGAACGATAGCTGTATACGACACTGGAAGCAGTTTAAACTTGTGCAATCTTGACTGGGCCAACAAGTGGCTGAGGCAAGGGGGCACGTGGGCTACACGAAATGTCGTTCAACGTTTCCAGTTGGCCGATGGAACAGTCTCGACTGTTCGTACAGTAGCGATAGACGTGGCCGTCAGGCTCGGGCTCAAGGGCGAAGCACCGGGGCCCGCTGTAGCGGCTCGTTTTTGGGGCGTTCCTGATCTGAAGTTCCCTTGTATAGTCGGCAGGGAATTCGCACAAGATCATGGAGTGCAACACGGGGAGGCCAGCATACAGGAATCACGGCCAGCGTACTTCACGTACGATCCCCAACTCAACCTGCTGCGGCTCGCGCGAGACGAGACCGAAGCAAAGACAAGAACATGGGAAGTACCCGACCTCGTCGAGATGAGCGAGGAGGAACTGAAGCCCGAGGACCAGCTAATACAGCTGGATTCAGCGGTGGCAATGCTGATGAACATGCACGTGGAATCACGAACAGCTCGCGCCGCTGAGCCTTCTCCCGCAGGGGGGGAAGGAGTGAGGGAGCAGCATCGGAAGAAGCCGGCGCGGCTCTCGGGGTGCTCGAAACGCCGCAGGAAGCGGGAGCACCAGTTGAACCAGATGTGGAAGCAGCTGAATGAGTCGGACAAGGAGAACCTACAGCCCGACGCCGTCAGCCTGGAGCGCCTGTTACAGAGCGAGTCCCAGGTTAGGCTGACAAGAGACAGCCAAAAATATGTAGCTGTGCTGATGAAAGAGCACAAGAAGCTTTTTGAGCCACGGAACTACGATCCGAAGGCCAAGCCTCACGTAGTGGATGGAGTTAAGATCGCTTTTGACATTGAGGAAAAAGAGCCGGGCGTCCGATATTACAGGAGCCCGAAGCCGATGCGGCTAGGCCTGGCAGGAGAGGCCCGTGTCGCCGAAGCAGTAGAGGCACTGATCAACAAAGGAGTACTGATCAAGGCCCGAAACCCGAGGCACGTATCGAACGTTTTCGTAGTGCCCAAAAAGAACCCGGACGGGACTACTAAGGCGTGGAGGCTCGTGGTGAATTACGCGCCCCTCAATCGCCTGACGTGCGCAAAGCATGGTACCATCCCAGCCATTTCAGAGATCTGGGACAGACTGGCTAAGGCCAAGATTCTGACCGCGGTGGACGTGTCGGAGTCATTTTATGCCCTTGTGACCACGGAAAGGGCAAGGGAATTGTTACCCGTTCGTACGCCCGTCGGCATCTACACCTTTGCAAGGGCGCCGATGGGAGCGCAAGGCAGTCCAGCCGTACTCAACGAGCTTGTCAATGCTCTGTTGGGGGATCACATGTTTGGGCCCGATGCTATGGTTTGCTCATACATGGACGATTTGATCGTTTTTACGAACGAGGATTCACCGCAGAAGCATGCGGATGCGCTGGATAAGGTCTTCAGAATCCTGACCAGCGCGGGGTTGAACCTCAACGAAAGAAAAGTGCAATTTTTCAAGCGATACGCTCGCGTATTGGGCTGTATCGTCGGCGCCGGAGAACGGCGTATTTGCTCAGAGAAGCTCGGAGGGCTTCTGGAATTACAGCCACCACGAAACGTGAACGAGCTTCGGCGTTTCCTGGGCTGTATGAGCGCATCTCGGGACTTTATCCCGAATTTCAGCGAGCTCGCACACAGTCTTAATGCTCTTCTGAAAAAGGGCGTGGAGTATCGCTGGGGCAAGGAACAGGAGATAAGTTTCATGAGGCTGAGGAAGGCCTTATGCAGCCCTCCGGTGCTTCGTCTCCCGATAGCGGAGGCGACGGGTTTTCGTCTGAGCACGGACGCCAGCGACATCGCAATTGGCGGGGTGCTGGAGCAGATGCAGCCCGCAGGCGAAAGCTCGGAAGACATGAGTTGGAGAACCATTGGTTATTACTCTCGCTCCCTGCGGGGGGCAGAGCTGAACTACTCGGCGGGCGACAAGGAGTTGACAGCCCTCCACCAGAGCTTGAAGCACTGGGGGGGACTCCTACGGTATGCCCAAACGCAGATCGAGGTAGACAACAAAGCGTTGTCTTATTTGCTTACCAAGGAAGAATCGCTGAGGTCGCCACGAGAATGGCGCCTTGCGGAATTCTTGACGGGATTCGATATATCCCTCAAGCACATCCCCGGAGTCTCGAATACGAGGCCGGACTTCTTGTCGAGGCTCCCGGGTACGGCACTTGGGCCAGCCGTTATTTTGGACCTGGCCGCCGGGTGCGGTAGTACGCTCAGGGCCCTGGCCATATTGGCACGGAAGGGGCTCATTCGGAGCGACAAGCAACTGATACAGTACGTGGCAGTGGAGGCCAACCCCACGGCCCGTGCTGTCATAAAGAAAATGTACGAGAGAGTAGCGAGGGAGTTCCCGAGACTATTCGCTACCAACGACACGACGGGGCTGTTCCCCCTCGGTCATGACATCAGGACGATAGCGAACAATGCGAGAGTACGAAAGAAGCCCTTCAGGGTGGACCTCTTGCTAGCGTCGCCACCCTGCCAGCCCTTTTCTCGAGCCAACCCACGGGCCAAGGGCATGGAGGACGACCGGGAGCTGTTCACTCCGGTCGTAGATTTAATTCACGAGCTCCTCGCAACCAACAGCCAATTGAGATGGTGCTGCGAGAACGTGGATTTTGGAAAAGAAAAAGAGGAACGGGCACCGTTCCCGACACTGAGGAAGGCTAGGAAGCAGGTAGACGCCCTGTTTGCGAGTCTTCCGGGCACGCGGACCGCGACTTACGACATGTCCCGGTTCGTGCCGCAGAGGCGATCCAGGACCTTCTGGACGAATATTCCGGGGTCGCATGAGGCGAGTCTCCCGGAGGAAGGAGCGGCCGGCAGCTATGCTGACCTGCTAACTAGGATGGGCAGAGGCAAGCCCGTCCGCGAAAACCGCTTTGCAGCCACCAACATGGCGTGGGCAAAGTCGAAGATACACCTCGACGGTCTCAACGACTACGTGGACCAGACGGGGGTGACGAAGAGGGCGTCCGAGGACTGGGAGCTTCAAGAAGCACTCAGTGGACTTGACCCCGGAGACACAGACATCATGATTAAGGGCGAGCAGATAGCTGACAAAGATCGTCAGCGCTTGCTCGGGAACATTTGGGTACCACCGTGTATGGCCCATTGGATCCAGGCAGCCTGGACCCGGAAGGCCATCCTCACGGACGGAGAGGATTCCAACTTCCTCCTTATACAGGCGGGGGCTGGCATTCAGCCGCTGACAGGTTTCTCAGGAACCGTCACGGATTTCGTGAACCGCCTCCGGAGCGCGATGCAAGAGGAGGCAGATTTCTCCGCGACCTGCGAGACGGCGGTTGGAGGGGGAAAGGGAGTGGTAGCCAAGACATTGGACGGCGTTAAGCTGTACAAGGACGCGAAGGGCCGCTGGAGAATACCTGAGGGAGCCAGCGCGCCCGCGAGAGAGCTCAGGCACGCTGTTATGCAGGCGGTGCATGAGTGGGGACACCGAGGCGGACAAGCATGCTTCGATGTCCTCAGAGAAGTGGTAACCTGGAAAGGGATGGAAGCGGCCGTTAAGGATTACGCCGCGTCTTGTCCCAGGTGCCAGATATCAAAGAACAACCGAGCTCGCAGGGCGGATCAATTACGGCCTACGCCGTACCCGCGGAAGGCAGGAGTATCGGTATCGATGGATCTACTCGAGCTGCCCGCAGCGAAGGGCAAGTGGGCAGGACAGGGGGTGACATGCGATATGCTCCTCGTCATTCGAGACCGAATGTCCAAGCTCGTGAAATTGATTCCCACGAAAAAGGAGGGATTGACGTCCGAAAATTTAGCGAATGTTTTCGAGACTGGAGTCCTCCCTCTGTGGCCGAACCTCGAGGAGGTTTACAGCGACAGAGACAAGCGGTACGTGGGACGGGCCTTCCAGCTCCTTATGAAGAGGGAAGGCTTGAAGTCGAAGAAAACCGTGGCGTACAGACCCCAAACCGACGGGGCCACCGAGCGCGCAATACAATCGGTATTGGAAACGCTACGGGGCGAACTAGCCCCTGTCGAGGAGCCGAGCAACCGGCACCCGCGGGTGGAAGTCCCGACCTGGCTGGAGCTCATCCCCACCGTGGAGAGGGTGATGAACTCGTACCCACACAGTAGCACGGGGGTATCCCCCTATAAGCTCGCCACCGGTCACGAACCGACGCATCCCCTCCATGAAATTGTGCGGGGGCGAGAAGAACCGGCAGAGGACGAGCGGACATACCTCGAGAGACAAGCAAAAATCCTCGAGCGAGCCTATACAGTAGCCTTCCGGACGATGGAGGCCAGACAAGAGGCAATGAGAAAACGGTACGCGCCGAGCACCAGTCCTCCGTTGCAGGTAGGTCAGAGAGTGCTCGTACGCGCACAACGGAGGGGAGTAGCAGAGAAGCTACTAACGCGAGCGTATGGCCCCTTCGAGATACTGGAAGCCAGACATCCCGTGTATAAACTGCAACGGGATGGGCCGAACCAGACGCACACGTTCAATCGGGACCAGTTGATCCCGTATCGAGAATCCGGGGACGGCACGGACGAGGTCCCGATGCCGCAGATACTGGAATCCCCAAGGGCCTTGATCAGGCGCCGGGGGCCAGCACAGGTCCACCGGGTGGACTGGGATCACGGAAGGAACGTCCCGCCAGTCTACATCGTGTCCTGGCGGCATGGAGGGCAGCGCAGGGCGGTGCACGAGGACGAGCTCGTCAGCGCCTACACCCCAGAGAATGAGGTGCCCGACGCCGTCAAGGCGTACCTGCAAAGACGCAATTTTGCAGAACTCACGCACGAGCACGTCCCGGAAGAGGGGAGGCACGAGCATTACCAGGCCTATAGGAGCCATTACGACCTGATGGTCGACAAGAGTCGTGGAGCGATCGCTCCGCAGTATGAGCCTTCGGGCAACTCCGCAACCTCGCCAGGAGGGTGGGTGCTCACGGCCGAGTGCCGAGCGCGAGCCGTCTACCTCCGGAACCGAGGGGTGGAAGCTTCCGAGTCCGAAACAGAGGAGGAGGAAGGACACGTCACGAATGAACAAGTGACGAGAGAAGAACTCGTGAGACAGCGAGAAGAGCTTTTGCGGCAGACTCGAGAACGAGCTGCCGAGTTAGCGGCGGAGGTTACCAAGCCGGAGACGGAGGGGGAATCAGAAGCTCCCTCTTCGCCGGAAGCCGAAGTCGAATCGACTGAATTGGAGAACGACGGAGAAAAGATGATGGAAGACACTTTCGATACACCTAGCGTACAGGATGCCCCGGCGGAGGCCACTGACCATGAAGCATCCAACGACGACGGGAGCGAAGGCCCACCCATTGACGCAGATGACGCCAATGAAGGAGACCCGGAAACGCGATATTCGCTGAGACCGAGGGATCCTGAAACTGGTTGTGTTGTCAGGGCGTCTGGGACAGAGGCTGCCCCCGAGTCGTTGATGGTTGTAGGTACAGAAAGGCCTAGCGAGGTGAAGACAGCTGCGGGAGTCGACTTCTTCCATCCATTTGAAGTTTGGGACTATTCGTCCTATCTCTATGAGGCCGATTGTTGACAGGTTCCGACACGCTGAGTGGGGACCCCAAGATGGGACTCCTCAATCAGGTATCGTGGAGGGGCGTGTTACGGTTTACTCCTCTTATTCCCGAGAAGTCCATACCGGCAAGCCGGGGTTCACGGCTTGTTCGAT
>PBTG01000046.1 GCA_002726535.1 Myxococcales bacterium | reverse complement strand
GTCTATTGTCTCCCAAAGTCTACTCGCTGACATCGATTGCTGGCCTGTCGATCTCGTCGACTGAACAATCCTATTCGCGAGCGTGCGCGATTGTACGGCTCTGAGGGCCTCTGCGTCAACCCTCGGGCCAGGATTTAATCGTCGAAAATTACTGATATTTTTTGATGGTTTGTCAGCGCCTGCATTTTGGTGGGTGACCAAGACCCCATCCGAAGAGAGCTGAGCGGAGATCCGTTGACTGGATGTCTCGTTTGGGCTAATCCCGCGCAGTCGGCGTGTTGATGCCGGCATGTCTACTCGTCAGCGCCCCTAGCACAGCGCCTTGGAGAGATCTCATGTCCAGCCACAAAAACGTCTTTGTCATTGGAACCGGAACTATCGGTGAGCCCCTGATCGCGATGCTTGTCCGCAATCGAGAGGCCTTAGGCATCGAGCGCGTGTTCTTTCACAAAAACACGCCCCTGCAATCGGATCGCTCCAAAGTGTGGGCCCTGCAGCGGGCTGGCGCAGAGCTGCACGTCAATGACGAGCGGATGGCCTCGTTTCGGCAGTTGGGTATGGAGCCTGTTGGGACATTTGAGCAAGCCATCGAGCAGTCCGCGGTCGTGATCGACTGCACGCCCATCGGCAACAAGATGAAAGAGCGCGTGTACTCGAAATACACGAGCGCCGATCGTCTCTTTATCGCGCAAGGTTCCGAGTTTGGCTTTGGCCACATGTACGCCAGAGGTATCAATGACGACACCCTGGCGAGCGCGCTCGATGGCACCAGTGAGAAGTTCATCCAGGTCGTCAGCTGCAATACTCACAACCTGTCGATCTTGGTTCGATTGTTGGGCTTCGATGATGGCCAGTGCGTGCTCGAAGACGGTCGCTTTTTGTGCATGCGTCGAGCCACCGACACGAGCCAGGACGACAAGTTCATCCCGGCCCCTTCGGTGGGCAACCACGGTGACGCCCAGTTCGGCACTCATCACGCCCGCGACGCGTTTCACCTCTATCAGACCAAGGACGTCGACTTAAACTTGTTTTCCAGTGCTGTGAAGCTCAACACGCAGTACATGCACTCGCTGTATTTCCAACTTCGTCGCAGCACACCCATCACGCTCGATGAAGTCAAAGCGCGCTTCAACGCCGATGACTTGGTGGCGATGTCGCATAAAAACTCGACCGCATCGGTGTTCTCGTTTGGACGCGATCACGGACTCTATGGTCGAATCCTCAATCAGACCGTTATCGTCCAATCGACGCTCACGGTTCGAGATGACCACGAGGTCATCGGATTTTGCTTTACGCCACAGGACGGCAACAGCCTGCTCAGTAGTATCGCTGCGACTTGCTATCACCTCGATCCGGACACTTACAAAGAGCGAATTCAGGTCTTTAAGCCTTACTTCTTCGACGAAGTGTAGCGGCGCCACTCACCTTTGGTTTGCTTTAGGAGAAATCATGCAGGTCGCCGTTATCGGCACGGGATATGTTGGGCTAGTCGCCGGAACTTGCTTCGCTCACGGCGGGCAGCGGGTCACTTGTGTCGACATCGATCAAGCCAAGGTCCAGACCCTTCGCGATGGTCAGATTCCTATTTATGAGCCGGGTCTCGCGACCTTGGTCAAAGAGAACGTGCGCTCAGGTCGTCTGCAGTTCACCACCGATGCCGCCAGCGCGGTGGACAAGGCTGATGTGGTCTTCATCGCTGTGGGGACTCCGCCCGGTGAAGACGGCTCGGCGGATTTGACGCATGTACTCGGCGTCGCTCATGGGATCGCTCCGCACCTCAATGACTACACGGTGGTGGTCTGTAAATCGACCGTACCGGTAGGCACCTGTGACAAGGTTGAGCAGGCCATCGAGCAGAGTGCTCCAGACGCTGATTTCGACGTGGTCTCCAATCCTGAGTTCCTCAAAGAAGGCGCAGCGATCGACGATTTCTTGCACCCCGATCGAGTGGTGGTCGGTACCGACAGTGAGCGAGCGCGCCGCACCATGCGGGAGCTCTACAAGCCCTTTATCAACCGTCGCGAGCAGATCCTCTTTATGACGCGTCGCGCCGCCGAGATGACCAAGTATGCCGCCAACTGTATGCTTGCCGCGCGTATCTCATTTATGAACGAGATCGCGCGGGTCTGCGACGCCTTTGATGTCGACGTGCTCGACGTCAAACGTGGCATTGGCAGCGACGCACGCATTGGACCGCACTTTCTCAACGCTGGCATCGGCTACGGTGGGTCTTGCTTTCCCAAAGACGTGCAAGCGCTCTATCAGACCGGTACCAAAGCAGGTTGCGATATGGAACTGCTCGGCGCCGTCGAGCGAGTCAATGCCAGGCAGAAGACTTTGCTCGCTGAGCGCGTGGTGGCTCATTTTGACGCTGATGCGCTCAAGGGCCTGCGGGTCGCTCTGCTGGGCTTGGCCTTCAAACCAGAGACAGACGACATGCGCGAGGCCCCTTCGGTGGACATCACTCGCGAGTTGCGTGCGCAGGGTGTCCAACTGGCCGCCTATGACCCCGTCGCGACCGAGACAGCCCAGGATGTGCTTGGGCCAGGCGTCACCTATCATGACTCCTGGCAAAGCGCGGTGGCCAACGTAGACGCGATCTTGTTGGTGACCGAGTGGCTTGAGTTCCGCGGGATTTCTCCGGCTGATTTGGCTGCTGCGACCGCATGCCGCTTGGTCTTTGATGGCCGCAACGTCTGGGCTCCTGAGGCCATGAAAGCCGAAGGTTTCGCCTACTTTGGTGTCGGGCGTCGCGGCGGATAAGGCGAGAATCTAGCGCAAATCCTCAACCATTTTCGACCTCTGGCGATTTGTTGTGCTCGTATTGTACGGCGGTGATCTCTCGGCGTCGCGCTCTAACCCTGCACGATCGCTCAGGGCTGGCTGTTTCGCCGATTGAAACTTAGGTTCTTTGGTTGATACGGGATACCGATAATAAACATAAAAAACAATAGCTTAACAAGGCATCGAGAGCAGGTGCTTGGTTGCCTTCTTTACCCGTGCTGTGCACTCTCAACGCGATGACTGACCCAAAGACCCCAACTGCGCCCGATTTGCCCGATTCAACAGACTCACCAGCTGTGTCTGTTGAAGTCGACGAGTCTGTGAGCGCTGACGAAAGTGTCGGTGAAGTCGCAGTCGCGAAGGTCGATGCAGGTGCTGAAGAGCAAGACGAGGCTACCGATCCAGCTGCTGATCCGGCTGCCGACCAACTCGCAGATGAGACCCTTGAGGGCCAATTCGATGAGGCGCCTCCTATCGATGACGGCGACTACTCCTTCAGTACTCAAGAGCAGGGAGAGGGGGTCGAAGGTGTCTCGGATGTTGGCGTCGACTTCGACGCAGGGATTGATGTTGAGTCTCTGGTTCGCGAGCTTGAGTCCACGAGCTCGCCTAGCGCCGATTCCAAAGCGAGTGGCTATGACTCCGACGAGTTGTCCCAGGTGCCTTGTGCACCTCGTTCGGAGCGTTCGGTGTTGGCGACAGCGCTCTCCGATGGCGACGCCTTCGCGTTGGTGGCAGACAAACTCAAAGGCGAAGACTTCTTCGACATTCGCAACCGTCTGATCTTCGACGCCATGTTGCGGCTGTGGCAGGCACATTCGCAGAGTCAAAACGCCCACCGTCCTTTCGGGTTTGACGCCGCGAGCGTGTACAACGAGATCAAGCGCGCTGGCGAACTCATCAAACTCGGCGGCTACGACGCGATCACCAGGTTGGTCCTGAGCCCAGGGTCCGTGCAGACCATTGAGCATCACGCCAAGTTGGTTCGAGGCCAAGCTCAGGTTCGTCGAATCATCCAGGCTGCTGCTCAGATCCAGGGCAAAGCCAGTGAGATGGCCGTGGACCCGGACTCCGTGTTCATGATGGTTCAGCAGCAGCTCAATGAGCTGGTGAACGACGCCGTGCAGGCCGATTACAAAAAGATTGCCGATGTACTTCCTGAGGTGACTCGACGGGCTAAGCTGGCGCGTCTCGAAGGCAAGAGCACCGTTGGCATCTCCTATGGCTACAGTCGACTCGATAAGATCACCTCGGGCATGCACCGCACGAATTTACTGATCCTTGCCGCGCGACCCGCCATGGGCAAAACGGCCTTGGCTCTCAATATGACCTTGAAGGTCGCCCAGCAGTCTGTGCCCACGGGTGAGCGCGCCGGCCAACCCTGTCGTGTGATGTTCTTTTCCTTGGAGATGGGTGCCGACGAGTTGGTGCAACGCCTGCTTGCGCTGCAGTCTGGGGTGAAGATTCAAGACCTGCGCGAAGGCAACTTTGACGATACCGATCAGATCGCGATGGACCGAGCGGCGATGGAGCTTGAGCGCTGCGAGATCTTCATCGACGACACGCCCGGAGCGACCACCGTTGACGTTCGAGCGCGCGCGACCCGCGTGGCCCAGCGTACCGGAGGGGTGGATCTTCTGGTGATCGATTATCTGCAGTTGATGCGAGGCACGGGTGGCAATCGTCAGAGTCGACAAGAGGAGGTCGCTGAGATCTCCCGCAGCCTCAAAGGGCTCGCCAAAGAGCTCGACTGTACGGTTATGGCCTTGTCTCAGCTCAATCGACAGTTGGAGTCCAGAGCAGACAAGCGGCCGATGATGTCCGATCTACGCGAATCCGGCGCGATCGAGCAAGATGCCGATATGATCATGTTCGTCTATCGAGAGAATCGCTACAACAGCAGCGCGCCAGAGACTGCGGCAGAGCTCATCATTGGCAAGCACAGAGCCGGTGGGCTGGGCACTATCAATATGCACTTTGACGGGCCTTTGACTCGCTTTACCGAGACGACCGTTCAGTTCGGAGATGACCACCAGGGTGGCGGATCTGGCGGCTTTGGCCCGCTTTAGCGCGGATAGCGCTGGACCACGCCGCCGTAGCCGCGGAAGGTCCAACTCTGCTCGTCGGCATCGACCACATAGTCTGGCCACAGTGGTACCTTTCCAGCGCCTTTCAGATCGATGCAGTATTTGGGCACAGCCATGCCGCTGACGTGACCGACAAGCTCTTTCATCAACTCCAAGCCCTTATCGACGCTCGTCCGCAGGTGTGCGCTGCCGCGGACTGGGTCACAGTGAAAGAGATAATAGGGTCTGACCCCGCATTGCAGCATCCGGTACATGGTCTCGCGGAGGCTGTCGATGTCGTCGTTGACCCCGCGGAGCAGGACGGTCTGACCGCCCAACGAGATCCCTGCGGCTCCGAGCGAGCGCAGCGCTTGTCGACTGGCTTCAGTCAACTCTGCGTGGTGGTTGATGTGCACGTTCATAAAGAGCGGAATCTTGCGTGGACGCAGAGCCTCACAGAGCGCTTCGTCGACCCGCATGGGCGCAAAAACAGGGACACGACTGCCGATTCGGATCAACCTCAGGTGGTCGATTTCGTTGAGCTGGTCGAGCAGCTTACTTAAACGTCGGTTCGACAAGAGCAAGGGGTCGCCGCCGGACACCAGGACGTCGCGAATCTCCGGGTGGGCTTTGATCCAGTCGATGGCTGCGGCCAAGGCATCCGAACCCAGGGGCTCGGTGTGTCCTGCCACCCACCTCGAGCGGGTGCAATAGCGGCAGTAACTGGCGCAGGTATCGGTCACCAGCAGCAACACGCGATCCGGGTATTTGCGCACCAATCCGGGCGCGACTCGGTGAGGATCTTCGCCGAGTGGGTCGGCGTGTTCGAAGGGGGCGACGCTTCGTTCAAGCTCCGATGGGACCACTTGTCGCCCGAGGGGGCCATCGACGCCGCCTGTGCGTTGCACCAAGTCCCAAAAGTAGGGCGTGACACCCACCTCAAACTGAGACTCTTGGTCGCTGAGGTCTTCGCCACCAGGGCGGTGCATGTTGCGCAATTGCCAACGCCAGTCAGACCATTTTGGAGGGCGGATGATCGCGTTCATCTGAACCCTCGCGTCGCGGGTGGTCATCGAGTTCTGTCGCCTGAAAGCAAAAAGGGCGGACGAGCGTGATGCTCGTCCGCCCGGTACCCCGTAGGAGACTTGAACTCCTGTCTCAGCCTTGAGAGGGCTGCATCCTGACCGCTAGACGAACGGGGCAGGAACTCTCGGCGCGATTGGCAGTAATCGCCGAGAGTGGACGGCTTGGGGCCGTTGGTTCGGGGACTAGGATTCGAACCTAGATAGGGAGATTCAGAGTCTCCAGTCCTGCCATTAGACGATCCCCGAGTGGGACTTTTGCTCCGAGGCCAAGGCCTCGAATCAGCGCGAAGGACGCTCGGTCCGCCGCGGCGAGGACAGGCTTCTACCCACGTTCGGGAGAGGTGTCAAGCACCTTTGTAGCCTTTGGCGCCTTCGCTGAGGCCGCCGAAAGCGAGCGCTCGACGCCCGGTCCTGATGCGCTCGTTGTCGGGCGCCGAGAGAGCCAGGCTTGCAGGGCAAGTCGGGCGATCGTTGGCCCACGGGTTCGCCACTTTTTGCCGTTGACCGCGACCGCTGCGACGGCGATCTGTGGATTGTCTGCCGGAGCGAAGCCAACGAACCAAGTGTAGTGTCGCCAGACGCCGTCTTTGGTCTCAGAGAGCGATCCTGTCTTGCCGCCGACGTGGACGCCAGACAGGGCGCGCGGCCAACCTCGGAACTGCTTTCGAGCCGTTCCCTGGCTGACCGTCAACTCCATCATGGCGCGGAGAGATTGAGCCGTCTCTGGACTGATGGCCTGGCGAATCGCCTCAGGTCGCCGTACGTGGCCCGGCTGCAGGCTGTCAGACTCGACGAGCCAGGGCCGCATCATCAAGCCGTCGTTAGCGATGGTGGCCGCCAGGGTGGCGGCGTGTAGCGGGCTCAGGCGGCTGCCGACGAAGCCAGCAGAAGCGCGCCCCAAACCCAGCTTGGTGTTTGGGATGGCCACTGCTGAGCTGTCAATACCGATGTCGAAAGGCAGGGCCTCGCCAAAACCGAGGCGGCTGGCGACGTCGGTCAGCGCATCGGGAGACAGACGCTTGAGGGTCTGCCGAGCGAAGGCGACGTTGCTCGAGCGGGCCAGGCTCATGGCCAAAGTCTCACAGATCGTGTCCCGGCTCGATGGCTTGAGCAGCGCAGCGCTAATGCCGCGTCTGCCGCCGTGAAAGCAGGTTTTTTCATCTGGGTGAGCGCCAGCTTCGAGCAGCGCGGCGCCGCTGACGACTTTGAAGATGCTCGCTGCCGGGGCGATCGCTTTGGTCAGGCCGTGGCCTTGTCCGACAGCGCTGCCTGCTTCGCGATGCTCGACGTAGGCGCGGACGGCGCCGGTCTTCGGGTCCATCAGCACCACGGCGCCGTAGTCGACCTGTTTGCGCTTGAGATAGCGCTCCAGGGTCGCCTGGACCTTGGCATCTACACTCAGGCTGAGCGTTGAGCGATCTGGTCGAATCAACATGGCTCGCCCGGAGTTTTGCTGCCAATGGGCGCCGACCACACCCTTGGGGAGCGCGGGCACTTGCAAGGTCGGCGACTGCTGTGCGCCGAGCTTGGGGTCGATACGTTGGGCGAGCGCCTTGGGCGCGAGGTTCGGCGAGGTTTGGGGCGTCTTGGGAGCGACGCCGTGCAGGAGCAACAAACTCGGCGGCGTGAAGCGTTGGACTTCTTCTCTGGCGCTGTGCCACATCCACAGAGATAGCGCGACGAGAGTCAGCGCGGCGATAATAAGCAAGGGAGCCACCTCGACGACCCCCTGACGCTCAGCGCTGTACATTTGTTGTGATGGTCTCCTCAACTCGTCCCCCAACGGCCTGTGTTTGTGTGGCTGTATGGGGCGAGTATCTGGGCACTGCTGCGCGCGGCAAGAAATTGACGGTTTTGGTCTCAGTGTGGCACGGATCATCTCTCTGACCGAGCCAATGCTGAGATCGGCAGAGTCGGTTTAAACACCAGGAGTGAGCTCATGACGGACCCAAGGATCGAGCGCTTTCGCAAGCTAGTGGAGCGCTTTCCCGATCGGTCGCCACCGCGTTTTTCTCTGGCTCGAGCGCTGCACGACGCTGGTCAACACGAAGAGGCTGCAGGCCTGTACGCAGACGCCTACCGCCTGCAGCCCGATTTGATGATGGCGTGGCTGCACGCGGGCGAATGCTTGCTAGAGATTGGCCGCTTTGATGAGGCCGAGACCGTGACGCAAAAAGCCCTGGCATTGGCAAAGTCACAAGGGCACGAGAGCCCCCAAGCAGAGGCCATCGAACTGCTCGACGAGATCGAAGACCTCCGAGGCAATTGAAAAAAAGCAGCCCACAGGCTTGACGTGGGCCGTGGCCTGCGTACAGTGGGCAGCCCTGACGCGGGGTGGAGCAGTCAGGTAGCTCGTCGGGCTCATAACCCGAAGGTCACAGGTTCAAATCCTGTCCCCGCAACCAAAGAAGACGGCCGCTTAGCTGTGACGCTAACCGGCCGTTTTTCGTTTGGGGTCAGTTTGGGGTCAAAGACTCCAGTGGCTTAGTTTTTCTTTACCGAGGACTTTTCCTTCAGACGCTGGGCTTCATCCGTGCTGATCTTTTTATCGGAAGATTTTCTCGAGAGCCGCTTGCCCATTTTGTAGGTTAGTCTCCAGCGCTTGATAAAATGCTCAGGTTTCCTGAATGCGTGTTTGTAGGTACGAGTCTCAACTGTCTCCGCATATTCCCACCAAGTGCCATCTTTTTTTCCATCCTTGTACGTGCCTTTCGTTTTTATAAGACCGTTGTCATGCCACCTGGTGCTAGGTCCATTGACGATGCCAAGGCTGTAGGTATTTGAGAAGATTTTGGTACCGTTTTTGTCATAGCCCGCCCATGGTCCCGATTGGTAG
>PBTG01000045.1 GCA_002726535.1 Myxococcales bacterium | reverse complement strand
AGATGCGTCCGACGTGTCCACACAAGACGTTGCGGTCGCCTCTGACTCCACTGAAGACACCTCAGAGCCTCCCGGTGATGTGGTCGTGACCGATGTCGCTGTGGACACAGGCGTCGATGCCAGCGCCGCTCAAGATATTGAAGATGCTGCTGTCGATCCGGGTGATTCCGGCGCGGACGGTAGTTCAGACGCCACCGCGAGTGATGCTGGAGGGACAGACGGCACCGTGGACGGTAATGTGGCAGATGCTCAAAGTGTCGATGGATGGAATCCACCGCCAAAAGGGCCAAATGACCTAGTTTTTGAGTTCAAGGGCATCACCCTCAAGCCAGGTGAAGAGGTCATCATGTGCTACTACCTGCCGCCCGATGGGGTCGAGCGCTGGTTGAGTGCGGTCTCTTCGGAGTTCAAATACGGCTTACATCACCTGCGGGTTGACCGCATGTACGACGCCAACACCAAAAAAGCTTTCGGACCGGTCGACTGCTTGCAAGGGACTGGTCACGCACCAGGTGATGGCAAGACCTGGTACACCACGGGAGAACTGCCGGGCGCTCAAGACAACGACATGCACATGAACTTCCCAGCTGGAACGGGGTTTCGGATCGGGCCGAAACATGGCCTATACTTCGAAGCTCACGTGTTGAATACGACCATGAAGACCAAGAAGATTGAGGGCAAATACCACATCTACACGGTCACAAAGTCTCAAGTGTCCAACAGCGTTGGATTGCTACTGGCCTTTAACAACAAGGTGAGTTATCCGCCGAAAAAGATCACCACTCAATCGAGTAGCTGCACCTTCAAAAAGCCCTATACACTGATTTTTGGTACGGGCCACATGCACGCCTACGGCACCTTGTTAGAGGCTTACGTCAACAACACCAAAATTTACAGCACCACAGCAGTAGAAGACGTTGAGATCACTCCATATCTTCCAGCGATTGAGATCAAAAAGGGCGACAAGCTCACGTGGTCTTGCACCTACAACAACAAGACAGACAAGGCGCTCAATCTTGGGTTTTCAGACATCTACGACGCCATGTGTGGTTTCGTCGGATTCATTTATCCAACCATGGACTCAGAGGCTTTAATCTGTGATTGAGCGATTGTCCCTCAACCTTCGCCTGTCCATGTTGGCCGCTTCTATCATCTACGCTGGCTGCTCAGGCACCTCTGCTCCAGGAGTCTCCACTGACCTGGCTCTCGACTCTATGGACAGCGTGAGCACTGATGTCAGTGCGCTGGTCGACACGGTCTCGAGCGTCGACACCATTGAAGAGGTGCAGACTGATGCGGCAGTAGACAGCTTCGAGCCCGACGAGACTTCGGTCGATACCGCGCCGCCGAGCATTCAGATCAAGCAGGTTCAAGACAAAATCTTCGCGCTCAGTTGTACGTTTTCGAAATGTCACAGTGCGACACAACAAGCCGCTGGTTTGGACCTCACTGGCGATAGCTACTCTCGACTCGTTGGCGTCTCAGCCAAACAAAATCCCTCTTGGAAGCTCGTCGATCCTGGCGCGCCCGAGCAGAGTTGGCTTTGGCATAAGGTCGTTGGCAACCCTCCCTCGATTGGCAACCAGATGCCGCCGCAGCAAGCGCTGGACAAAGAGCGACAAGAACTCCTTAAGCAATGGATTGTTCAAGGGGCTGCACCATGAGTGTCCGCCCCTTGCTTTGGGTCGTGCTCAGCCTCTTGTTGATTGGCTGCGGCCAAGAAAATACAGGAGCGACAGCGATTGACGCTGGTGAGTTCAAAGATGTGCTGAACAGTAGCCTCGACGTGTACGATTCAACCGATTCGGACACCGCAGATTCCGATCAAACGACGCCTGAAGATACGGGCGACAAGGATGCCTCTTCAGCGGATGGGCGTGCTCAAGTCGATGCCACCTTCGGTGACGCTGGTCCTCTGGCTTTAGCGACCGCATGGACGGCTGTAACGCAGGATCAAGATCCTTGGTGGCCAGAACTCTCCGAGGGCCTGACCGTCTGTGCAGACGCTGATGTCTTGGTAGAGGAGCAAGATGGCGATCAGTGGTATGAGGTCAAGACCACCTATTGTAACTACTGGACTGCGACGCAGCCCTCTTTGGTTGCCATTGCGCCAGGAGATTTGCTGCGCATCCGGGTGTACAGGTGGAAGATTTTAGACGGCGAGGGTGGTTTTGAGTTAACGCTGTCCATCGGCGCCGGAGCCAAACAAGCCTTGTGGCAACAAAAGTTGGCGATCCCTGGCAAAAGCGGCCTGTGGGCCGAGGAAATTCTGCAAACTCAAGCGTGGCCCAAAGGATCGCCGCTCTATTGGCATGTACAAAACCACGGCATCAACAGCTGGAACTTAATAGAAGTCTCGGTTCGGAGGCCATCGAAATGAGAGGCATATCGGTCACGATGCTGTGGAGTGTCTGCTTGGTTGTCTTTGCGGCGGCTTGTAGCGGAGAAAAAAGTGATCAGTCGAGCGATCAAGATGCGGTCCAGGTCGTCGACGTGACCGCAGGACTCGATGACGTCAATGATGTCGTGGCGGCAGATTCCTTGGCGACTCAAGACATCACAGCGCTCGATGCTAGCCCACCATCAGACGCTCAGAGTCAAGACGTGATAACGGACCTCGACGCGAGCAAAGACGGGACTCAGACCGACGTCGACGTCTCCACTGACAGTCTGGCGGCTGTGGACGCTGTTGATGGGCAAGATGGCGCAATCAACGACAGCTCGGTGAGCCAAGATGCCGCTGACCTTGATGCAGTCTCGTCTGATACGGCGCTGGTCGACACGTCGTCTGTCGACACAGCACCTATCGATACCGTGGCCATCGACACTGCTCCGCCCCAGGCGACGCAGCAGGACCCTTTGTCGCTCGCTCCAGCGAAGTTCAATGACGTCACGTTGAGCTATGGCATTGACCCCAAAGCCTCTCATGCATATTGCGCTGGTGTGGGCGATTTTGACGGCGATGGAGACGACGATCTGGTCTTTGTCGAGATTGGTGCGCTGACCAATAAAGGTCAGATCCACGCCGTGTTGCTAGGTAGTAGCCAGCCGATTCACGTCAAATCACCGCTGCAGACGTGGAATCTCGTACCGGACTTGGGCTGCACAGTCATCGATCAAGATGGCGACGGCAAAGCCGACCTTTGGCTCGGAGGCTCCAGTGGCGCTGCGATTTACTTGAGTGAAGGGGCAGGAAAATTCAAAGAGGCCAGCGCTCAGATTTTACCTCCTTTATTTAACGTCAAAGCAAGCAGCTTCGCCCCAGTCGACCTCAATGGTGACGGGGCGTTAGATTTGGTGGTCGGCGCAGGCTCACATCCAGACTCTTGTAAAAACACCAGTTGCATCTACATGGGAGCCGAGTTTCAGTGCCAGGTCTCGCCGACTCCAGCGCTGTCTTCGACCTCTCAAGACCGGGTGCTGATCCGCAGTGCAACGGGTGCTCTAGTCGATGAGACTGCCAAGTGGAATCTGCCAGTAGAAGGTGGCTACGCAAGCTATGTCAGCGCGTGGGACATTGATTTAGATGGCGATCAAGACCTGCTTATCGGCACTGACTTTCATACACCTTGGATTCTGCAAAGACAGGGCAATGGCTTTGTAGCCAATGGATCGAAGGCGGGATTGCATGGCTACGCACATGCGATGGGATGGGGCGTCGCGGACTTTAATGGCGACGGCACTCTAGACTTGTTTCTCGCCGATCTCGGCCCTTCGGCGCTGTACAAGCAGAACGTCTCCAAAAACGGCGCCTTGAGTTTTCAAGACGTGAGCTATCAGAGTTCATTGGCCGCGCTGACCCTCGGAACCAGCGATTGGACGCCAGTGGTCGCAGATTTTGACCAAGATGGCTGGGAGGACATGCTCGTTGGCGTGTCTATGGCGGCTCAGAAGGCGACATTTCTCAAAATGCTCGACGGATGTTCGAGTCAGAATGCGCCGCTCAAAGCGTTGGATTTGTTGCTCATCAATGACCAAGGAAAGGGGTGGAGCGCTTCTCGCACCGCAGTGACCGATTGCGGGGAGGTCTCAGCTGTGGCTCAGGCTGTGGTCGATCTAGACGCCGATGGCGATCTTGACGTTATTCAGGTCAGACCAGGGTGCGTATTTCCTTACGGCGTTGTCAGAGTGCTGCGCAACGACCTCGTCAAAAAAGGCGGATCTTTTACGATCCGACTCAAAGGCAAGGGTTCGAACACGGCCGCTGTGGGCGCTCGGGTGGTGGCTACAATCGACGGCAAGGTTCGACAGCGCCAAATCGTCGCGACCGCTGGTCTCGGCGGGGGCGGGGCCCTTTGGGCTCACTTTGGCCTCGGGGCGGCGATTTTCGCGACGGATGTCAAAGTCTATTGGCCTGGTGGCGGGCAAACACTCGTTGGAAAGGTCTCCAGTGGCCAAAATAAGGTCATCAAAGAGCCCTGACTGTGAGCTTGTATCGGCTCTGTGGCCGGTTGTGATGTCACCGCTAGTTCGGGGCTGACCGATCGACATTCTTCCTGCTAGGCTTGCGTCCGAGGCCGCATGTAGCGGCTTGAGGGTCCCAGTGAGTGAGTCCATCGCTAAAGACGTCTTTGTAATCATCGCGGCCTATCATGAGGAGGTCGCGATCGGTGAGGTCGTTGGCGGACTTGTCAGCGCCGGCTGGCGCGACGTTGTAGTGGTCGATGACGGCTCGTCGGACAATACCGCAGCAGTCGCCCGTCAAGCGGGCGCTCACGTGTTGGTCCACCCCATTAACAGAGGCCAGGGAGCAGCTCTTCAGACTGGCATCACCTGGGCGCTTGAGCAGGGCGCTGAGGTGTTGGTCACCTTCGACGCAGATGGACAGCACCGAGTCGAAGATTTGGCCGCGATGGTCACTCCTATCCTCAAAGGGGAGGTCCATGCATGTCTTGGGTCTCGTTTTTTGGAGCACGCTGATGCAATCCCGCTCAGCCGGCGCATGTTGTTGCGAGGCGCTGTGATTTTCTCTCGGCTTGTCTCTGGTGCCTCGTTGACCGACGCTCACAATGGATATCGAGCTCTGTCGCGGACAATGGCTGAGCAACTCGACATTTCTTTGGACAGAATGGCCCATGCCAGCGAGCTGATCGATCAGATTGTCCGCAGTGGCTTAGCGTGGAGAGAGGTCAGTGTGCGAATTCGCTACACAGCCTACAGCCGCTCCAAAGGCCAAGGGGCTAGCGCTGCATTTCGTATCGTATTTGATTATCTCCTAGGCAGGATGCTGGGCTGAGGCAAGGGCAATGTTTGATACAGCGTTTCAGTTCGTGGGGGTTCCGCTCGCCGCTATCTTTGCAGTGGCGGCACTGTGGCGCTGGGCTCGACGTGTCGGCTCTCGGCGCGCGTCGATGTTCTGGGCTGTAATTTGGTCTTTCGCGGCTGTGGCTATCGCGGCGCCTGACGTGACCACTATGATCGCTCGCAGTGTGGGTATCGCACGAGGAGCAGACCTGCTGCTCTATTGCGCTGTGTTGGCTGGATTCGTGGGATTTTGGTTGGTTTCCGTTCAACTCCGACGGACTCAGCGCGAACTCACGCTGTTGACGCGAGCGGTAGCGATCGAGCAGGCAACCAAAGCTCCAGGCGTAGAGGATACGGGGCGTGACCGTTGAGTGACTCACCGAAGGCTGTAAGTCTCGTCATTCCCGGCCGCGATTGCGTCGAGACGCTTCGCCCTTGTCTGAACGCGGTGCTGCCTTTGCTCGATGGACCGCATCTTCAAGAGATCATTTTCGTCGATGACGGTTCAGTTGACGGCAGCGGTGATCTGGCGCGAGAGCTCGGCGTTCGGGTTTTGATGGGTCCAGGAAAAGGCGCAGGTTTCGCGCGCAACCTGGGGTGGCGACAGTGTCAAAGCCCTTTGGTGTGGTTTGTCGACAGCGACTGTGTCTCAGAGCCTGACGCGCTCGATTTGTTGATGCCTCTGATGGCGACAGATGAGGTGGCAGCTGTTGGAGGAAGCTACGGCAACATGCGGCCAGATCGCATCTTGAGTTGTTTGATTCATGAAGAAATCATCGCTCGACACCTCAAAATGAGTAAGGAGGTCAATTTCCTAGCCACTTTTAATGTCTTGTATCGCAGAGATGTTTTAGAGCAGGTCGGTGGCTTTGACCCTCGTTTTGTCAAAGCACAAGACGCGGAGTTGGCATTTCGTGTGGGCGCCGAAGGTCATACGCTCTGTTTTGAGCGCCGCTCGCAGGTCAAACACTTTCACCTCGCGGATATGTTGCGTTACTTCAAAGTTCAACGTCAGCAAGGCTATTGGCGCGCTTGGCTCTATCGAGCGCATCCCGACCACAGCAGCGGCGACAGTTACTCCAATGTACTCGATCACCTACAGCCGCCTTTGGGTCTAGCTGTGACCTTAGGGTTGATTTTTCCTCTATTTGGCCCTGTCGGCTGGGGGCTTGAGACGGTCTTGGTGACAGCCTTACTCGCTTGTCAGGCGCCCATGACTTTTCGTTTGATTCGACGTACGGGGCAGCTTCGCTACCTCGCCTTTGCGCCAATGAGTGCAATTCGGTCTGCCTATCGTGGGGTGGGATTTGTCCACGGCATTGCGGCTATCGTAGCGCGCCGCTGGTTCAAGCCCGAGCAGGCTGAGTTGTGAACAAGATTTCAATTCAACGGGATCGTTTGGCACTGGTGCTTGGCACTGGTGGCGGAGCTCTATTGACCATGATTTGGATGGCGTGGGCAGGTCGGGTACTCGGCCCAGCCAAATCGTCGGACTTATATGGTGGCGTATTTCTGATCTTTGCCGTTTACATGGTTGGTCATCCATTAAATGGAGTCACCGCTCGCTTCTCAGCGCTTTGGCACAGGCAAGCCGAGGGCGCCAAGTCTAGACAATTGCATCAGGGCTTGATGCGCTGGCTTGTCAAGGCAGCAGTGGTGTTCGCCATGTTGTTCTTGCTCACGGGTGACTGGCAACGCAGCGTACTGAACTTTGACAGCTACTGGGCACTCGGTTGGGCGCAAGTGGCCGCTTGGCTTGTCCTGGTTTTGAGCGTCAGCCGAGGCGTCTTGCGCGGGGTTGGGGCGTTTTCTAGCTTTGCGGGGACCATGGTACTTGAGCCTGCGCTACGGCTCGGATGCGGCGTCTTGTTGTTGTGGTGGTTACCTGAGGTGAGCTGGGCGATGGCTGCCTATGTCTTTGCAAGCCTCGTGACAATCGTCTTTGCGAGACGCCAAGTCGACGGCGTCATTGAGGCTGCCGACGCCGCTGAAATTCCTCGCGAGGTGTATCGATTCGCGCTGCCGATGTTGCTCATGGCCATGGCGGATGCGGCCTACCAAAACGTCGACGTCTTGATAGCCAAACGAGCGCTTCAAGCGACTCAGGCTGGACAATTTGGGGCGATGGCTACCTTGACTCGCGCATTGGCCGTGCTGGTTCAGCCTTTCGCTTTGTTGGTGATTCCATTGCTAGCAGGTCGGCAAGTCCGTCAAAATGACCGCACATTGTGGAAGTTAACGGGCGTCTTCTTGGCTTGCGCGACGATACCGATGGCCGCTTTCTTCGTCTTTGCTGAGCCCTTGTTGACCGGCATCTTTGGTGATGGATATGCCGGCGCATCGCAGTGGTTGCCTTGGCACGCCTTAGGCTCTCTGGCTTGCTTTGTCTCGTTGATGTTGGCTCAGGCCTTCGCGGCGATCGGACGATTTGGTTTTCTTTGGGGATATTGTGGCATAGCGCTTGTCATGTCAGTCGGGCTACTTTGGGCTGGAGACGATCCTCTCCTGCTGACTCAGGTTGGAACTTGGGCCAAACTAGCTTGTCTGGTCTTGACCCTGGCAACGTGGTTATGGACCGGCAATGTTCACAGAGCCGAGGCCATCGAGGAGTGACGTCGTGAGTGTTGTCGATGACATCCCGGAGTATGAGCGTCAGTCGACCTCCATGAGAGATCGGCGCAGCATCTTGGCGCCGCGTTTTGCTCGTCAAATCCAATTGACCGTCGCTCCATGGCTCTCCAAATCTTGGGAGCAGTGTGACGTGGTTGATGTGGGATGCGGATACGGGCACACGGCCGCCGCGTTGTCTCAAGAGGTACGCAGCGTCATCGGTATTGAGCCCAGTGAATCGCTCGCCTTAGCTGCACAAGAGCATGGTAAGGCTCACGGGGTCCGAGTTGTCCACGGCGGTCATGAGCAGCTTTTGCACTATCGAGAGCATTTTGATCTCGCGGTCATGGACAACGTGTTCGAACACATCCCCAACCAAGCTGAAGCGCTCGCAAATGTCGCCGCAGCCCTGCGTCCCGGCGGAGTCTTGTATCTGTTGGTGCCCAACCGGACGTGGCCGATTGAGGCGCATTATGGCTTGCCCTTCTTGAGTTGGTTGCCTTTGCCGCTAGCGAATCGATATCTGCGTTTGTCTGGCCGTGGTGAGGACTATACGGACGCTTCTTACGCGCCAAGTTGTCGTTCTTTACAACGATTTTTCGCAAATCAAGAGCGTCTTGAAGCGCACTTTGTATTGCCTGGTGACGTTTCCTTGGCGCAAGGCAGCTCGCCACTGTACAGAGCGGGCGTCGTCGCGCTCAAACACATCCCAGCACTTTGGCACGTCAGCAAAGCGCTGCTGGTGGTCGCCAAACGAGTTTGATGTCGACCCAAGCAAAGGGCCATGTGTTGAAGACGGAGTTACCATCGCTGGATCCCCTCGTCGCGAAAGTGGCTCTTTTTGAACACTTTGACGTGCTCGTAGGCAAGTTACCATGGAGACCTCTCGGTAATTATCCGACCCCAGTGCATCGCTTGGGAGGCTACGAAGACCTCTGGGTCAAGAGAGAGGATTTGAGCAGTCCGGTCTATGGAGGCAACAAAGTACGTACCGTCGAGGGCCATCTCGGCCACGCTCTGCACCTTGGACATCACAGTATTTGGGCGACGGGTGCGTTTGGGTCCAATCATGCGCTCTGCACGGCAATCCATGGGACCCGGTGTGGACTTGACGTCGGCGCAGCGCTTTTTGCGCAGCCGCCGACCCCGACAGCGCAGGCCAATTTAAGAGCCCTGCTTGCAGTCGGCACTCGAGTTCGAGCGCTGTGGTCGCCCGTGTCTTTGCCAATTCACATCGCTCAACTGGCCCTGCAACCCAAAGTCTCCGTCATGACTCCAGGGGGAGCGGTGCCTCGTGGCGCATTGGGACATCTCAGCGCAGCGTTGGAGTTGTGTAAGCAGGTGCGGGCTGGGGGCTGTCCTAATCCACAGACCATTGTTCTGCCGGTCGGATCGACCTGTACGAGTGCTGGACTGTTGTTGGGGCTGCAACTCGCTGGGCGTATGGGCTGGTGGCCTGGACCGGTTCCAAAGCTCAGATGCGTTGCTATCGGTCCCTGGCCTTTTACGTCTAAGACAGCGGTCTTGTGGCTCAGCCGACGAACTCGCAATACATTGCAACAACTCGTTGGGAGCCCTCTGGGAGTGAGCGACGCCGATCTACACCAAGGCCTCGAGGTCGAGCACGCTTTGGTGGGAAAGGGCTACGGTCATCCCACCGCTGCCGGCCAGGCTGCGACGGAGGCGTTTGAACGCAGCGCAGGTCCCGCCCTGGACCCCGTATATAGCGCCAAAGCCGCCGCTGGCCTCTTTGAGGCCTCTGGACCGACTTTGTTTTGGTCCACCAAAAGCAGCGCATCCTTGCCAGACGAGCGTGATGATGGGGCTGGGCCCTGGCTGATGCGCCGCTGGTTGGACAAAACGCCCCTATTCGCTCCAGCGTTGCCTCTGCAGCGGTCGTACCGCATGCTGATGGGCCACACCGATGATTGAAGGTGCAATGCCATGAAAAAACGACCGCTATTCGCTGGCCTGTGCGTGACGGCTTTTCTGATCTGCGGGTGTTCGCGGTCTGAACTCTCGCCGGTAACATCGACACCCTCAGCGCAGCGGCCTTCGTACCCATCAAACTCAATGGTGCAGGTCTGCGAGCAGTTGCGACCGCCTACGAGCGTTACAGCGACCGCCGATTGGCTCTCCTCGAAAGGGTGCCCTGGAGCCTCCAGTGATGGCAGCGCAGCGCTATGTTGGCACTCGACCCAACGCGACGGCACTACGCGCTTACAACTGGTCGAATGGCTGGCGCCAGGTCGACAAAAGACCTCTTGGCAAGTCTATGAGGGGCCCTCCCAATGGACTCCAAGTGCGCTCGCCCCCACCGCATTGGCCAAAGCTTGCGCCTGGCTCCGAGACAAAGACTTCAGCGCTGGCGAGGTCACAGAGCTGCCAGTAAAGATCACTCACAACCAACTGACAGTCGTTTGGGGACCACGCCATTGGAAGATGGCGCTACAAAAACCACCGACGATGGCGCCAACGGTCAAACTTGCTGGGCGCGAGGTGCTGTGTTGTCGACCCAAACCGAATCAGGCCTCTTACTTCGAGCCTCAAGGGCTCTTGGTGGTTCAACTGCACTACACATGTTCCTGGCATCGACAGCCACAATCTGTCGACGATCTCTGCGCTGACCCAAAATGGGATGGGAAGGGTTCATCACAGCAAGCACGCTCAACGTATTTTTTGCCGGTTGGCCCCAAACCTTAACATAGGGTTGGTGACGTATAGCTCGACAGTGAAAGGCTGCCTGTGTGCGTTTTTATAGTCTGCGCTGGCGATCAGTTGACGCTAGGCTTTGCCCTTGTCACCCTCGGGCCACGCGGGCAATACATAACGCTCGCAGGTCGAACACCTCTGGCAGCGGCGCGTTGGTATCGATACGACGGCCCCAGGAGCTGGTCCATGTCTACACCGAAGTCTGGTTCGAATATTGAAGAACAAGAGGCCGTCGAGGCCGTTGAAGCCACCGAGGCTACCCCAGCTGAGACTCCAGTCTCAGAGTCCGCCGAGGCAGCACCAGCTGAGCAAGCTCCAGTTCTGGAGACGCCCGCTGAGTCCGCGCCCACACCAGACTCTGCGACACCTGAGTATCAAGATCCTGTGGCCGCTCTTTTGGCGGGCGGGGACGACGACGATGATGATGACTACATGTCCGTCGACGACGATGATGAAGTTGTCGGCCCCAAAGGGCTGCCTTGGGGCGCCATGGCACTCGTTGGCTTCGCGACATTCATCATTGGTAGCGCGCTCTTCATTGGTTCAAGCGAGGAGTTGAACGCTCGCTTTCGCTGTCAGGTTCTCAATGACCGCGGCGCATGCGTGACCAAAGAAGACAAGATCTGGGCTATTGAACAACAAGCCAAAAAAGAAGAGATGGAGTTGATGACGCACCACTATGGCGCGTTCGACTTGAGCTTTTCACCAGAGTCAGACGCATCATTTACCCTGGTGCAAAAACGCTACGAAGAGGCTAGAGACGACTTCGTCAAACGGATCCGCGAAGGCGCTGAAGACAAGCGCTCTTTCAAAGAGAAAAAAGTCGGCGTGTACTCCACCGGCAAGAGCGTCGAAGGGGTGATCAAAGGGCGGATTAAGTTCAGCACCAACCCCCCTAGTGAGATCACATTCCAACCTGAGCAGGGCAAAGCATTGGTTCTACCGCTGAGCCTTGCTGACTTGCCTCTGCTCGAGCGCGAGCAGGTGGACGGCAACGGCAAACGTCTGACGGCTGAGGATGTCATCAAACTAGAAAAAGAACGCGACATCGCGCCGGCCGAAGCTCGCAAGGATTCACGCTACAAGGTCAAGACTCAGGCTTTGTCGACTTGGGTTTATGAGATTCACATCAGTGCCAAGGGCTTCAAACCCCGCAGCATCGTGTTTTTCGAGGCGCCGCTGCCACCGGATATTGATCGCAAGAAGCTTGAGACCGAGCAAAAAATTACCTTTCGCTCCTTTAGCCGTCGGCCTGATGGGAAGTTCGTGATCGAAAATGCGACCTTCGATCTGTTGCCAGAGCCACGGACGCTGTGGACTCGATACATTCAGGCGCTCAAAGAGATTCACTGCCTGCAAAAAACCAAAGAGTACAAGGCGCGTGACGAGCAAGGTCAAAAAGATGCGGAGTCCCTGTTGTGGGAGCAAAAGGCGTTCACGCAAGAACTCCTGGATATCGCCCACCAGAACGACGAAGATCCCGAGTGGCTCAAGTACAAAGAAGAGCAGTTCAAGGGTTACAAGTGCCCAGAGTTGGTCGCGCGATAGGCAGACCTAGCTAAGATTTGTCAGAACGCTAGCCTTCGGTACGCTTGCGCCTATGTGGCGGAGCTTTACCATCTCGGTTTGTTTGCTTGTCGGTGCGCTCAGTTCAAGCGCTCACGGGGCGCTATCTCTGCCAGAGCCGGTGACCCCTTCAATCATCTCTTTGTGGACGCGCTACCCAGCTGCCAAAGCGCTTGCTGAGGCTGTGACCAAAGGTCAGCATGTTCGCGCGCTCAAGCTCGCCAGAGGGCTTGTACAAAGGCCTACGACTCCTGTAGCGCTTCAAACCTACGCTCGATGGGTCCTGCTCAAAGCCGCCAAAGCTCGCGGTGATCAACAAGGTTGGCGGACGACTCTAGAGGCCTTGGCTAAAAAGGGGCCACTTCGCATGGAAGCGACCCGACAGTTGATCTCGACCGAGCTCAGACGAGGCCATATTTCGGTCGCGTTGAGGTTGATGAACACCATCGAAGCCAGCCATCCCGAATATGGCAGAATGCAGTTGAGGCGACTGAGATTCGCGATTGATATCGGAGATTTGCGGGTTGCAAAAAATGCCGTGAAGCGATTGAATCCGGCGACTTTGGCATCCAACAAGCTCGCCTGTTATTGGTTCCATCTAGGTGAATTACATCGCCTCAATGAGCGACTGACGCAAGCTCTCGACGCCTATCAAAAAGCATGGAAGCGACATCATCGTCGGTGGAGCGGTCCGGCTGCACAGCGCATGTTGAGTCTTGGGCGCTCGACCTCCAGATTGGAGCAGATCCATCAGTTGATGGCTCAGCGCCCGCGTGGCTATCGAGCCAAGCGCAAAGGTCTCCGTGCGGCATGGAAAGCACAGCTCGAAGAGGTAGCGAGTTCGGACGCCGGCTTGTGGGCGTACGCCAGAGCTAGAGTGTTGCAGTTGCGAAGGTCTACGCGAACACAAGCGTTGAGCCAGTATCGCGTTGCCCTTTCGAAGTCTTCGGATGTGAGCTTGGTCGCCCATACGAGATATCATCTGGCAGATTTACTCGGTCGACTCAACGAAGATCATCAGGCGATCGCCACTTTGGAGCCGGCACTCGACTTGGCGATGGACGTCCAGTGGCTTGCTCGAGCGCGGTATCGCCTCCATCGCTTGTACAAAGCTGTTGGCAGGTCCTTAGACGCCCAGCGACAGCTGCAGTGGATCGTCTCGTCGCCTTGTCGCTCCAACGACTTTGTCTCCGCTTTGTGGTCGTTGGCTTGGCGTCGCTTTACCATGGGAGACTATCTCAGCGCAGATCGACTCTTCGTCCGACTCGAAAGCTACGTTGCCAATTGGTCGACGTATACTCGGCAACCTTGGGCAGCTCGACTTGGGTATTGGCGAGCCCGAGTGGCGCAGTTGACTGGGCAAAGCAACCTTGCACAAGAGCGTTTTGAGCAGGTTCGTCATCGATGGCCACTGTCCTGGTATGGGTGGCTAGCTGATGATCGCTTATCTGAACACCAAGGTCCTGAACATGACGTCGCACAAAGCGCACCGAACCAGTGGCCAGCACCGATGCAGGGCGCCATATTTTATCTCAGCATTGGGCAACTCAAAGAGGCTTGTCGGTCTCTGGAGTCTCTCAGAGGGTCCGGGCTGTCCCGCGGCGGCGTTCAACTGCTTGCCGCCGTGTACGAGCGTCGTGGTCTACGTCGTCGGGCGGTTCATCTGCTGCGACGTTTCGTCCAGGCGTCGCAGCGTCCCGAACATCACCTCCGTCAGTCATGGAAAGAAGTCTATCCAATCCCGTGGCGGAACATGTTTCGCAGCAGCGCCGCTCGCGCACGGATTCCCCAATCTTTGCTCTACGCTGTTGCCCGCCAAGAGAGTTCTTTTGTGGCTCATGCAGTCAGCGGTGCGGGCGCCGTTGGGCTCACACAGCTGTTGCCTTCTGTTGCGCGTACCATCGCTCGACTTTATCAACGTCGGCGACCAAGTCGTCGAGGCTTGAGCAAACCATCGGTCAATGTCGCTCTTGGTGCGCTCTATCTGTCAGAGCTATCGAGCATGTTTCATCGAAACTGCGCTCTGGTGACGGCAGCCTATAACGCAGGACCCTATGCGGTCCGCCGTTGGTTGAGACAACTTGGACCGGTGGCGACAGATGTATTTGTCGAGTCCATCCCTTACCGCGGAGCCGCTCGCTACGCGATGGGCGTTTGTGCCGCCACAGCGACCTACGCATGGATTTATCCCAAATGGGCCGAGACAGCTCAGGTGAGCATCGCTCGGGTTCGCCGAGTGCCTGCAGTCTCGGATCTTGGGCCCTTCATGACAGGACCCAATCGCACCAGTGAGTTTGCCAACCAGGGGCCTCTCGACCGCGTCGTCGCCCTCCGCTAACCTGCTGGCTGTGAACGCACCACTCACCACAGACGGCCGCGTCCAGACGCTTGCCGCCCACGTTGCCAATCAGATCGCGGCTGGCGAAGTGGTCGAGCGTCCGAGCAGTGTCGTCAAAGAACTCTTAGAGAACAGCCTAGACGCTGGCGCGAGCCAATTGACGTTGCGTTTGAAAGCTGGCGGAAGAGATCAAATTCGTCTCATCGACAATGGCCACGGAATGGGACCGAATGATGCCCAGGCCGCCTTCGCTGCGCATTCGACCTCAAAGCTCAAGGAGAGCACCGATCTGCAGCAGATTGCGACTTACGGATTTCGTGGTGAGGCACTCGCTTCTATCTCGAGTGTCGCCAAGGTCCGGCTCGTGACCCGTCGGCACAGCGACGAGTTTGCGTTGGAGT
>PBTG01000044.1 GCA_002726535.1 Myxococcales bacterium | reverse complement strand
TCACCGAAACGCAAACCAACCCTCAAACGCAAGAAGCAGAGACGCAAACGCAAGCTGAGCGCGCGGAAAATTGGCAAAAAAATGCGTTTTGGCGGGGTGCCTTGTGTGACGTGGGCGCTGCTGGCCGATGGACGTGAGACAAGCAAAGTGTGCATCGCCAAACCCAAAGCATTGGGCCTATCAAAAGTCGAGTGGCAGACCATTGAGCGCGGCATGAACCGGGTGTCAAAGCAAATCCTCAAGATGGGTGAAGCACTCAGTAAGGGCGCGGGCATGGCCCCGAACCCCATGCGTGGGCGAACGAGTAGACGCCAGATGTCCAAATTCGTGTTGATGATGCAAGTCACCGGTGGCTGGCCAATCGCACGAAAACGCGGCCGTCGAGCTGGTGCAGTGGGAAGACCAGGGATTCGCCCACGGGCAAGCCAATGGCAACAGGCACAGGGGCAAGCACCGCAGATCGATCAAATCAAACGAGCTCCGAGCTACTTCAAACCTCCCAAAGGATACCTTGTCAGTCGCAACTTCGGTCGGTGACTCCATTGTATCGGGGCGGCCTCCCTTGAGCGATAGCTGGGCCTCACCAGGTCTGCGCCGTACAGACGGCTACTGAGCGGAAGGAGCCAAACGATGGGGGAGTTGCAGCCAGACGCAATCGCTCAGAGTCTCGAAGCCTTTGAGCAGCTCGCCGAACTCCAGCAAAGCTGCAACCCAACCCTGCCCCAAATGAGCGGAAAAGAGCTTCATTGGGGATGGACTCGACACGCCCAACATGAGCCTAGAGGATTGTGGGGGATGTATGACCAAGGCAGGTTAATCGCCGCAGCATCAGCCTGCCCACAATGGTGGCGAACTCCCGCTGAGAGCGTTGTGATGACCCTCGATGTCCACCCTCACTGGCGTGGGCGAGGACTCGGATCGACGCTCATTAGACACATTGAACACCACTATCGTGATTCAGCGATGCGCAAAATCGCCACTATGGTTGCACATGGCGAGCAGGATGATGACGCCTTCTGGCTGCGCCGTGGATTCCGAATCCAAGGGCGCTTTCACCAAAGTGGTTTCGACCTGAGCAAGCCCCTTGATGAGGTTCATCGTCTACGCAACAAGCAGATCCATGAGGACGGTTTCGAGATCATCGACGGCGACGAGCTCAGGCAAAGGTTTCCTCGTGTCTGGCGCCGCCGATGGTGGCGACTTTGGTCAGAGGCTGAGCAAGACATGCCGGGCCCTGAGCCACCTAACCCACGGCCTTTTGACGTCTTCGTCCAAATTCTCGAACGACCGGGGTTGGATCTGAGCCTCTGTCACTTTTGTCTGCATAACGACGAAATCACGGGGTTCACTAGTTTGATCCCCTATGGTCTATCGCCACAATTCGCTGCGATCTGGATGACAGGTGTCGCCCGTGGACTGCGTCGCAAGGGCATCGCTACAGCGGTAAAAGTGGCCTCTCTCGATGCGGCGAAACGCCGCGGATTGTCTTGGGTCATCACTGAAAACGAGCAAACCAACCCGACCCATACGCTGAACGTAGCCCTGGGGTTTACACCTAGATACAC
Source organism: Myxococcales bacterium (assembly GCA_002726535.1). Lineage (GTDB taxonomy): Bacteria > Myxococcota_A > UBA9042 > UBA9042 > UBA9042 > UBA9042. The sequence goes on along the minus strand of PBTG01000044.1, from coordinate 11,376 downwards.
GCGATTATGGATGGTCAACAATCGCTCAGCAGCTTGATTGAGCACCTGCAAATTTACGGTCCTCGCAGGCACCTAGCATCCCAGCGCACGCACATCCTTAGCCACATTCATTTTGTCCCTCGCCCCCGCTCCGCGAAATCGGTTACCCTACGAGGGCAGGAGGCAGTCATGAAGAGGTCTATCGCCGTTTTTTGTAGCGTTTTGGGTATGTGTTTTGTCGCTTCATCGGCGCAAGCAAGCCCGTCTACCCTGCTCTTTGAAGGTGTGCTGAGCGGCAACGCCGGCGCGCCGGCAGCCGATGGCTTGTACAACCTGAGCTTTTCGCTCTACGCCAAAGTGACAGATCCAAAGGCCCTTTGGACGGAAACAGCGGTCGGTGTGAGCGTCAAAGGCGGTAGCTTTCAACACCCTCTCGGCTCCGTGAAGGCCCTGTCCAATACTGTGCTCGACAGCGCCCAACTCGTCGGCGTACGCGTCGGATCAGAGCCTGAGTTGCCCCGAGTCGCCCTACATGCAGTGGCCTTCGCTAGGCAAGCAGCGACCGCCAAATCGCTCTCTTGTACAGGCTGCGTGTCGATCTCTGCGCTGCTTTTTGACGGAGACGTCAACCTTGCAAACAACTCGATGAAAGCCAACAACGGCATCTTCTCCGGCAACTTGGTGGCCAAGACCGTCTCGGCTCAGAGCTTTGTGGGTGACGGCAGCAAACTCACCGGACTGACCCTACCCAAGGGCGCCTGCAAGGCAGGCTCTGCGGTCAGCGCAATCAACGCCGACGGCACGCTGAAATGTATCGAAATCGTCGGTGGCGGTGAGTTGAGCACGCTTACGGGCGGGCTACTGACCAGCCGTCTGACCTCCAAAGCGCAGTTCGATGCGACAGCCGCAAACGCGATCCCAGACAACACCGGCAAAACCCTATCGGCTACGGCGAACGTGACAGAGCCTGGTTCGATCGAAAAAGTCACTGTCACCGTTGGACTGAAAAACTCGGACCTCTCAGCGATCCGACTACAGCTGCTACCTCCTGACGACAAACAAAAAGGCATCATGCTCTGCGACCCGTGTGGCGCCAAAAATGCCAAGACCCTGAGTCTGTCTTGGCCGCCAGCCAAGGAAAAGTCAGGGGCATTGGCGAGCTATATCGGCAAATCAGCCAAAGGGACCTGGACGCTCAATGTGCTCGACTCGGCGTTTTGTATCCCGCAAATCGCCGGCAACGCTGCACTTTGCGATGTGAAAAATGCCACAGACGGCTCTTTGAGTCAGTTCGAAGTCGCCGTAGAGGTCTTATCGAACAACACGGTCTCAGTGCCTGGCACACTCGTAGCCGGGAGCGCTCTGCACCTGCCCTCAGTGCCGAATCCGACGCCGCCATGCGGCCTTAAATCCAAGGGAAGCACCTACCTCGACGCCGCCAACGGTCAACTGCTGGTCTGTGACGGAGCCGACTGGCGAACCCTGAAATTTGGCCAAGCCTGCGGCAACAAAATCGTCAGTGGTGATGAACAATGCGACGACGGTAACAATGATGACTCAGACGCCTGCTTGACCACCTGCAAAAAGGCCATTTGCGGCGATGGCAAAATCTACAAAGGCCAAGAAGTCTGCGACGATGGCAACACCAAAGACGGCGACGCCTGTAGCGCAGACTGTCAAAAGCAACTCGGTAAACAGTGCTCGAACGGCAGTACGACGGACTGCAATCCCAACGGTCAGACCTTGGTCAAATCCAGCGTCTTCGTCGATCAGAATCCGCCGAATGGTTGGGTTCAATGCATGGGCTTTATCAACACCAACGGCAACGATGTGGGGCCGGATGCCATGAACAACTGTCTGAACACCAAACAAATGCGTCTTCGCATCTACGATGGTGGCGGCAAGCTTGTCGTCGATGTCTACGAGACTGGTCTGAACGTGGGCAACTCGTGGTGGAACGGCGGCAAATACTTCGACGGCGGCAACAACGGTCCAAGTCTACAGTTGCCAACGTGTGGCTCCTTATGGCCTTGCAACAATACAGCCGGGTTTTATGGCAGTAGAAATGGCTTCGGTGGAGGCGGCTGCAATGGCTACGCCAATGGCATGACGTTGAGCAACGGCAACGGTGGGCAGATCACGGTCGCACCAGGTCAAACTGACGCCAAAGAGCTTTGGAAAGGACCCTGCTATGGCGGCACGACCTATGTGAACTACAAGATTGCTGTATACAAATAGCCCAACGAGTTGTGAGGTCCGCTGACACCAGCCTGAGCGAAGCGACGAATGCAAGACGTTGGTCTCACGTGAGCACTCTGGTACGCTTGTCGACGGCGAAGGGACGATGAGACACGACGGCAAAAATGACAAAGCAGTACAGCGTCAGCAAGCTGGTGCGGCTCCACAAGGCCGCAGCAGCGGTCGCGATGCGCTGCAATTTGCCCTACAAGGCGGCAACTACGACCAGCAGCGGCAGCTTGTCAGCCCTGACGGATCTACGCCGGCTGAACAAGAGACCGCCGATACAGAGCCCAGTGCCAAGCCCAAAAACGGGCAGGTTATTTTGTCGGCTAAAAGTGGCGGTAGTCCCTTTACACGTTCGTTTTGGCAAGATCTGGACGTGGGCCACTGTTGGGTCGATGTCGTCAAACCCGACGGGCGACGAGATTCGTGGGGCTATACGGCAACGGATGTCTACAACTTCCCCGTATCTCAGCCTTGGAAAAGCGTCGAAGGAGAGGTCCTACACCCCGATGGTAGCCGAGGCGCCACCGGCACATTGAGCGCAGCGGTCGATGAGGACCAACTAGCCAAAGCCGAGTCTTGGGGCAACGCCCAAGGCACCAAGTACAACCTCTTTGGTCTTGACGGCGGCCACAGCTGCGCCACTTTCGCCAAAGATTTTTACGAAGAAGCGAGCGGTCAAAGCGCACCAACTGGTATGTTTGGCGCGCTCATCGCCAATCCCAATTCTCTCTCAGACGCGATGAACAAACACGCTGAGAAAAACCGCGACAAAGACGATGACGATGTCGAGGGTGAGGCGAGTCCATAAGCCATGGCGATCGCTCAACTCTTCAAACGCCTCTTCGCGGTGAAACCAGCTGCAGCGCTGGTCGTCCATGGAGTCATTACTGAGACGGGGCGCCATACGCCAAGGACTCGACTCGGCCCGAACCAAGCCTCTGAGCAAGCCTACGTCGCGTTGTCGGTCGAGCAGGCTGCGACCACAGACGGTCAAGTGATCGATGGAGCCACGATTGTGCCTGCAGAGTTTAGTGGCTCCATGGAACTCCTTGAAGCCTTTGCGGTCGGTAAGCGCGTCAAGATCACCTGTAGCACGTTGACTGGACGCGAGATCGAAACGATCGACGAACTTTGATATTTAATGCCGTGGAGTTCAGCTTCGAGTCGACAACCTAGCGACGAAATGCAATCGCCGATCGAACAACAAGCTCGCAGGCCACCAGTAGAGCCCGAGTCGCTCCTGCCAAGACTCCACCTTTAAATGCAGAACCTCGAGCGCCTCGACCCATTGGTCATGCCGCCAGTAATTGTAGGGCAGCACGACGCCATGGCGCGCATTACCAACCTTATCCATGAAGGCCAAGGTCGGTCCACTGAACCATCCGTTAAGCAGTTGATCTTTGAGAACAATCGACTCGCGAGCGACGCGATTGGCCTCGCGTAGCAGAACGGTTGGATCTGCAGTGTGATGGAGTACATCGACCATCATAATCGCGTCGAAGCTATCGTCCTCAAAGGGAATGGTCACGCCATCGAACTCGACAACCTCCATATAGGTCTCGGGCCGAACCAAAATGTCGATGCCTTTAAAACGTAGATCAGGTCGAATCGCGCTGAACGCCTGTGCCATCTGACCTGTGCCACAGCCTACGTCCAGAACCTTCGCATCCTGAGGCAGTACGCTGGCCAAATACTCGGACAACACGCGAATTCGACGGTCAAAAACGACCGATTCATGGACCTTCTCTGTCAAACTCATGGCGGGCTCATATGGAGAGAATTGCTCTCAGTTAAGGAACAATGAAAGTCCGGTACCGACGGCATTGCAGACTACGCCGAGATAATAGATTGCAGTGCAAAGAGTAGCTCACAACCCCATTGGAAATAGCGAGCTATCGAAGGACATCACAGCGACAGCCAGGGATGTCTGTGAGCCGATTTCGCTGCTGGTCTATCGCATCGCCAATTGAAGTGCACGGCGAAAGCGACTGACCGTAGCCGAAACATCTTTGAGCTTATCGAGCCCAAACAAGCCGACGCGAAAGGTCTGAAAATCAGGACCTTCACCGCAGCGCAAAGGCACGCCGCCTGCAATCTGTACCCCAGCAGCTGCGAAGGCGGACCCAGCCGCAAAGTGTTGATGTGGCAAGTAAGACACCACTACGCTGGGAGCTTCGAATCCTGGGGCGGCGACACTTCGGCAACCCGCGTCATTCAAAGCCGCCCGAATCTCAGCGCCGAGCCGACATTGCGCATCTGTGGCTGCTTCGAAGCCAAATTGAGCCGTCTCTTCGACGGCCTCTGCGAAGATGCGCAGCGCATCGGTTGGCATGGTGGCGTGATAGGCGTGGCCCCCAGTCTCATAGGCCCGCATAATCTCTAGCCACCTTGCAACATCGAGTACAAAGGAGCTCTTGGGTGCATTGTCTAAGCGCTTGAGTGCGCGCTCGTTCAATAATACCAGCCCGGCGCTCGCTGGGCCGCTCCAGCCCTTTTGAGGCGCCGAGATCAACACATCAACTCCACTGGCAGCCATGTCCACCCACAGAGCGCCCGATGCGATGCAATCGAGTACAAAAATCGCGCCCACCTCTCGGCAAGCCTCGGCGATCTGCCGAAGCCAAGCGTCAGGCAAAATGACCCCTGCGGCGGTCTCAACATGGGCAGCGAACACCGCAGTAGGACGCGTCTTGCGAATCTGTGTGACGATTTGATCGATCGGAGCGGGCGCAAATGGCGCTTTGGGTCCAGTTCCAATCGCTCTGGCGCACATCACTTCGGTGTCGACTGAGCCAATGGCATCGAAGATCTGGGTCCAGCGAAAACTAAACCAGCCGTTGCGAATGATCAGAGCACGACCAGGCCCCCTGAGTTGCCTTGCGACAGCCTCCATCGCATAGCTACCACCGCCAGGGATGATGGCGACAGCGTCGGCATGATAGACCGCTTTGAGACGTGCAGACAGCCCGGTCATCACTGCTTGGAAGCGCTGTGACATATGATTGAGGGCTCGGTCGGTGAAGACCACGGAGTATTCCAGCCTTCCATCTGGGTCTACGTGGGGCAATAGGCTAGCCATGGTGCTCTCCTGTCGATTGACGACGATATCGATGCACTTGAGTGTACAGATAGCACCTCCGGCTGACGAGTCAGGCGAGACTCACGCGCAACAAGGAGCGGTCACTCTTAGGCGCCAATCAAGGCAACAAAGGCAGTGCTTGAGTTCAAACCGACGACCCAATTGGCCAGACGTTCGATCGTCCATACTCCAGCTGGCAGGCCCAGGCCGTACGCGCCAATCCGTCGTACCCACGCGGCGCGAGGACGCATCGCGTCAAAATCGATGCCCCCTCGGCGCAGTCCAAAGGTGACGAACGCGGCGATGGCCAGCACCACCACTTGGCCCAACTCGATGCCCACATTGAAACCAAATAGGGGCCATAGACTCGCTTCGGTAGGAATCGCCAAAGCCCGCAAGCCACTGGCGAAGCCCAAGCCATGAATCAACCCGAAGAGCGTCGCGACCAGCACAGGATGCCGAGCGCTGTACCCCTGTCGATCTGAGGCCAACTCCACGGCCAGCAAGAGCAGCGAGGCGGCGATCAACAACTCTGTCACCGAAGAAGAGATCGGTACCAATCCCGATGCGTTGAGAACCAAGGTCAAACTGTGAGCCAGCGTAAATCCGCTAAGGGCCCAAAGTAGCGCACTCCATGAATGTACAAGCAGAGCCAGACCCAACACAAAGAGCAGATGATCGAGTCCATCGAAAATGTGTCGCGTCCCTTCAAACACCCAGCCCTGCCAGGCTCGGGCCTCAGGGCCAGGTCTCGCAGCGGGCACTTCGAGTCGCCACTGCCCCTCAACGAGCAGCTGCTGCCAACTGCGGCCCTGAGATTCATCAGGACCAGGCAGCCAAGATATGTGTACCAACATCTTCACCGAGCGCTGGCTCAGACTCGGGAACTGCAGGGTTCCAATAAGGCCTGCCGGACAGTCGAGCTGCTCTCCGAGGCGTGTGCATCCAGCCGGAAAAATAGGACGCATGGGGCTTGCTCGAGTCGATCCGTCCAACGGAGGACTCAGGCGAAAAGCGAAGTGGCCGGCTCGGAGTTCTTTGAGCGCCAGAGCGCCTGGTCTGAGGTCGTGAGCTTCACTGCGAAGCGGTGCGCTGACCAAAAGTGCGGCCCAAATCAATAAACTCCAACGAAGGCAGCCAGAGCCAAAGCAAGCAGCGGCACTCATCGCGGCCAACCTTCGATGACGACGTCTTGTCGTAGTTTGTTCAAAGCGGCGTGACGAACAGCCTCAGCCTGGACAATCTGCCAGCGACTAACCAAGCGAGCCCGGCACTCTTCAAAGCTCAACTGCCGTCCCTGTCGACGATGCACAACGCGGAGCACATGCCAACCTTTCGGCGAAGAGCGCACAAGCCATTTGTCGGTCGGTGCCCTACCCAAACCGCGGACAAACTCGGCGCCAAACTGCTTGGACAAGCGCTGAAAATCACGGCCTCGGAGCACGGGGCCCCCGGGGGGTGGGTCGCTGTGTTTCCCCAACTCGATGGGATCAGCGCCGGCCTGAAGTCGTCGCTGCAATTGGTGAGCCTGCTTTGGGGAGCCATGCGAAGGGTCACTGATGAAGATTTGTCGTAAGGTCACTTGCGTGGCGAGGCGGTATACATCTCGATGCGCATCATAGAGCTGCCTGAGGTCGCTTTGACTTGGAGCGGCTGTCACCTGCCGAGCGCCAACGAGCCAAGCCATCTTTTTCGCGAGGCGGCGGCGTACAATCGGGTCGCCCTTGTCGATCCCAAGACGAATCGCCTCCCGGACAAGCACTTCATCGGTGATCCAGTTGTCAACGGCGCGAGCAAACTCAGTGTCAGTCGGCAAGCGCTCAAGGCGCTCGCGCATCTGCGAGCGAAGGTCACGTAGCAGAGCGTCGTCCACCACCACCTTCGCAGATCCGCCGTTTTGACTGGCAGCGGTACTCGACAGGGACGATGAAGTGTCGCGAGCCACACCATCGACAAGCACGACGAGCGCACCAAAAAGAACAAAATGAATCAGCGGTTCACGTAGCAACTTCAGCATTGCCAGGCTCACTTTGACGCGTCGATATAAGCCTGAAAGTTCACTTGTAGGCTGTAGCGTGAGTCTCGATCGCCAGCCCCATATAGAGAGGCCTGATAGGCGTCTCTCGAGGGTCCTGGATTTTTGATGTCGGCTATCAGGGCATCGATCATCTCCAGGTCGAGCCCCAACCCTTCGAGTTCCGAATTGTAAGCCTTTCGGTAATATTGAACGATATCAATGGAGTGCTCGAACCCATCGCCGTTATTGCGCAACTGGCCTGTCTCCGTCGAGATGGTCACCACCTCGACGCGATTTTGCTTGGGTTTGAACCAAAGCAGGCGCAACCAACCGCCGCCGCTATCTGCCATGTCCTGATAGTCGACCAACGACTGATAGACGGGCAATCCAGCTTGATTGGCGTCGACCATCCGAAATTCAGCATCAACGTGGCCGCAGTGCACCATGAAAATGTTGGGATGCTTAGCGATGAACTCGTTGAAGAGTTCGATCGCCGTGGTCGGTCCAGCAGATTGCCCCCCTAGCAGATAGGTAATCGGGTTGAAGCGTCCGGCCTTAATGCCGCTAAGAGGCGGAGGCAGCCATGCAGTCATTCGATAGTCAAACATGTATCGATGGGTAGTCAGATGAACCAACGCGCCTGGATTCGCGTCGAGCACTTCGCTAGCCCAGGTCAACTCAGCAGGCGGTGTGTCGTGCATGAGATGTAAAAAGAGCAGCTTGAGGCCGCCGGCCTGCACAAGCTGATAACTCGAGGTCCCTGATGGCGATGAGCCGCCATACCATGGCTCGTCTTTGTACAAGCTCGCACCAAAATGCTCGATGTACATCTGCGCCTTACAACTCGGCCCAGTGGCGCCGCCGCAAGGCTTAACTGGCCCTTCGTAGGACGATGGTTTGGAAAAATCATGACTGCCGATAGCAAGCCCATGAGGCACCTTGGCGTCTCTGAGCCAATCATAAGCCGCGACGGCGTTGTTCCACTCGTTGCGTCTGTCTCCGAATTGAACGATGTCGCCGACGTGCGAGACGAACACGATATTGTACTCCGCAGCCCGATCAGCGAGCCACTTGATGTGGCGCTCGAAGGTCTTTGGAAAGCTCTGGGCGTAGATCTGCGTGTCTGGAATGACGGCCACCATGAACTCATCGCCTTGAGGGATGAAGTTTAGCGGCAGTCCCAAGGGGTCACTCGAGTTGGGGACGATGACGTCCAAAGACGTTTGTGTTTGGGCGCCAGCGTCTGCCGTCACGCCACCACTATCTTCAGGCTCAGCGCTCCCGCATCCACTGAAATGTGACAGACATAGGATCGCGCTAAGCATCAAAAACCATCGGCCTGATCGGAGTTGCATAGTCCTTCCCCCTGAGGCGCTCGCCGAATTTCAACGCAGATCGCAGGCGCGCCATGGTTGTACTCGCTTTTGCCTTAAAGAGCAGCGATTTTGAGCCTGATTCGGTCCCAAACAACAAACCAACTTGGGGGACAAATCCCCTAACAAGCGCAAGCCTGCACAAGTCGCTTAGCTCGGCCGCCGCCGCTCAGCCCAAAACCCGAAGACCAATAGGGCGCTTGCGAGCAACTCGCTCAAACCGGTGCACAACAAAACCTGAGGATGCCAACCACCAAAGTGCGTTTGAAGCCCAGCTAAGCTCTGCTCAATGCCGTCGCCGAGCAGCAACACAGAGCCAAAGAGCCCCCAAGGCATCAACGCGGTCAAACGCCCCAAGAGTCCGGCGCCTACACCAACGAGCAGAACCGACATCAGTAAGCAGCCGTACACGTTGGAAAATGGTGAGGGGACGGGTATCGGGCTCATCAAAGCCACCATCAGCCGATAGGTCTCAAGGTGACCCAAAAAGGCAAAGCCGCAACAGACTGCTAGGCAAACCTGCCACCACGAGATAACGCGTGCAGTCCAATGCCTGTCAGCCTGCCTGTTGAAATCAACCATTCGTACACCTCAACAAGCGTAATAAATCGTCGAGTACAGGCGCGCTCGTCAACAGGTCTGACTAGCCTTGAAGGGGTAGGTTTTCACGACGCCAAAGCAGCACCGCCAGGGCGGATACAATCAGCCACCATCCGCCATGATTTGTGCCACGATTCGAAGCGTTGCAGCCGCTGTCGGTGCTGGTCGATTCAGGGCCGGTGTAGCAATTCATCTCAAAGTCGACGGTGAGTTGATGGGTGACCCCATCGGCTTGAACCGCGACACTTACCTGGACCTCAGAACGCTCATTGTCGCTGCTCGAAGCTCCGTCACGTACCACGTGATCTTCAAGCTGCACAGAGGTCGAGACCGTCTGGCCGGCTTTGACCGGTGTGGCGAAGGTCTCAGAGCCCTGGGTCTGCGTCACAATGATATCAAATGCGCATTGATTCTGTACGTTAATGAACTGATAGCTGCGTTCACAACCCGCCGCTGATTCGACGGTCAAGCAAGGCAAACCTGGTGATAGTTGAGCCTCTTTGACAGTGGATTCACATCGACAAAATGGTGACTCTGCATGAGCTGTCCAGCCGCTGAACAAGGCCAAAGCGCACAGGCCCATCAGCGAGGCAAGGGCCACGATGAAGTGCTGACGAGTGATGATTTTCATGGAAATCCTCTTTAAAATGTATCGAAGTCTGAGTAGTTAAATTTTATTCCTGAAACATCGATGTCGTCGGTAAAATCAATCAAACTAACTCTATAAGAATCCTTCGCAGATGCGAAGCGAGACAAGAGCGGAGTCAAATGAGTCTGAGCGCTGAGTTGAAACATGACCTCGCTCACACCACATCGCCTGCCGATATCGACCAGCGTCTCAACAACCTCCTCAATATTGTCAGGGCCAAGAGCATAGGACGCTCCGACAGCGACTCGACCAGCGATTCGTACCCAAAGTTGAGCGCCACCAATCGACAGCACATGATTGTCGCCATAGGTCTTCCAACTCATAAAGTCCGGGCCATAATCGACCGCGACGCCATCGTTCACGAGCGAATTGCGAAACACCTTTCGCTCGCTGAGATAAGGCCCAAGAACCTGCATGACGCGATGCCGATACATCACGCGAGCGCCAGGCATACGCCACAAACGATGCCCCCAACGCCTCGCCCCTGTAGGGATATGAAAGCGCTGTAAGACACCATCTTGCTGCCAGCCCATCTTCACGGAAGCCCCCTCTGAGACTTCGCTAAACATCGCAAAGGCACCGATCATCTGCTGGGCCTGCATCAACTCGAAGCTCAACGCTGCCAACTGCGAGTGCAATCCCAACCTGCGGCAGTCGGTAGAGGTGATGTAGTCGCACGAGTGGCCTATCCAATGGCGATCGCCATCGATCAGGACCGGATAAGGCAACGCCCCATGAAAAGCGACGGGGCGACCCTGCTCATGGGCGATGGTGGCTATGGGTTGGCGGCCCTGAGCTGAGGCGTCATATTTGATGGCAAGTTGCTGGCGCGTTGGGCCCTGGGTGAAGATCTGCCCATGTAACGTGACGAGATCATCGAGCCACTGCGCACCAAAGACCGACAACACAAATCGTCGCCCTTTGACCTCATAGACCCTCGCCTCAGTGTCCATCGACAGCGCCCCCAACGATGACCATTCAAAGCCACCCTATATGATTGGTACCGCTTCGCAGTGGGTTGAGCAACATCGAAGACAGGACGACAGAGACGTTGGATTTGCCCACAACTTCATATCTATGCGAGAGGCAGCGCTCTTGGTCGACGCAACGACCTGCTTGCCATCGGCCCAAAGGGCTCTAGGGTGTGTACAATCCCCCAAACAGTCATGAGGAGTATCAGCTGAGTCCGCTTCGCCACCGTGTCGATCGTGTGCTTCGCTTCGCGATACAGACCTATCTGCCGATGATCTTCGGAGTCACGCTCTCTTTGCTCGTGATCCGTCGTCATGGTCCAGAGCTTTGGGGACAGTGGGTCGCCGTAGCGATTGTCTGTCACCTGCTCGCGCACGTCTTGACCTGGGGTAATCGAGACGATGTCCTCAGACGTCTGAGTCGAGACGGGGAGCCACTGAGCGCAACGCTCCGCCAGCAC
>PBTG01000043.1 GCA_002726535.1 Myxococcales bacterium | reverse complement strand
TACGCAGAGGTCGGTTGGTTTGGGTTCAACTCGGCCCGTTGTTGAACGTAATTCGAGGACTTGAATTGGACTCCAGGGCCAGCTGAGCCTGCCTGAGGGTCCACTGGGGCTCGTTTGCGTTGCACGGCTCTTTTGTTGTCAAAGCTGGCCATCAGACTCTCCGAAATCGACTGAACTTGAGTCGTGTGAACGACCCGCACTGATGCTCCGATGTTAGCACAAGTACCCTGCATGGAAGAGCAAAGGAGCTTCGTCAATGCTGGAGGTGAGGTCAAAAGACCCTAGTCGTCATCGCACTGCAGTTCAGGGGGCCTAAGCACGACGAAGTGTGTGAATTTGAAATCAATTCTGGTTGAACACTGATTTTGCTTTATCCTCTTGAGCACAACGGGCCCATTTTTCGCACTTGCTGCAGTCGCGCACAAGCTGACACGTTCAGCCTCGCGTATATCGGGAGATTTTCATGAAAAAGTTATTCAAAGTGAAACCATGGCTGATTGCCAACGGCGTGATCCACTCCATCATGGGAGTTGGAGTGCAACTGGCCATGCCAGGCGACATTGCCAAGATGGCGTGGGGGGAAGGCAACGTATTGGGCCACGATGCCATCTATGAGACGGTTTTTGGCTTGGCTTGGCTGCCCATGGCATTTGTACTTTTCGCGACCGCGTTGATCGTCACTGGAGCTCAGCAGGCCAAGATGGCGGTAGTCATCGGTGCGTCGATGCTCGTGACTTTTATCGCCATGGCCCTTTTCGGACAGGCCAACGGCTACATGGTTGATATGAACCCACTTGCCGCCTTTGGACCACCGATCTTTTTGATGGGCTGTCAGATCGTCAGCGGATATCTGCACTGGAACGACGAGTAGTCTGCGCGCCTGTATTGTTGCGTTCAATCGCCGCGCTGCCCAGGATCTGGGCGGCGTGGTTTTTTTTGTCGGAGGGTGATCTTTAGCGTCGATTCAAATCTACGTGGAGACATGCTACAATTTCGCTGCATGACCACCCGTGACCACCGCGACCGCACCTTTACTCAGGCGTCTTACCGTGATGCGTTTTCGTTGCAATGCGTTGCGGCAGTGCTCGCGCTCATGGTTGTGGGGTGTGGGTCGCGTGCAGCCCCTTATTCGTCGTACGGCTACGCTGTGCCCGGCTCCGATGGCGGCGTGACTGACGCCGCTACGGGCCCTATCACGGTGGCCAAAGACATCATCACTTCGTTCTTACCGAAAGATGCGTTGTCCGGTGATGGGCTAAATATGGCGGGTGACGTAACCCCTGACTCATCCACTGACGTATCGACTGACACGTCGGCTGACGGTACGGCCGTTGACAGCGGTGGCGCTCAGGGCGGGGTGGACGCGGCCGCCTTGGATTCGAAGGCAAGCCCTTTCGCCCAGGATAAAGACGGTGATGGCTACTTCACTGGATCGGGGGTCAGCGCGGACTGCGACGATGGCAACCCTCTGGTCAACCCAGGCATGCAAGAGGTTTGTAACGGTATCGATGACGACTGCACGTTTATCATCGATGACATCGATCAAGACGGCGATGGATTTTCCGTGTGCAACGACGACTGCGACGACACGGACATCAACATCAATCCCTTGGCTGGTCGTGATTGCAAAAACGGCAAAGACAACGACTGTAGCGGCATCATCGACAAAGATGAGGACGGCGACGGGGACGGTTTCAAAGGCTGCGCCGATTGCGACGACTACGACAAGACGGTCTACCCCGGCTCTTTTGAAAAGCCGGTTGACCTGGTCGACAACGACTGCGATGGCGCCACCGATGAGGTGCCGGACTTCTGTGACGATCCGAAAAAGCCGCTTCAATCAGCGACACTCGGCGATTACCCCAAGGCGATTGAACTCTGCAAAGGCATGGGCACTGAGGTCATCAGTTCGAGCTTTACTAAGCTCGCATCGAACAGCGCCAAGGCCATCAAGACCGTCTATGGTCCTCCGAATGTACCCCAAGCTGGAGGTCATATGGTGGTGTTGTCTTCAGGCAACGCCGCCGCCAAGGGTCAAAGTGGGTACAAACTTCCTCAGCCTGGCACTCAGTTCAGCAACACCGCGCCCTATCCCAACGTCAAATGTAAAAACTCAGGCTCAGTCAACGACTTCACAGAGTGGACGTTGAAACTCAAAGTCCCGCCGAGCGCCAAGAGTTTTTCGTTCGATTTCAACTTTATGAGCTCGGAATATCCCGAATGGGTTGGAACCCAGTTCAATGACAAGTTCTTGGTGATCCTCGACAGCCAAAAGTTCAAAGGCAACGTGAGCTTCGACAGCAAAGGCAACTGCATCAGCATCAACAATGCGTTCTTTACGGTCTGCAACGGCTGCAGCAAAGGCGCCGCGGCACTGCAAGGCACTGGCTATGAAAACGGGATCGGCGGTGGCACGGGATGGTTAACTACCACCAGCCCAGTCACGCCAGGTGAGACCATCACTGTGCGCTTTATCATCTTCGATGAGGGCGACCGCATCTACGATAGCGCTGTGTTGATCGACAACTTCAGGTGGGACGCAGCCGCCGCCAAAGGTGGCAGCCCGAGCACGATTCGACCTGGCGCATAGCGCTGCCTCGCACAGGCCAATGCGTTTCATTCTACGGGATCGGGCCCTAAACAACAGCGGCGTGGTGTCATATCGCCAGCTGATGTCGACAAGCGTGTGCGCTAGAAGTAGTCTCGTTTTATACGCTGGCATAACGAACGCAGGGTTCATTCATCTCGCTTTTCAGATGTAAAGAAGCAGCGTCGTGTCGCTGGGAGGCTCACCAATGTTTAACTTCACGCGAAAAGATCTCAGTCTGCTGGTTGCGTTGATCACAGTCAGTGTTGCAATGGGCTGCTCTGCGGACGATACAAAATCGGATAACTCCGGCTCCACGGTCGACAGCGGCGCCACCTCTCAGGACAGCAGCGTGTCGACTGACTCTAACGCTAGCGATAGCGCGGTTGCAGCTGACAGCGTGACGACACCACAAGATACCGGTTCGGTGGCAGTCGATAGCGGCTCCGCGAGTGACACTGGCAATGAGCCTGCAGACGTTGTCACTGTCGATGCAGTCGATGATGCTGGCTCCGACGCTACCGAGGCTGATGCCGGATCCGACGCAGCGAGCGTCGCTGACGCTCAACCTAATCCAGATGCCCAGCCGACACCTGACGTCCCGCCGATGCCCGACACGACAAGTTCAGACACGGGTGTGTCTGCAGACAGCGCAACGACCCCCGACGCCGGCCCTGGTCCTACACCTGTCTGTAAGCCGACTCAGTTGGTGTTGAAAAAAGTTCACGATGCCAAGCAACGAAAAGCCCTGTGCAACGACGGCACCGATGCTGTGTATTACATCCGCGCTGGAGTGGGCACTGGCGCCAAGCGTTGGGCGATTCACCTGCAGGGCGGCGGCGCCTGCCCGAATGCGTGCGGATGTGAGTCCCGCTGGGCGACCAGCAATTCGAAGATGACCGCTGCCACAAAAACGTGCAAAGACGCCAACGGCTTGTCGACAGCGATGAAGTCGAAAAACCCAGGATTTTACAATTGGAACCACGTATTTGTGCACTACTGCTCCTCGGACGCGCATGGCGGCGATACCGAGCAAGCGCGCAATCCAACAGAGTTGGCCAAGTGCCCGAAGTACAACAAGGCTGGCCCAAGCGCTTGGCAGTTCCGTGGCAACCGAGTCGTCCAATCCATCTTTGAGGACTTGGTCAACTCGAAGCTCTATCCGAAAAACAACCTCACTGAGGCTGAGTTCGTCATGTTCAGCGGATCCTCTGCAGGCTCATCCGGAATGCGTCGCCATATGGACTGGGTCGGTGACTTTGTGAAGCAAAAGGCTGCAGGCTTGAAGGGGTATCGCGCCGTCGTGGACGCAGCGTGGATCGTCGATGAACCGCCAGGCGGGACCTTGTGCAAAGCGAAATTGGATTGTTTCAAGGCGCTCCACGACTGGTGGGGGCTGAACTACGACGCTTCTTGCGCGGCCAAGCACAAGAGCGCCCCATGGACCTGCATGGATACGTGGTTTGAAAAGCAAGAGCTCAAGTCCACCTACTTTGTCTACATGGACCAAGCCGACCAAAATAGCCTGAAAAAGTACAACATCTACCCCTCGAAGACGGGTGAATTTAGTGCTGACGACAAGAAGAAGATCGGTGATTTCGCCAAGCTGGTGATGGACTCGGTCAAGATCAATGGCAAATACAAGCCAGGGGTGTACCTGTCACGCCGCGGTCACCACACAGCTCTTTATGCTCCCGGCGACCGCTTTTTCGAGAAGATGATTGGCAAACTCAGTGTTCATGATGTGCTCTTCAATTGGGTCGCTGCCAAGAGCCCCGATATCGCCGTGGACTCCTCTTCTGGCAAGGACACCAATTGGTCTGTCATCGCTAAGGCCTTCGGAAAATCCACGGATGAAACCGCTGGTGGAGAGGGCGAAGAACTCAACTCGTGTAGTTGCTCGAAGTGACATGAACTCATGAGCACTGTGGAGATATCGCTTATGCACTATGATCGCATGATAAAGACGATTGTCGTTGTGCTGGGATTGCTGGCTCTCGCTTCTTGCGACGAAGAGCAAGACCGGGCAGGAGCGACTGCTTCCGCACTGGCGCCTGAGGCCCAGCGCTCACTCGAAGCGATTCAGGCCAAAGCCAAGGCCATCTCTGGAGGACAAATCAAGACCAAAGGTGACCCGCCACCCTTGGAATGCGAAGCGATCGACCTGCTCAAATTCAAGCAGAACGTGGGTGTCGACCTCGTTCACTCCTCACCGAAGTTTCGCAAACCGGATCAGTGCTCATTTCACAGCGAAGCGGACAGTCTTGGCGTCACCGTTATGGGCATCGTCGGTCGCCGCAACCTGAGTCAATCGGCGGTGGCAAATTCTGGCAATCCTTGGTCCACAGATGATGGGTTGCCGGTGAACCTGTCTAGCATCGCCAAAATCGGCAGCGTTAGTCTCTACGCAGACTTTGACAACCGCATCGGGATTCACATTCGCACCTACATCAGGCCGACACGCAAACCTGTCACGCCTGAGGCAGCCATCGAGAGCGGCACCAAGGTCGCGTTGGCGCTCGCGCACAGATTTCACGACCAGCTCAAAGGATTCAAACCCAAACCCAAAGTCATCGATGTTAACGGAGCTATCCAGTCCGCTAACGCACGCAACGAGCGCAGACACAAGGGTAAAGACGGGGTGAAGATTGACTGTGCGGCCTTGGACATGGCGCGGGTTAATCAAGCAGCGGGCAGTGCTGTGACCTTACGAAAACAACGCAAACCCACCGACTGTGAGTTTCAAAGTACTGACGGTTTGAGGTTGAGCCTCGCCACCGCATACATGTCGGAAAAACGGGGTCTGAACACCAGCTTGATGGTCAGCAAGATGTTGCCTCAACGCAGCGAGCCGCAATGGGAGCACAACGCAAACTATGATCAGTGGTCTGCTTTTTCCCAACAGATGCCGATGTTCTCTGGGGCCACCCGTTTCGCACAAGGAGCCGGCTTTACACTCAATTTGAGCGTTGCTGGCATGGGCATGGCCAAATATCTCAAAGATCCGAAAAAGCTTGATGATTTTAATCGTTTAGGCTTCAAAGTTCTGACGGCGATGCGGGAGACCTTGGCTCCACGGTTCACCAAGTAGGGCTTGATGCGCTCGATCGCGCTACTCTTTGTGTGATTGTTTCAACTTCCATTTTGGGGCGTCTATGGCAGAG
This sequence comes from Myxococcales bacterium, assembly GCA_002726535.1. Classification (GTDB taxonomy): domain Bacteria; phylum Myxococcota_A; class UBA9042; order UBA9042; family UBA9042; genus UBA9042. Next base: position 3,505 of record PBTG01000043.1, on the reverse strand, counting down.
CACATCGCAGTGATTGGCGCAGGTCCAGCGGGTGCATCGGCCGCGCATGCGCTCTGCTCAGCCAAATACCAGGTCACTGTCTTTGAACGTGACGATGCCATTGGCGGACGGACGCGAACGCTGCGGACACATGGCTATCACCTCGACACGGGCGCTGGGTTCATCACGAACTTCTACCCACGGGTGATGACTGCGGCTCAAACGCTCGGTTTCGATGACAAAGTACGGCTCTTGGAGCGGGTCACGGGACTCCACGACGGTAAGCGGCTCGCGCGGCTCAACGTCGGCTCGCCGCTGAGCTTCATGTCGTTTCCTCTGATTACATGGGCCGATAAGCTCAAGATGTCGGCCTGGACGAGCGCTTTGACCCTCAAGAGGTCGAAGCTCGACCTCGCCCGTCCGGAGACGCTCTGTACACTCGATCATCAGTCTATTGCCGAGTATGCACGACACCATCTCAACGAGAGGATTTATCAGCATCTGATCCGTCCCGGTATCGAGCCCTTTTGGTATTTCAGTTGCGAGGAGGTTTCCGCTGCTTTGGCCGTCGCTCTGACGGCTCACGCTGCCGGGGCACAGTTTTATTTTGTCGAAGGCGGGATCGATCAGATTTGCTCGCACCTACTCGCGGGTAGCGAGGTTCAATTGAGCGCTTCAGTCTCAAAGGTTTGGCTCGATGGCTCCCAGGTTCGTCTCGAAACTCAGGACCACCAATCGAGCTTCGACGGCGTCGTGGTTGCGACGCCAGCGACAGCCGCGGTGTCCATGACTCAAGGGGCCTGGCAGCAACTCGCGCTGACCGCCAATCAACAGACCTTTCTTCGCGAGCAGCGCTATGCAGCCAACGTCCATGTAGCTTTTCGCATCCCGCGGCTCGCCAAAGATCCAGGTGTCAATTCTGTGTTTCCCACTGGCGCTGGCCCCAGAGATTTGGCTGCGCTGTCTTTTCATCGTCGCAAAGGAGGCCAGCGCGATGATGAGGAGTTGGTCAGCGTTTATCTGTCAGATGCGGAGAGTCGTCGGGTCTTGAACGACAGCGATGAGCAACTCGCTGAGCACACCTACCGACTCGCCAAGCGGCTCTATCCGGCGCTCGGTGATGACTTCACAGTCCACGCTCTATTTCGGCGTTCCGAGGCGATCCCGCTGCACGCAGTCGGTCGCTATCGCCAAGCGCAAGCCTTTCACGCGGACCAAGACCAAGCTCAGAGTCAGGTGACCTTCTGTGGAGACTATCTCGCCTCAGCTACCATTGAGGGGGCAGTGGAGTCTGGCGCCCGGGCTGCCAAAGCGCTGATCGGTGCCCTGAGTCGGTGATAACACAGGGCGCTTTGCTCAGTTCACGACATCAATGGTCGAGCCGGAGGCGCTGGTGCTGACCTGTAGTTGACAGGGGATGAAGCTCTTGACGTCGGCGACGTGTGTGATCAGCCCGACTTGTCGCGTTCCTCTCAGTTCATCGAGTACCTGCAGGACTTGGTCGCGATATTCGTCACTCAAGGAGCCGAAGCCCTCGTCAATGAAGAGCGTATCCATTTCCATGCCCCCGGAGTGGCTCTGAATGACGTCAGCCAGCCCGAGAGCCAGAGAAATGGACGCCAAGAACTTTTCGCCACCGGAGAGAGTTCGAACATCTCGGGGATCACCGGTGTGGGCATCCATGACGTCAAGATCAAGTCCAGCGCGACTTCTGCGGTCGGAGACGTCCCATCGCCGTCGCAAGCGATAACGGTCCTCAGACAAGCGCATCAGTCGGATGTTAGCGCTGTCGAGGACTCGTTCGAGCCACCAACCCAAAATCCAGTCGGAGAAGGTCAGATTTCTGCTGTTGTCTGCGTTGAGTTGCTCCGATAGGACCAGCAAGCCTTTGAGTCCTGCGACCCTTCGGGCGACCTCTGCATAGGCGGCGTCATAAGCGACTCGGTTTTTGTCGAATCGACCGAGTTGTTCTTGGGCCAAAGCATGGGCTGTTGTGGCGGCAGTGTCTTGGTTGTTGGCGACGGCCAGAGTCTGCTCGAGTGCGGACATATCGGGCTGATTTTGTTGTCCAATGTGACCGTTGAGCTCTTCGAGCCGAGATTGAACTCGATGTACGTCTTGCGTCCAATCACGCACTTGGCTATCGAGCCGCTGCTCGCGCTCTGGGCTGCAGCCAGCTGAGCGCAACGCGTCTGGATCCGCGAACTGATGCTCTAAGAGGGCTTGGTTCAACGCCGTCGTTGCTTTTTCAAATCTCTCAAGGAGCTCTTTAGCGCGCCTTTTGGCGTCTGCGAGTTGGCTGTTGGCTGCAGCAAGAGTCGCCTGACATGCTTGCCACTGCGAGTCGGTTTGCTTGATATGGGCATCGAGTACTGTGAGTTCGGCTTTGAGTGATTGCAACTGCTGCCGCAACTGAAGTTCAGCGGCATCCAAATCCTCGATTTTCTCGTCGGCAGCTTGCAGTTCATCGAGTTGTGTTTGCTTGTGTACATGGACGGCTTGAGCTTGATAACGAGCTGCTTGTGCGCTCTGCAGAGCTGCTTTGGCTTCCCGGTGGGCGGTCATCGTTCGAGCTCGTCGCTGGAGCAGCACGCTGAGATCCGCGGCCTTTCGCTCAAGCTCGCTCAGCGATGCGTTGTGTTGGGCGAGGACTTGTCGCCACTGGTCCGGAGAGTTGAACCCGCTTTGGTTGAGCAGTTCGACCGACGCTTCGGCTTGTTTGAGTTGCAGAGTGTAGGTCCCTTTGAGAGCGGCGCAGGCCCGCTCAAACTCAACGAGAGCTTCCCGGCGTGCTTGTAGATGCTGCTCGAGGGCTTCGAGTCGCGACAGCTGCTCAGCTGATTGACCGTCTGCAACTGCGAGATGAGGATGCTCTACCGAACCGCACACAGGACATGGCTGATTGTCTTGCAACTGCTCAGCTAGACTGAGCGCTGCACGTCTGTTGCGTTCCGAGCCCACTTGCATCTCGGCTTCGACGATCCGCTGCTGATGGGTCCCTTTTTTGGTTGCGTCGCTCTGCTCGGTGGCTTGATAGGTTGGTTGTATCTGGTCGTAAAAGGTCTCGATGAGCCCGACGGCATCGTTGAGCTTTTGTACAGCTGTGAGTTTTGCGCGCGCCTGGTCCACTTGCGGAGCCAGTTCGTCTCGCTGCTGCTGAACACTCTGAAGCTCATCGAGCTCTTTTTGGATCTTTGACAAGGTCATATTGGCCAGCTTGTGTCGCTCGCCGCAGTCCTGTAGCTCTTGGCTCGCAGACTTCAGAGTCTCGACAAGTCCTTGGCGTCGGACGAGCCTGTCCTGGCGTCGCGTCAGCGCATCGCAATGCTTGTCCATTTCGATGCGTTTTCGTCGCTGCTCAGCAAGCTGACCATGACGCTCTTTGAGCTCCGCTTGCGCAGCGAGCGCTACCTTATGGTCGCTTTGAGCGCTCAGTAGCGCGTTGTCATTGTCTGCGATGTCGCTGGCGAGGCTCTGTTGGGCGAGCAGAGTCGGCATGGCTCTATTGGCTCGCCGAACGCCGTCG
>PBTG01000042.1 GCA_002726535.1 Myxococcales bacterium | reverse complement strand
TCGGTTGCATCTTCAGATGCGCGACGAACTGCGGGTCTATACACGTGCCATCATCGAGCAGATTGAAGCGAGTCTTCACGGTAACTCTCAGAAAGACTGATGGAGAGTCATGACTGGCCCAATTGTGCCTGTCGACGCTCCGTGCGATGCCCTCAATGGGATGGCCTGTTGAGGCGTAGCGTGCTATATGGGGGCGCCCCATCACGACTTAGGCTCTTTTGAGCTGACATTCGAGGAACTCATGGCTGAAAGCGCGATTGAACACGACCCAGTGAACTTTGAGACCCATCCAGATCGCTACAAACACTGGCAACTGCAAGTTGATGGTGCGGTGGCTACGTTGACCTTGTCTGTCGACTTACATGGCGGGTTGCGACCTGGCTATGAACTCAAGCTAAACTCCTATGACCTCGGCGTCGATATCGAACTCGCCGACGCTGTGAGGCGCCTGAGATTCGAGCATCCTGAGGTACGTGTGGTTGTGGTCACGAGCGGATTGCCGCGTGTGTTCTGTGCGGGCGCAAATATTCGCATGCTCGCCAGCAGTGCCCATGGCTTTAAGGTCAACTTTTGTAAGTTCACCAATGAGACGCGTTGTGAGTTCGAAGACATGAGCGCCAACTCGGAGGTCCACTGGATCGCCGCAGTCAATGGTGCCTGTGCCGGTGGCGGATATGAATTGGCGCTGGCATGCGACGAGATCTTTTTGGTCGATGATGGCTCGAGCACCGTCTCTTTACCGGAGGTGCCTTTACTCGGCGTGTTGCCTGGAACAGGCGGCCTGACTCGCGTGGTGGATAAACGCAAAGTGCGCCGAGATCATGCGGATCTCTTTTGCACCAAGGCTGAGGGCTACCGTCTACGAGACGCCAAGAAAATGAAACTTGTCGACGACGGGTTCCCACGCAGCAAGTGGCAGGGAAACATTGAGGCCAAGGTCGCAGGCGCCTTGAAAGCTCGCGGTGGCGCTCAGGGTCGCAGCGGGGTTTCGCTGCAGCCGGTCCAGCCGCAAATCACTCAAGAGGGACAGCTCACCGAACTCACCTATGAACACGTGAGTTTGAGTATCGATGGCGCAAAGCGCGTTGCCTCATTGACGCTTCAGGGGCCAAAATCGACGGCGCCATGCTCGGCGAAAGAACTCTATGAGCAGGGCGACGGGGCCTGGGCTCTGCGTGCGTTTCGCGAACTCGATGACGCCTTGTTGCAACTGCGTTTTAATCATCCTACCGAGGGGCTCATCCTGCTGCGGACTACGGGCGATTCGGACGCTGTGCTGGCTTGGGATTCAGCTCTGTCCAACATGCGCGACAGCGGTGATTGGTTCGCTCGAGAGGTGCAACTTCACCAGGCGCGCGTACTCCGTCGACTCGATAACATGGCGCGGTCGATGTTCGCTCTCATCGAGCCTGGCAGCTGCTTCGCTGGAGTCTGTTATGAGATCGCGATGGCCGCCGACCGCAGCTACATGCTCGACGATCCTGATCAGCCCAATCACATCGCTCTGCATGATGTGAACTTTGGCGCGTTTGTGACTCACAACGGACAGACACGGATGGCGATCCGTTATCTGGGAGATCCCGACCAATTGGCCGAGCTGCAAGCGCATCGTGAACAGGTAGAGGCTCTTGAGGCGGAAGATCTCGGCCTGGTGACCTTGTCACCGGACGATCTAGATTGGGAAGACGAAGTACGCATTGAGATCGAGGAGCGAGTCTCGTTGTCACCAGACGGCCTGACCGGGATGGAGCAGAATCTGCGCTTTGCCGGTGCAGAGACCTGTGACACGAAAATCTTTGGCCGACTCACTGCTTGGCAGAACTGGATTTTTCAACGTCCGAACGCTGTGGGAGACCAGGGCGCTCTGGCTCGTTACGGCCACCCAGAAAAGCCGGTATTCGACTGGAAGCGCACCTGATCTTCCGTTGGCGTCGGACACTCGGAGATTTATCGCCGAAAAAATCTCTGATTTGAGCTATCCTTCGTCCTGGGCATAAGCCAAGCCTGAGCAGCCGCCCAGCGCTGTGGGCCATGCCGATTTGACTGACGCTGCACGACTTAGGAGCCACCATGGGCGCTATCGACTACCAGACTCTGATTCCCAACAACGTCAACCTAGCCGATGATCGACGCCTGCAGCGCGCGCTCGGGCGCTGGCAGCCGAATTACCTTGAGTGGTGGAACGAGATGGGCCCTGATGGGTTTCAGACCAAGGACATTTACCTGCGCACGGCCATCAGCGCCGACCGTCAGGGCTGGGCACACTTTGATTACGTGCGGATGCCAGAATATCGATGGGGCATTTTCCTTGCCGAGCCAGACCCCAACCGAAAGATTCACTTCGGCGACCACATGGGCCAAGACGTGTGGCAGACGGTCCCGGGCGAATACCGCAACGTACTGCGCCGAGTGATCGTGACCCAGGGGGACACGGAGCCAGCTAGCGTTGAGCAGCAGCGCCAGTTGGGCAATACCGCGCCCAGTTTGTACGATCTTCGCAATCTCTTTCAGGTCAACGTTGAGGAAGGACGCCACCTGTGGGCGATGGTGTACCTCCTGCACAGTTACTTCGGTCGAGAAGGACGTGATGAGGCTGAAGAGTTGCTCTGCCGTCGCTCCGGAGACGAAGACAAGCCACGGATTTTAGATGCCTTCAATCAGCCCTGCGACGACTGGCTGAGCTTTTTTTGCTTCACCATGTTCGCCGACCGCGATGGAAAGTACCAACTGGCGTCGTTGGCTGAATCAGCCTTTGACCCTCTGGCGCGGACTTGCCGCTTCATGTTGACCGAAGAAGCCCATCACCTCTTCGTCGGTGACAAAGGCATGGAGCGAATCATTCGTCGGAGCGCGGAATTGACTCGTCTGGACCCGAATGGCGAAGCGCGCAACCAAGGCGGAATCGATTTGCCCACGATTCAGCGCTTCATTAACTTTTGGTTCTCGTACTGCTTGGACCTCTTTGGCTCGGAGATCAGCACCAACGCCGCAGATTACTTTGGCCATAGCTTGAAGGGCCGCTTCCAAGAAGCTCGGCGCTATGACGAGCACACTGCGCTCAATCAGTTCAAGACCTTCACAGTAGCCAGCGCAGGCAAGTTGACGACCGAAGAGGCACCTCTCCGTAACGCCATGAATGAAGTGCTGCGTGACGATTACATCTCCGATTGTCAGACTGCGGTGCGTCGTTGGAACAAAGCGATCAAGAAGATCGGCGTGGATTTCGAAATGGCCCTGCCAAACCGGCGCTTTCATCGGCGTCAGGGTCTGTATGCTGAACAGAATTTCGATCTCGAAGGCAACCCGATCACTGAGGCCGAGTTCGAAGCCAATCGCGATGTGTGGTTGAGGACGGATGCCGATCTCGCATATGTCCGCACGCTCATGAAGCCCTGCCATGAGAAGGGTAAGATCGCCAACTGGATCGCTCCACCGCGCAACGGTGTCGACGGCAAGCCCTTCGAATTTGAGTACGTGCGCCTCGTTTGATCCTCGGTTACAGTGCGGTCTTCGCGAAGGGGAGTCCGCAGTGATGAGCCATCTCAAAGGTCGACTTCAGCTCTTCGTGCTGGCGAGCAGTATGCTGCTTTGTTCGAGCGTGTGGGCGGGTGACTACGAACGCAACGATGTCAGCGCTCGGGAACTCGGCCTGGTTAGTGGGCGCTTCTCAGCGGGCGATGCACCCTTTGGCTTTACGCTGCGTGGTGCCGCTCGGCGCCACACCCGGTTTTTTTACCTAGCAGTGGAACTTGAAGCGGGCGCGACCTTGCGGCCAGGCGGCTATGTCGCTCTCGGTGGTGCCGTTGGACTTGAGACTGCCGCAGATGCTTTCACTCGGCTCCGCGGCTACGCTCAGCTAGGTGTCGCCGGGCAGTGGAGTCACAGTTCATTACATGAAGTGTTGCTCTTTCACCTCGAGGTGGGAGCTCGGATCCAACTGCAAAGCAACGTCCGGCCGCACAGCTACCTCTTTGTCAGCTCGCGGGCGAGTACAAACTTCAATGACTATGGAGCGGCGCTGGCCTTGGGCGTCGGTTGGACATTCGACTGAGGGGGCCAAGATGAGTGATTTGCTACAGGTCCAACGGACTGGATCGATCGAGACCTGGACGCTCAATCGACCGCAAAAGCGCAATGCTCTAGATCAAGCGATGGTTGATGCCTTGCATGCCCGTTTGCAGGTCGCGGAGCAAGACCAAAGCTTGGATTGCGTCGTGTTGACCGGGGCTGGAGACAAGGCATTCGTGGCGGGGGCGGATATCGCTCAACTACGTGAGCGAAAAGCCGCAGACGCCCTTGTGGCCATCAACGCGTCGCTTTTTGATCGACTCGCGCGCCTGCATTGCCCGACGATTGCGGCCGTGAAGGGATTTGCGCTCGGCGGTGGCTGTGAGTTGGCCATGGCCTGTGACCTACGCATTGCAGCAGATAACGCTCGGTTTGGTCAGCCAGAGGTCAAGCTCGGGATCATGGCGGCAGCTGGCGGAACCTATCGCTTGCCCGCGTTGGTTGGCTTGGGGATGGCGAGGGAACTGCTCTTCACCGGCAGGATAGTCGACGCCCATGAGGCGCTTCGCATTGGGTTGGTCAACCGAGTGGTACGGAGCGATGAGTTGATTGGTGTGGCACTTGAAATCGCTCAGGAGATCTCTGAGGCGTCGTCCATCGCTGTGCGGCGAACCAAAGAGTCGTTGTCTCGGCTTCGCCCTGGCGGTCCTGAGGCCATCGCAGCGGAATCAGCGATTCAAGCGGATCTCTTTGAGTCACAAGATAAATACGACAGAATGGACGCGTTTTTACAGGCGCGTCGTCAAAGAGCTGCACGCCGCGCGGCCTCTCAGGAGAAATCATGAGCGAATCAGCTCGACTCGTCTCAACTGTCGCTGTACTGGGCGCCGGCACAATGGGCCATGGCATCGCTCAAGTCTGTGCTGGCACGGGCGCCATCGTGCGCCTCTATGATGTCACTCAGACCGCCGCCGACGCTGGCATCGCACGGATCGACAGCAATCTCACCAAGGGCATCAAGCGAGGTAAGGTGACTTCAGCGCAGCGTAGCGCCATCCTCGATCGCTTGAGTGCAACAGATTCGCTGGAAAAAGCCGTCGATACCGTTGATTTGGTGATTGAGGCTGTGCCCGAGCGGCTTGACCTTAAGCGCTCCCTGTTCGAACGCATCTGCCCGATCGTTGCTACCGATACACTCCTCGCGAGCAACACCAGTTCGATTCCGATAGGCAAGCTCTCCGAGGGTATGGCTCATCCAGAGCGCTTTTTAGGGATGCACTTCTTTAATCCGGTGTTCATTCAGCCCCTTGTCGAGGTGGTGCGTGCCGATGCAAGCGCCGACCACGTCATCGACCGCGCAGTCGCCCTGAGCCGGGCTATGGGCAAAGAGCCCATCGTTGTTCGGGATTCGCCGGGATTTGCTAGCAGTCGGCTTGGCTTGGTCCTTGGACTTGAGGCCATTCGTATGCTCGAAGAGGGGGTCGCTTCGGCTGAGGACATCGACAAGGCGATGCAGCTAGGGTACCGGCACCCGATGGGCCCCCTCAAACTGACCGACTTGGTCGGCCTAGATGTTCGCCTCGCAATTGCTGAGACGCTAGCCGCTGAGGTCGACCCCGTGCGCTTTAACCCCCCGCAGCTCTTGCGAGACCTCGTGGCCCAAGGCGCTCATGGCAAAAAGTCAGGTCGAGGATTTTACAACTACGAAGATTCGTCTTCGTAGTGTTTTGTGATAGGCCCACAGGGCAACAACGACTTGCCCTCTGGGCTACTTTTGCCACATGCTATCGTAGTTGTTGGAGGCAAGCGCAATGCTCAAACCATGGACACCTTACCTTGTAGTGGTTGGTTTGCTGATCTCTTGTGGGACGGCCGCTCCACCCTACGCTCCTGTTAGTCTGGGCGCTGATGGGATTGTCGGACCGAGTGATTTGACCGTGCCCTCGGATTCGGTAGCTCCCGCAGATCCCGAAGATTCATCGGCTCTTGCAGATGCGAATACGTCTGCATCTGACGCGATCAACACCTCGGATAGCGCTCAAGACACAGCGGTTGCGGACGTAAAGGCCGATGCGCAAACAATTGGCGACTCGGCTGGGGCTGCTGATAGCGGCGCGACCGTGCAGGACTCGACAGGTGTCGTCGATACCAGCAACGCCCAAGACACAGGCTGGGGGACTCCGGACTCCGGATCCACGGGCGGTACTCAGGACGTTCCTTGGGGCAGTTCAGCGGACGCCAAGCCCTTCGATGCTGGGCCCGTCAATTATGGCGACGTTCAGAACACGGGCGGCAACACGGGCAGCGGTGGTGCGGGCTTGTGCATTCCGAAGATCAGTCAGTTGAACCTCGAAGAAATCAAAAAGGGTGGCAAAGTCGACATCATCTGGTGGATCGACACCTCTGGTTCTATGGGGCAAGAAGCCAAGTACCTCAATCAAAATCTCAACTCCTTCGCCAACTTTATTGCCGGTTCTGCCATCGACTACCGAGTGGTGCTCATCGGCAAGTCCATTGGCAGTATTCAAGTCTGTGTCGGACCGCCTCTCGGAGGTCCAGGCTGCTCGGGAGGACCGACCTTCTTGCCCGTTCAAGAGTACATTAGCTCGAAAAATGGCCTGTACCGAGTTGTGCAGACCTACCCGAAGGGGAAGCAGTTCTTACGCAAAGACGCGGTCAAAAACTTTGTCGCCGTGACCGACGACAACAGCAGTACGCAATGGTCATCGACTTGGTTTATCAACGAACTCCAAAAACTCGACGCGGCGATGTTTCAAAAGTCTCAAGATGTACAGCATGGCTTTATCTTTCACAGCATTGTCGGCTATCCGAACAAATCGCAATGCTCAACTTTGGCCCAAGTCGGAACGGTCTATCTCGACCTGACCACCAAGACCAAGGGCGAGAAGTTTAAGATCTGCGAGACCAACTGGGCGCCAATCTTTCAGAAGTTGGCCAAGAGCGTCGTGGAAAACGTCAAGCCACCTTGTATCCACAAGATTCCATTGCCAGCGGGAGTCAAGACGGCGCAAGGCGTCACTGTGAACTACGTCGCGCAAGATGACTTTTTCAATGTCCCCCCAGCGACCGGCAATCTCTGCCCGGCCAATGGTGTCGGCTACACTCTGGACAACCCACAAGATCCCAAGCAGATCACCTTGTGTACCAAGAGTTGTGACTTGCTCAAGGGCGGTGGAAATATCCAGTTCGACTTTGGGTGCTACCTTTGAGAGAGGGCAGTAGACCTCCCCTACTGGTTGACGTCGAGACGGCTCAACTACCCACTCAGCGTACAGGTTTGCTTCACAGTTGTGGCCCTGTTGGCGCCCCTCATGGCTGGATGGTCTTGCACGGACTGAGCGACCGCTCGGCCAATTTCATCGACACATGGATGCGCCTGGAGCACGCCAATAGTCGGCGTGTCTTAGCGCCAGAGGGCTTGTCTCGTCACATCCTCGATCCGGTCAATGACGTCACAGGAGCTTGTTGGGGCACGGTTGAAGATCGTCCGATCGATCAGCGCGACGCCTTTGCGTGGCTCGACCAATGTTTTTCGCGTCTCCAAAACGAGGCTGGCCATGGAGCCAGAGTGCTCGTTGGCTTCTCCCAAGGCAGCCTGATTGCGGCTCGGTGGGCGGTCGCCCGTTCCTTCGTCTGGGACGCAGTGGTGCTGTGGGGAGCGGCTGTGCCGACCAATGTGGACC
>PBTG01000041.1 GCA_002726535.1 Myxococcales bacterium | reverse complement strand
GCCTGATCTCTAGCGTGCCGTCGTCAAGCCGAGAGGCCCAGCGGGCGACAAAACCTCCGTGCACCTCGACCAAATTTTCGATCACCTCAGGAAAGAGGAGGCCGCATCGGTTCACGGTGCCTTCGACCAACTTGCCCGCGTGGTTTGGCTGTAATCGAATGCCTGTATTGGGCTCGCCGATTCCGACGAAGCGGATTTGCAGCAAAAATCCATCCTGCCAATAGACATGAGCGCTCTTTTTCGCCGAAAGCCAAACCACAGGGGCACTGCGCTCTTGGAGATTCATCAAAAAGGAGTGAGCCGCTGGAAAGGTGCTCTTCAGGAGGTCTCTGCGAGCGACATAAGCCGCTGCGATGCGATTTTCGAACATCGGTGATGTCTCGTTGCTATGCGGCGTCCGTCAGGCCTTTGACCGCTCTTGTTGTGTCTGTGCGATGTCGCCTTCGGCTCTAGCCTCGCAGCACGCACTTGGAGACATTGAGTTTAACGGATATCGGCTTGTGTTGGCGAGTGGCTAGGGCCCACATTTGAGATTCGCTCCTCGCAGGACTCATCGCACACTTTGTCGTATGATAGCCAAGCATATAGCAGGAGTCGTCATGATCATCCCGGTCGGAGACAGCCCAAACGCACGTATTACGCCAGTGGTAACCTATGCGTTGATTGCGGTGAATGTCCTGATATTTCTGCTTTCACTGCCGCTGATGGGCCAGGTGGCAGATCCCAATAGTCCTTTACTGCACGAATATCTCGACGCCTTGATTGCTCAGGGCAGGCTCGCTCCGGACGCTGCGGCAGCAGCCATGTCCCAAGTCAGCAGTTATGACCTGATGGTCTTTAGTCGAGGTCTACGGCCCTCATCGCTCAGTCTGCTCGACTTTATGACCGCGATGTTCTTGCACGGCGGCTGGATGCACCTGCTGGGCAATATGCTCTTCTTGTGGATCTTCGCCGACAACCTCGAGGCGCGACTTGGTCGCGGCGGGTTTCTGGCCTTTTACCTGATCACTGGCATCGCAGCCGGGGTCGGCGACGTCGTATTACGCTGGGGATCGCCGATTCCATCGGTCGGCGCTTCCGGAGCGATCTCCGGTGTTTTGGGTGGCTACTTTATTTGGTTCCCCCGCAATCGGGTTCGGCTCTTTGTGCTCTTTTTTCCCTTCATCATGAGAACCATCAACGTAGGCGCGCGCTGGGTTCTCGGATTTTATCTCATCGTCCAAAATATCTTTCCGTGGTTGCTGACAGGCTCGGAGGCAGGCGTGAGCTACGGCGCGCACATCGGCGGCTTCTTCGCAGGCGCAGCGGCGGCCATGTTGCTCGGCGGACGATTGCAGATACGCGCCCCGGGGCGCTCTGAACACGAATCTCTACACGCCGAAGACAACATGTCCATCGAAGAGTCGAGACCGGTTGCAGAGTTCCAGCCGAAACAACCAGAGCGAAGTCCGCGATGGGAATCGATGGCGACCGATTCGGACGGTGGCGACGCCCTCCGAGTCTTTATGGCCTTGTCAGATGCAGAGGTCTCATCGATGCCTTTGAGCCGCATCGAGGCGACAGGGCGACAGCTCACTCATGCGGCACGTTTGCAGGATGCAGCGGTCCTATACGAGCGTACACTGCGAGTGCGAGGGACCGGGGCAGACCTCAACAACTTGAGGCTTGCGTTCGCGTTGGTCCTGCGTCGCATGGGTGGTTTTGAGCCGCAATCAAGAGCTTTGGCTCAGCAGGTTTTGGCTGCACCTCGGAGCGAAGAGGAGTCCAAGATTGCGCATGCCTTCGTTTTTCGAAACTAAGGCTTTTCAAAGACGACGTCATCAAGCGCCGGGGGATTCGGCGCTGAACAGGTCAGGTCGGCGAGATGTAGTTGTTGGGGCGTGGAGCTGCCGCGTACCAACCCATCTGGACAGGTCCGTTGACGTGGGATTCCATAGAAGAATGATTCCTTTTTATGTATTTTAAAGGATTATATTGTATTTGATAAGCTATCAATTAGATTTGGTTATTTTATCTGGTTTGTCGTTCTTTTTTTCGAGCATCGCCTCGACTTCCCGCTGAGCGGTAACGGACTCCCGCAGGCGCTCGGCATGTTCGCTGAGCTCGCGCGTCACCTCAGCGACGGCACTATCGAGTTCCGCTTTCGCGGAGTCGAGCAGGCACAGATGGGCTTTTTCAAGCTGCGCCAACGCTTCATTGACCTGCTTGGTGGCTTCGGCGGCGCTATGCTCCGCATTCGGCAGTCGACGTGCCTCATCGCGAATCTCGATCGCTCGAGTCAGTCCTTCAAGTAAGATGTCCACGTCTTGCAGGAGCGACGATGAGGCGACGCCTTGCCCGCGTCGGAGCATCTTGGCCATGGACTGGCGTATTCGGATGGCCTCGGCCATCACTTGCGAGCGGGTCGCCAAGAGTTTCCATCGCATGGGTGGCGCGTTTCGAGCGGCGATGAGTCGACGCAGAACAAACCTGCCGACCAACACCAAAGCCATAAACCCAACAATGCGTCCCCACATGGCTCACCCAGGGTTGTAGTGCTCGCCCCATGATGATCGACCTACTCGACAGCAGTGGAGCTCAGACATTATTGACAAGCCGTGTGCACGCCACAGTTCGCGCTCGCACATGCTACGCAAGGGATGGAGCCTGGCTCATCACACTTGTCCTTGCAGTCACCAAATATGGTTGAACACTGAGCTTTGAAAAGCTCTTCTACGCAGTTGAGACAGACGTCGCTAACAGAGAGCTTGGCCAAACATTTTGACTCACAGAGCGAATACGGTTTCGGGCCTTTTCTTGTCTGGAGACAGTCCACGACGCAGCTATTTAAGAGGACAAATTGCTCGTGCTCCTTTTTGTCGCAATCGGGACTCTCGAGTCCCATCTCCGCTTCTGTGCGCCCCTCAGGCAAACAACCGAAGGCTGTGGCGCTCAATGCCGCTGCGATGAACCAATGTCTGATCATGTAGCTAAAATCTCCCTTCAATGCTCAGACCGCGTCCCTCGGTCCATAAACTCAGCCCGATGCTGTGATCCGTGGATTTTGTGAGGCTACGCTTCAATGCCCACGCCCCGAGTGCTGCACTGACAGTGACCGCTCCGACACTGACCCATCGCAGTATGGATTGCTGCTCTTGCTCGTTGATAATGGTCTGCACGCCTGCCGCTGTCTGAGGCTGCTCTCGATTGGTCTGGAGGCGCGCCTTGTACGCGACGCCATAGAGTACGCCTGAGGTGGTTGCCAAAACCGCTGATCCGATCCACAGCCCCAAGGTCACCGAGTCGGTCCCCATTGAGGCCTTGGACTCGGCCGCCTTCAACCGGCTTTGGTAGGCGGCGATCTCTTCGAGGTGTAGGCGTGCTCTCTTACGCCCCTTCGCTGAAGTATCTTTTCGCTCCAAGTATTGTTGAAAATTTTTCTTCGCGTGCTCGTTTTGAAAGTCGCGCATCTCAGATCTAGCAAGGTTAAATAAATACGATGCCTTAGGGTTAATTTTATAAGCTTCTAGATATAGTTTGGCTGCCTGCTTGAACTCGCCCTTCGCATAGTGATGGGTCGCCAGACGATTGGCGGCCAGTGCGGTGGTCGATTCGCCGGCTAAGATCTCGTGGCTAGCCCTGGAGACCTGCGCCGGTGAAGGTTCAGCGCCGCAAATTGGCCCGCCCAACATGAAGACTACAGCGAAGGTCGCGACCCTGAGTAGAGCAAGCCCTGCTCTGGAGCTCTGGAACCCGATTCGAAGGATGCAAGACATGGTTACCATTGAAGCAATGAGGCTGAGCGTTGATCGCGAATGCACGTGCGACAATACGCCCTTGATAGCGGCACAATCAACCCATACCTGATTTTCTGGTGAATCGTGGTGCGTTTGCATGCGTTTCGGTGATCTCCACGAGGGTCGCCTTCGCGCTTCTTGTGCTTTGCTCATCGATGGACCACATTGGTGGTATCTGACGATAGTTTATTCGCGTGCTTGTTTTGGAGGCTCTCAATGGTCCGGTTTGTTGGTAAAATTTCAATTGTCGTGCTCGTGCTCATGCTCGCTGCATGTGGCTCATCAGCCGACTCTGGTAGCGGTAGCGGCGGCGTTGGTGGGGCTGGCGGCACCAATGCGGGTCCTGCACTTGACGACAGCGTCAATATGCTCGCAAAGGCCTATTGCGGTTGGATGTCCAAGTGCCAGGGCCCACTATTTGAGTTGATGTTCAACACGGAAGCTCAATGCGCGACCAATTTTGAGGCGAACTTGGTCGATGGTCCTGTGGCGCGATTTAAGCTTTCGATTGATGCCGGGCGCCTCATTTACGACGGCAGCAAAATAAGCGCGTGCATCACAGCCTTTGAGTCGGCCTCGTGCGGGACCAACTTTGAAGATTTGCCTGCATGTGATGCCGTGTTTGTCGGTCAGGTAGCCGACGGTGGAGATTGCATTTCCAATGAAGATTGCGCTGGCGGTGCTTTTTGTTCCGCCAATGAGCAGACTTGCCCAGGCAAGTGCGCTGCTCGCAATGCCAGAGGACAGGCTTGTACAAAAGATTCGTGCACCAAAGGCTTGTATTGCGGCGAGGGAGACACCTGTACGGACAAAGAACTCGATGGTGGTGCTTGTACCGATGACGAGCACTGTCTATCTGGCGACTGCGAGCAAGACTCGGAGGATTCCCCAGGCAACGGCCCAGACGAAAAAGGAGTCTGTGTGAAGGCAGGAATGATGCCGCCGACGATCAAGTTGGGTGAGCCCTGTTCCTTGGAGATGACCTCGGTCTGTGAGGCGGGCGCTGCTTGCGTCATGACCGGCCTCGACCCCAGCACCTCGGAGCCCATCACCCTTTGCAAAGCGAAAGTCGCTGTCGATGAAACTTGCTACTTGGGATTCCCTCACTGTCCCTCCGGATATTACTGCGATGCAAAGCCCCAGGATGGAGGCAGCTTTGAAGGAGCCTGCCAGGCTTTGCCTAAGGACGGCGAGGCTTGTCTGACCGAGAGTTTTGGCACATGTGCCCCAGGGCTGGTCTGTGACCAAGGCACCTGCCGCAAGGTGGCTCGAATCGGTGAAGCTTGCACGTCAAATGCAACGTGCATTAGCGGACTCTGTGAGTCCGGCGCTTGCGTGGTTGCACCTTGCGATCCTTGATCCACTGACTCACATTGCAACGGTCGTGTTTCGCTCGGGCTGACAAGCGTCGGTCCGGGCGAAACCTCTTTTGCCCAGCAATGGATCAGCGCCGGCCGACAAGAGTGCGCGGATAAAGTCGAGCAAGGTGGCTACTTGTTGCCGCTCGCGAGTCGCGCGGAGCAATGACACCGTGGACGCGATCAGATAGTTGCCACGGTTCATTGCGTTAGGATCGGCGCCAGCTCGTAAAAGCGCAGCCATCAATTGGGGGTCGTTACGTACCGCTGAGCAACCCAAGGGCACGTAGCCGCGGTAGTCGGCAGCATTTGGATCGCCGCCTTCAGCCAGGGCTGCCTCAAGGGCTGACAACGTATCGCCTGTCGCACGATTGAGCGCGGCGTACACGGGTGGGTCGGCGAACCATTGAGACATCTCATACACCTAGCACAGAGCGGGGCGCTGCGGCGCTTGTTTGTTGTCACATCTCGCGGGTCTGGTGGGCATATAGATCCAGTAGATCCAAATACGCTTGCGCTCGTCTGTGCTTGTAGTTGAACAAAGCATGACAACTTTGGAGGTGCGCCCATGAACTCACAACCCGATCAACGCTCCGGACGATGCCGTCGAACTCAAGGGCCGCAAGGGCCACACTTTATGCTCGTAGATGCGCAGTGCAATGACACTTTCGAGCCGGTCTTTCATCCACTCGTCAGTTGGGCTTTGAGTATCTTGGTGGGGGCGACGGCCGTGTTTATGTGGATTGGCTTTGGCGTGTCATTGTCCTAGTCGGCGGCGAATGGGGCCTCTGTAGCTTCTTCGGTACGTCATTCGCATTGAACCGCTGTACATGGTTTCGAAGCCTAAAAAGAATTAAATGTAGCAATTGTGTAAAGCCCATGGGTCTGAAATCCGTTCATTTGCTAGTATGCGACCCTTCATAGGCCCGATTGACAACTTTGAAATGCTTAGGAGTTCGACTATGTCTATGTTTCAGTTCAGCGGCCGCTCGGTGTCGGCAACGGTTTGTTTGCTGGTATTGCTTGCGGGTTCGGGCTGTGGTGGAGATAAAGAGGTCGTTGCAGGACCGGCTGACGCCACGTCTTCATCCCCCGATACTGGTGAACTAGATAGTCAAATCGTCTCAGATGTACCTGTGGCGGTCGATACACAGCCGGTCGACACCAGTGTGCCGGATGTGAAATCCGCCTGCGAGAAACAAAGCGACTGTCCTGAGCAGCAATGTGATGTCCTGACTGGGCAGTGCGTGGCTTGTCTGTTCGACTACCATTGCGACAAGGGCCTTACGTGTCTCGCCCAAACATGCGAAAAGCCCACGCCTTGCCTCGGCGATAAAGTTTGCTTGTCTAAAGGCGGCGTCTGCAATCTGGAGGCGAACGCCTGTGTAGACTGCAATGGTGATGCAGATTGTGGCGAGGGCACAGTCTGCAAGCTCAACAGTTGCGTGCCCGCATCGAAGGCTTGCAAGAGCAGCAAGGACTGCGCTGAACTCGATCAGGTGTGTGACCAACAGAGTGGTTCTTGCGTTGATTGCCAATTGGACACCGATTGCTCGGCGGAGACTTACTGTGCCGACGGCATGTGCATTCCGGACATCTGCACCAAAGGACAGACCAAGTGTAAGTCGGTAACTGTGCTGCAGGTCTGCAATGGCGCTGGCAGCGCGTACAATGACCTTGAGTGTGAGGCGGACGCCGAGGCGTGCGATGAGGGCGAGTGCAAGAAAGTCATTTGCCAACCAGGTGAAAAAGTCTGCGATGGTGTGTACGTCAAAGAGTGCAGCGCACGGGGTGTCGATCTGAGCATCTCGGCTAGTTGCACGGCGGATGAAACGTGCCAGAGCGGCTCCTGCTTGCCCCACATCTGCGATCCCGGCGAGCAAAAGTGTAGCTCCAAAGGTGTCGCCACTTGCGCCGATGACGGACTGAGTTGGGTCGACTCACTTTGCTCCAGCAAGGAAACATGTGTCGCTGACGCTGGAGCAGCGACGGCCAAGTGTGAGCCACATATCTGCACGCCCAATCTGCCGACGTGTGATGGCAACGCGTACTCCATCTGCAGTGATGATGGCCTGAACAAGAAAATCATCAACGATTGTACAAAGCTATCCGATGGCGGGCCAGGGGTTTGTTTGTCCGGCGCCTGCGTCGCCAACTCCTGCAACGCAGGTGACAAGGGCTGCGCTGGCTTGGCGACAACGACCTGCGTCGCTGGCAAGTGGCAAACCAAATCCTGTGGTCCCAAAGAGACCTGTGCTGCTGGCAAGTGTGTCCCAGTCAGCTGCGTGCCCAAAGAGATTTACTGTGATTTGAACGTGATCAAGTTGTGCAGCCCCAATGGCGATACCGCCAAGTTCGTCAAAGACTGCGCGAGTGAGAGCAAGCCCGGTAAACCGCGCGGCTGCAAAGGTGGCATCTGCGTTGACCTAGATTGCATGCCCGGCGCGACGAGCTGCTCGGCAGACAACAACTCGGTTGAGACTTGCAAAGCCACTGGCTTTGGCAAGGTCGCCCAACAATG
Source organism: Myxococcales bacterium (assembly GCA_002726535.1). Lineage (GTDB taxonomy): Bacteria > Myxococcota_A > UBA9042 > UBA9042 > UBA9042 > UBA9042. The sequence goes on along the minus strand of PBTG01000041.1, from coordinate 1,330 downwards.
TGCGGCGCAACAGACCTGCGTCACCGGAGCCTGCAAAGCGCTGATTTGCACCTCTGGGCAGGTGTACTGCAAAGGCAATGACGTCATGAAGTGTGACGCGACAGGCACAGCCACGCAAAAGCTGTCTACCTGTCCGAAAGGCAAGATCTGCGGGAAAGGCGCATGTCTCAACCAACTGTGTAACCCAGGTCAGACCCAATGCGGCGACATCTTCGGAGCGAACGCCGGCAAGCTTGAGACCTGTTCTGCCGATGGCATGGCTTGGAATGCCAGCCCCTGTGCAAGTGGCTCGGCGTGCGACGACGGCAGCTGCAAGACCGTCATCTGCAAGCCGACTTCGTCTATCTGCCAAGGCAGCGACGTGATGCAGTGCAATGCCGTAGGCACCAGTTTTGTGAAAAAACAAACCTGTCTCAAGACTCAGGTCTGCAATGAGGGCGCCTGTAAAACGCCGATTTGTAAGAAGGGTGTCAGCACATGCGGCGCCGGCGCTCAGTCAGGCAAACTGCTGACATGCGCACAAAGTGAGCTGGCTTGGTTGGAGAGTTCATGTCCTGCCGGCACCATCTGTTACGGCGGAGGATGCAAGCAAGTACTCTGTAAAATGGGTGAGTTGGGCTGCCAAGGCACCAAGCAAGTCAGTTGCGGAAACAATGGGACTTCGTGGGTGCCCAAGGTCGACTGCGCGACCAACAAGCAAGTCTGCAGCGAAGGCGCTTGCAAGAGTCCCATTTGCTCCAAGGGCAGCAGCAGTTGTGGCGTCGGGACCCAAGCTGGAGCCTTGCTCACATGCAGCGCTGATCAACTCAAATGGCTCGAGAGCAAATGTCCCGTTGGCACGACCTGCTTTTCCGGCGCATGCAAGCAGGTAGTTTGCTCGATGGGAGAGAACTCCTGCGTCGGCGACAGTGTTGTGACTTGCGCTGACGATGGAACCAGCTGGACGCCCTCGACCGATTGCGCGGCGAACAAACAGACCTGCGTTGGCGGCATCTGCAAGAGCAAACAGTGTAAAGCCGGTGAGGTGCAATGCGCGGGCACCACAGTCATCACATGCAACACCACTGGAACCGGCTGGGTCACCCAAAACTGCTCGGACAACAACGCCTGTACGCCTGACACCTGCAAAGATGGCAAATGTCAGTATGGCGCTTCGAAAGTGTGCGATGACAAAGACCCCTGCACCAATGACGCCTGTAACGTCATCACCGGCCAATGTGTCACCTCACCAGCAAGTGGTAACTGTGACGACGGGCTGAAGTGTACCCAAGGCGAAGTCTGCCAAGCTGGTAAATGCCAGCCCTATGAGTGGGATCTCGTTGGTACTGTG
>PBTG01000040.1 GCA_002726535.1 Myxococcales bacterium | reverse complement strand
GGTCGACACCCTTGGCGGTGAGATCAATCAAAAAGGCGTGTGCACCCTGCTCGGTATCGGCGCTGACGATAGCATGGCTCGCTTGCGAGCCCAGAGGCACCCAGCGCTTTGTGCCGGTGACATGCCACTGCTCTGTCTGCTTGATTGCAGTCGCAGACACTATTGGAGCGTCGGCGTGTGCACCGCCGTCAAAGTCGGCGTGACAAAGCAACTTGTCACCAGAGCAAAACGTCGCCATGAGTTCTTTGTCGTTCCAAGCGGCGAGATGCAAATGCATCAGTCCCAAAGCATTGTGATGAGCGACCATTGATGCCAGCCCAGCGTCTCCTTCCGCGAGTTCTGTGAGCGTGGTCACGAGACTCAGTGCGCCCAAATCCGCTCCACCTTTGGACTCGGGCATCAGCAATCCGAGCAGACCCAACTCACCGAGTTCACGCAGGACCTCGGCCGCGGAGCCGTGACCTTCATTCCATCGCATCGCCGATTCACGTACGCGACCGTCCACGAAACTGCGGACCATGTCGCGGATCATCGCCTCGGTTTCATCCCAACCGAAATTCATCCTTCGCCCTCCATTGTCCCTTCTATGCTCGGATCAATTCTCTCGCGATCACGATTCGTTGGACTTCGCTCGTGCCTTCGTAGATGCGCGCCACCCTCGCATCGCGATAGGCTCGTCCAACCGCGCTGTCATGGGTCATCTGCTCAACACCGGCCATGGACATGCACGTCTGTGTGACGAAGCCGGCCGTCTCTGTCGCGAAAACCTTGGCCATCGCCGCCTCACGTGTCATGCGTACCTGAGCGTCTAACATCGCGCTGGCTCTTAGCACCATCAGCCAAGCCGCCTCCATCCGCGTAGCCATGTCGGCGATTCGAAAGCTGGTCGCCTGAGTGGTCCCTAGTTCTTTGTCTTGAGGTTGGCGTTGGGGCATTTCGGTCAAGATCGCGTCCAGCGCGCTCTGAGCGATGCCCAGAGCTTGAGCTCCAATCCCGCAGCGGCCCCCGTCGAGCGCCGTCATCGCGACACGGAAACCGATTCCCTCTAGTCCCAAACGGTCTTGAACTGGCACCAACACATTGTCGAAGCGCAAGGCCACTGTTGAACTGCCTTTGAGTCCCATTTTTTGCTCATGGCGACCGACCTCGAATCCAGCGGCGTTGGGATCAACCAAAAAGGCGCTGATACCTCTGGCTCCGGCACTGTCATCGGTCTTTGCCATCACCAAAACGACACCAGCGACGTCTCCTGAAGTGATCCACATCTTCGTGCCGTTGAGCACGTAATGGTCGCCTTTATCGTTGAGCGTAGCTTTGGCACTGAGACTCGCGGCGTCGGAGCCGGCTTGTGGTTCAGATAGAGCGAAAGCTCCAGCCGTAAATGAACCATCGAGCAGCGGGATAAGCCAGCGTTGATGCTGTGAGGCATCACCGAATTTGAAGATCATGTCGCCGACCATGTTGGTCACCGCCATCGTCACTGCCGTCGATGCGCAGACGGTCGCAATCTCCCGTATGGCGAGGCAATAGGCGACGTTTGACGACCCGAGTCCGCCAAGTTCTTTCGGACTTTTGATACCCATCAGGCCGCGTTTGGCCAAATCGCTCATGGCTTCGGCCGGGAAGTGGCCGAGATTGTGACGATCTGCCAGTGTGGCCAGCTTTTCGCGAGCGTATTTACGCGCTAGTTTTTGGACAGCTCGTTCCGCGTCAGTGGGAGTAAAGGTCATCATAGTCAGCCTCCTTCTCCCTAGCCTTTGCCGGTAGCGAATCTTCGCTGTGTTTCTCGCGCGATCACCAAACGCTGGATCTCGCTCGTACCCTCATAGATCTCCGTGATCCTGGCGTCGCGGACGTGACGCTCAGCGTTGTACTCTTTGACGTAGCCGTAGCCACCGTGAATCTGTAGGGCTTTGTGGCAGACCCTCGCGCTCATCTCCGATGCGTAGAGTTTGGCCATGGCGCTCATGGAGCCGTAGTTTTCACCGTGGTCCTTGGCCACTGCAGCGCGCCAAATCAGCAGGCGTGCTGCATCAATCTCGGTGGCCATGTCCGCGAGCATTTCACGAATTGCTCCAAAGTCGCCGATGACTTTGCCGAACGCGCTTCGTTCTCGGCTGTACGCCAGGGCCTCTTCAAAGGCTATTCGAGCGATGCCGAGAGCTTGTGCTGCGATTCCGATGCGGCCTCCGTCCAAAGTGCTCATCGCGACCTTAAACCCCATGCCTTCCTCACCGAGACGATTGGCCACCGGGACTCGGATGTCCTCGAAGACCAACGAGGTGGTTGAGCTTCCTTTGATGCCTAGTTTGTCTTCGACTTTGCCAATCTTGTAGGGCGACTCCCTGCGATCGACGATGAAGGCCGAGATCCCTCGGTGTCGTTCAACAGGGTCGTGGTGCGCGATTAAGATACACACGTCAGCTTCTTTGCCGTTGGTGATCCAGTTTTTCGTACCGTTGACGACGTAATCATCGCCATCACGGATGGCGGTCATCCGCATTCCCGCGGCATCGGATCCTGAGCCTGGTTCGCTGAGAGCAAAACATCCTAGACGCTTGCCTTGCGCGAGGGGGCGCAACCACTTGGCCTTTTGCTCGTCGTTGCCAAACTTTTTGATGGGGTCGCATACCAAAGAGTTGTTCACGCTCATGATCACGCCGGTCGAGGCGCAGCCGCGGCTGATCTCTTCCATGGCGATCGCGTAGCTCAGATTGTCGAAACCTGCGCCACCCCAACGTTCCTGAACGGCTACACCCAAGAAGCCCAACTCCGCTAACTTTTGTACCTGACTTGCCGGGTACTGACCGCTCTTGTCGATCTCAGCTGCGATGGGCAAGAGTTCGTTGTCGGCGAAAGCTTTTGCGGTCTCTTGAACCATTTGTTGAATTTCAGAGAGTGCGAACTCCATTCAAGTACCTCTGGACAGTTGGTGCGACTTGAGCCGCAGGTGGGCCGAGAGCCTACAGGGGATCGGTCGTGTCGTCATCGGATCGAAGGTGCTTTTTTCGACTGCACCGAACCCTGCGATAGCGCTCATATGCTCTGGGAGCCAATCAGCGACAATTCACAGTAGACTCTCGCTGTCAGGATGCGCTCACAGTCGTGACCGCAATCTCGCTGAGCGACGCGAAGTCGTAGATCCAGCCCGCCGCTTGCCTTTGGAGTGCGGCGGGAGCCGTGGCATGTGCGAGCACGCCGATGACCTGACAGCCGGCGGCCTGCGCCGCTCGCATGCCAGGCACGCTGTCCTCAAAGACCGTGCACGCCCGTGGTTGGAGACCGACCAGGTCAGCGGCCTTCAGGTAGCCTTCAGGGTGCGGCTTACTACGTTGAACGTCGTCGTCTGTCACGCAGCGGGTGGGAGGGATCAGCGTTGGCAGACCGAGTTTGTCGATGGCTTGGTCAGTGAACGAACGCGTACTCGCTGTGACCACCGCCATTGGGATCTCAAGCTCTCTGAGAGAATGGACGAAGTGGCTGGCGCCATGAACTTCCATCACTTGGTCAATCGCGATGCTCTCGTAGTAGTTGGCCAACTTGGCAGCCACATCTGGCAGCGGCATGTCGAGGCCGGTTTGGGTCACTACGTCATTCGCCAAGTCAAACCAAGAGCGGCCTGCATAGGCAAAGTTGATGTTGACGGTATCGAGAGAACTCCAGCGACCTATCATGTGCTCAAGGGTCTGCTTTGTGATGTGTTCGGTCTGAACCAACGTACCATCGAGATCAAACAAAGCTGCGGCTGGACGCCAGCCTGCGCGCCATTTTTTCGCTAGTGTTGGGCACACCTTCACTCTTCCTCGCCTCCGACATCTCCGCCAATGCCCTCATTTTCGCCGCTTTGGGACTGTGGCCAGCCGACAAAGTTCGGCACGTAGGGCGCCTCTGCGACGAATTGCTCGTCAGTGATGATTTTGTCGCGGCGCATCTTTTTCATAATGCCAACCATCCTGCTCTGCCACCAAGGTGTCCATTTGCGCTTGGTGAAGACTCGATGACCACACTTGGGACAGGGCTTGTTGGCGGCCAAAAAGGCGATTTCTAAGGGGCTCAAATCGACAGCGGATTTGCCAAAGTACAGTTGTGCACCTCGCTCTAACCCATAAGTGTGTGGGCCAAATTCGATGCTATTGACGTACAGTTCAATGATGCGGTCTTTGATGGCTACCTGTCTGTCTTCACCCTCAAAGTCATGTTTTGCATAGAGGTCCCGCTCCAAGCGCCAGACAATCAATAGCTCCTCGAGCTTTCTGCCGAGGTATTTGTCTCGGGTCAGATAGAGGTTTTTGACCAGTTGTTGGGTCAGCGTCGAGCCACCATAGACGAAGCGACCATAGTCAAGACACATCTTGATAGCGCGCTCTGTGAGTCTCAAGCGAAGGCCGTGATGTTTAAAAAATGCTGCGTCTTCGGTGACCATGATGGTGTATGGGACCCACGCCGGCAGATCCTTTAGGGGGACCCAACTGTCACTTTTCGGTCCAATAAACTGGTCTTTGAGAATGGTGCCGCTTTCATTGACGGGGCGCTTGAACTCTTTGGCGAGTTGGCCGACGTCGATCTCGCCGAGTTGTTCGACTTGGCAACGCTCATCGTTGAAGGTGGCTTGTAGTTTGCCTTTGTAGGGGTTGTTCAAAGGGATGCGTAGCATCAGATCGATGCTCATTGGCCCCTTTGCGGTGATGATTCCGATGGTCGGAATTAGCGCGGGCGAAATGGCGCTCGCGAGTTTTCCGCAGTCTTGTTCTGGGGCCTGGAAGGTCAATTCCACGGTCGGTTTAGAGTCGAGCTTGGCAACGCGCAGCCCTGCTTGGAGTTGGGCATCGTTGATGCGCAGAGCCGTCAGCTTGGCATCCAACTGCAGCGGTGAACGCGAACTGACGAGCTCAAAACGAGAGTCAACAGTGAAATCATCCACCGGATTGGGGCTCAGTCGCCACCACGACACACCGACGTGGTGCGCGTGTATTTTACCGCGCCATTTTGGTTGCCCTGATTTGCCCTCATAGGTCACTTCCAACCCGATTTTGGCGTCTGCCTGAGCGTGGACCCACGAGAACCAGCGTTGCAGCGCCCGAGCAAATCCGCCTTGATCCTCGAGACCCAAGCGCAGCTTTGAGACCTGGGCGCCAGGCGCGACTTGCAGCGTCGCGTCGATCTCTCCCCACGCTTTGGTCGCGCTGAAGGGTGACAATCGTAGCGATAGACTCCTGCTACCGTCCGAGGTGGTCCGTCCGAGCTCAAACCCTTCTATTCGAACTCCGACGCTGGCCTCAGAAGCTGCCGTGTCACGTAGCCCCACAACCCCCTTTTTGACGCTCAGAGCACATGGGACACTCTGTAGCTTTGCAGCAAGTGCATCGAGCCCTTGTGGGCTTTGATTGAATCGCTCGACCAGTCTTTTCAGAGGGTCAATGGCCTTGCTGGTGAAGGGCTTGCGAGCTGAACGTCTTTTTCGACGGCGTCGACGCTTCTTTGTTTTCTTTGCAATTGATGGCGGCTCTGGGCTCGCTTTGTCGGCTGGTTTTTGTGAGTTTGCGCGCCCCAACAAGCGCTGCGTCGCGGCAAATAAGACTCGACCCTTGGGGTAGCGCTCTAAGACCTCCGCCTTCAGAGGCAACGATAGGCTCGGGTGGTCTAACGACACAGCCTTGGGCCAGCCAAGGTCCAATGAGGCCCAAGTGGCTTGGCCTGATGTCAGGCTAGCTTGTATCGAGCCGTCTGGGGATTGCGCGCTGACACCTGCGAGTTTCGTGACAAAGCTATCGCCACGTATCAAAGAGGCTTGCTTGATCTTCATTCGCCACAGGCCGGCTGAAGGGGGCGCCAATTGCTTGGGAGTCCCACTGAGTCTTTGTAAAATCGCCGTAGACAGTTTGGTCTCGATGTCAGAAGCGATCAGTCCGTACGCGTCGCCTTGACGCTCGAGCCTTGCACTGGACACGCGCACGGTCGGCTCGTCGTCTAGATGGGCACTCAAGCCCTCGAGTTGAACACCGCGTTGTGAATCAAAGCCGACACCGGAGAGCAAGAGCGTTACGTGAGGCAGTGAATCCAATTTGGGCAGAGCGTGCCTCAGAGCTGGTGAGAACTTTGCGCTAATGTGGGCAGGAGCTTGCTCGCTACGGGGCGAGATCTTCGCGCTGAGAGTCGACGTTCCGAGTCCAGTGATCTCTCCACTGAGATCCGCCTGAGCGAGAGTCGGGTCAAAGGCCAGCTGCAAGCTAGTGATGGAGATAGGCTTTGGAAGCCATTTCTTCAAACTTCCGCTCGCACTGACTTTGAGCGATGCATCGCGAATGGTCACAGATGGCAAAGAGCCGCTGGTCAGGCCAGACGATTGGGTCGTGCTTTGAACTCCTCGGAGTGATTGGATAAGGTTTTGGACTCGTGCGGGGGTGTTGAGATCAACCCGCAGGTCGACCTCCAGGCCATCAATCTCCACACTCTTTGGTCGCTTCGCGCCGCCAATCGCGTCAACGAGCGAAATGGCACCAGAGATGCGCTTGGCTTGCAGCAGCGGACGCTGCCCACCCGCCATGACACGGAGCCGATCGACGGTGACCGAACCTGTTAGTGATAGAGACACCTGATCCATCAGGCACTGCACACCGACACGTTCACATTTGGCGACAATGGCGTCGTTCACACGCCCCTGGCCGTATAGACGCAACCCAACCAAGCAACCGACGAAGGCAACCAAGCCAACACAGCCGATGATCAACCTTCGCTTGGTCTTCGGTGACATGATTCCGCGCGCCTCGGAGCTTCAGTCGAGCGCGCCATTGCGCTCCGTCCTCGGTTTGTCAGACATCAACTCTTTCGGCAAGGAGCAGCTTTGACCCTCGTGGCTTTACGCTGGCATGGGCGCTTGTGTCGGCTCTGGCTCTTCGGCCGCTGGAGCTTGCTCTGGTTCTGCTGGCGGCTCGGGGACGACCAGTGCATCGGCTACGATCTCGGCAATATCGAGTGTCTGCACTCCTTCGATCTCTTTTTCCTTGAGCCCGTCGCGGATCATGGTGAGACAGAAGGGGCAGCTCACTGCCACAGCCTCTGGCTTGGTCTCCATCGCTTGGTCGACACGCAGTTGATTGACGCGGGTGCCGATCTGCTCCTCCATGTACATGCGCGCGCCACCGGCACCGCAGCACATACCGAGCTGTTTACTGCGCTCCATTTCGACGAGTTCGATGCCAGGGATCGATTTGAGGGTCTCGCGCGGCGCGTCGTACTCGTCGTTGTATCGGCCCAAGTAGCAGCTGTCATGGAAGGTGATACGCATCTCAGAGGCTTGCGCCAGGTTGAGCTTGCCTTCGCTTACCAGTCGCCAAATCACTTGGCTGTGATGGACGACTTCATATTTGCCACCAAGCTGTGGGTATTCGTTTTTGATCGTGTTGAAGCAGTGGGGGCAGGAGGCAATCACCTTTTTCACACCAGCTTTGTTCATCTGCTCGATGTTGGCCATGGCCTGCTCTTGAAACAGATACTCGTGCCCCATACGCCGGGCGGGATCTCCAGAGCATTTCTCTCGCTTACCGATGATCGCGAAGCTGACTTCAGCTGCATTTAAGACCTTGACCACTGCATCGGTGATCTTCTTGGCGCGATCGTCGTAGGAGCCAGCGCATCCGACGAAGTAGAGCCATTCGGCGTCGGGGTTTTTCTTTAACTCCAAGACGTCATCTCGTCCCTTGGCCCAGGCGCTTCGCTTGGCGCTGGAGATGCCCCAAGGATTGGACTTGTTCTCCAAGTTCTTCAGCGTCAGCTTCAACTCTGCTGGGAACTGGTTGAGGTTGAGCATCATATGACGGCGCATATCGACGATTTTATCGACGTGCTCAATCATCACCGGGCACTGCTCCGAGCAGGACCGACACGTCGTGCAGGCCCAAATTGCGTCGGGATTTACCCCAGCGATCAGCGGCGGAATGGCGCCTTCTTCACTCTTGGCCGCCTCGCCTCCGCTGAGGATCCGATCTTTTTCATCGTAGAGGTGCGACTGCAAGTCCTTGATGATCAGCGCGGGGTTCAGCGGTTTGTCTGTGTTCCAGGCCGGACAGTTGACGGTGCAACGGCCGCATTCGGTGCAGGTGTACAGGTCGAGCGTCTGCTTCCAGCTGAGGTCTTCGACCCGGCCGAGCCCGAGGCTCTCTTCGTTGATGATCCGCTCTTCGATGTTGTCGATAAGGGCTAGCGCGCCTTTGGGCTCCAAGCGGCTTAAGAAGACGTTCGGCAGCGCTGTGATGACGTGGAAGTGTTTCGAAATGGGTAACAGGTTCAAGAAGGTCAAGATGATGCACAGGTGAACCCAGTAGTTGGCTTCACCGATCCATTGCATCGTAGCCGGATCAAAGCTCGATTGGGCAAAGTAGCTCGCCAGTGCAGAGCCGATCGGCGCGTGCGCAATGAAGCTCAGGTAGTGATCCGCCAAAGCGCTTTGGCCGGCCTGAGAAGCGGCAGCTGCCATCCCGCCGTAATGCAGACCGTCGTATAAAAAGTCGGTCAGCATCAATCCGCCGATGAAGCTCAAGATGACCAAGGCCTCAGTCGAGTAGTGAATTCGCGCGGGCTGCACGACGACACGGCGGTAGATGAAGCCGCAGACCATGAGCAAGACCAACAGTTCAGTGATGTCTTTGGAGAAGTCATAGAGCGGGTGCAGGAACCCGGGCAGGAAAAAATCGGGAGCGAAGGCGTTCACGAAGAGCAGCGTGGTTCGGATGCTCAGGACGCAAAAACCCCAGAAGGTAAAGGCGTGCATGATCCCGCTCGCGGGCTCCTTGAACATCTTTTTTTGACCGATGCCGATCGCCAGCAGTCGTTTGGCCCGGACCATGACAAGATCCCAGCGTTTCTCCGCTTTTCCGGCGAGGAGCAGGCGCGTTCGCACGTACATAATTCGCGCAAAAATGCCTAGTCCGCCCCCTAACAGCACGATGCCGTACAGAGTCCTGTAACCGTAGTCGAGGATCGCATTTTCCATTGCTTAGTCTTCCTATACGCTTCTTTGGTTCGGGCCTAAGCTGACAGGGTGGCGTCGCACATTCCGTCCTGTCAGTGATCGTGTGATGCAGTCACTCCATTTGAGACGCGCGTATTGCGTATGGCCTCAATCGCCCACGTTGGGCGGCCATGGAGCGCACATTTTCGTTCACGTTGCGTCAAAGGTAGACCCGCTGATGCATCGGCGAGTCGGTTGACGTCATAATTTGGTTCGGCGCGAAGTTCGGTCTCCGCCCAGTCTGCATATCCTTGCACATCGGTCTTGATCAACAAGATTCCCTGGTCTTTGAGCAAGTTTGAGACTTCAAACGCGAACGCGTTGGAGACGAGGCGTTTTTTCATGTGTCGCTTTTTCCACCATGGGTCGGGAAAAAAAGCGTAGAGGCAATCGAGTGTGCCGGGTTCGATCAACAGCGGCAGGCACTCTCTCGCGTCGACCAGCGCTAGCCTTGCGTTTTCAATCCCGCCACGTTCCAGCCACTCGTTCGCGTCTTGGCAAAACTTAGTGCGAACCTCAAAACCCATGTAGCGAATGTCGGGGTTCGCCTCGCAGAAGGCGCGTGCAAAGCGCGCTCGTTGAAAACCGACCTCAACGACCAGAGGACGGGGATCGTCATCGGAACACCATTGTCGCAGGCTCTCGAAGTCACTGTCAGAGAAGATCGGGTCAAAAAGCCACTTGCCCTTGAGCTGTGGTGGCTCGCCGTGGGCTCGACGCATTGCCATCGAACCGCCCACGAGTCGCGTGGACAGACTACGAGCGGCTCCGACGGCCTCAGAGGACTGTTCAGATGGGCTTCGGTCAGGCTGGTGAAAATCGCGGTAGGCCATTGGACTGCGGAGTATAGCGCACTGCGTCATAACCCTCAACGTTTGAGACTCAAAGAGGCCCAATTTCCACGGTAATGGGCGGATTTGTCTCTTGCCACTTGGGTATGGTGTGAGGTATGGCGCTGCGAGCAGGAGACTTGCGTAATGAACTCACCGGTAGACGCAGACTCAAATGGACCAGATGCGCCCACCAGTCGTAAAATCGGCTTGGCCGTCGCTCTGGGATTGTTGATGGTCGTCGTCAGCACGACGACAGCGGCATATACCGGCTATTTGCTGTGGAAAGGCGATCCAGGCACTGAAGTACTCAATACGTTGCCTAGCGGTTGCGAGGTGGTCGCGCTCGCGCATGATTTCAAGAGCCTGACGCCCCTGCTGGTGGATCCATCGTTACTGCACAACGCTCCGACTGCCCTGAGCGACTCCATGACTCAGACTCATGCCTTCGTCGCTCCGCATATCGAGAAACTCCGAGGGTTGTTGAGACCGAATGCAGGGCTCGGATTGTGTAGATGGCGGACGAGTCAGGGACCACTTTGGTTGTTGACCCTTGCCATGCCGGATGCGGCCGACAAGACCTTGCAGAGCGTTGAGCAGATTATTGGCTCGGTGGTGGGCAGAAGCTCGGCACGATGGCTCAGCTCTCAGGCCGTGGGGGGCTTCGTTGAGCACAGCCTCGAAGAGGCGAAAAGTGGCGGGTCTGCCTCGATTTTACAGGGAGAGGACAGGCTGCTGGTTGCTTGGTCGAGTCAGCCCGGGGCAGCTCCAGCTCTGGTGGAAGCGATCAAAGCCACTAAAGTCAGCCCGATGCGAGAGGATAAGATCGTTCGCGCTGCCATCGAGAGAGTCGGCGGTGGTCAGTTACAGCTCGCATTTCGGCCCAAAGCGATTGAGTCTTCGCTCGCTTTGGTCCTGCACGGCAGCCCTTTGGCCGGATTGGCTCAGACCGGATTGAGCTATCTCGGGGTTTCATTGCGTCACGACGCTGAGACGCAAACTACCCACCTCCACGCACACTTGGGGGTAGGGCAGCGCGGCGTAGCGCTGCTCAAACGTCGTTTGGACCCTATGGCCTCGCTCGCTTGTAGCGGACTTTTGGATTGGCGTGCGTCCATGGGCGGAGTGCTCCGAGCGGCGCCCAAATCGTTGGCGTCACAGACTAAGGCATGGCTGTCGATCGCCCTTTGGAAGGCCGTCGCCAATCGATTGTCGACATCGAGTCAGTCTCCGATGGCATCGCTACGTCATCTGGCAGAGCACATGACAGGCCATGTGCTCTGGACGCGCGCAGCCCAGGGGACGATCCCTGCCATTCGCGTTGAACTCAAAAAGTCATCGTCGACTGCGTTGACCGATTGGCTCGCCCAACGTCCCGACCTGACGGTCCAAGGTGATTGGTTGCAGAGCGCTGATTGGCTGGTACAGCCTCAGCCACCGGAGCCAACTCAACGCGGTGCGAAGCAACGACGTCGCATGCTCGACCAACATCAGGGCTACTGGCTTGGCGCTGATGTTGTGGGCGCCGATCTTGGTCGAGGGGCTTTGGAAGTCGAAGGGCTGTGGCTCGACACTGGGCTCGTGCTACACTTGTCGGCACCGACGACGAGCCAATAGCGGCAGTTCAAGAGTGACCCAGTGATGCTAAGAAATTACGCTGCCATCTTAGATCGTTGTGAGCCTTTCGTGATCGCGAGACGTGATTTTTCCTCGCTATTGCCGCGCGAAGTGTTGGGGTTCACTCTCGATGAACGTCATTACATTGACCCGCAGCAAACGCGACACGCAGAGTTTATGCAGCTTTTACGCCGGCTCGATGAGCTTTGCTTCGGTCCCAACGGCATGCCGATGCCATCTTGGGTCTTTTATGACTGTGCGGTGATGCCAGGACTCTTTTTTGGATTTGGGCTACCAGCGGCCGAAATTGAGCCTTGGTGTCGACAAGCTATGCACATCCCCGAGGGCTACGTGGGATTGGTACCGGTCAGTCAGTTCATCGCCATTCCAACCCTCGAAAATGCCAATATGGGCGACACTCCAGCGACTTGGTTGATGTATTCGGCGGAGTCGATCAACCAGGTATCACCAGGTTTCGCACCCGCTGGACTCTTACGTTTGACCTTGGCACTCGGTCTGCAGATGTTGCCGATGAACACATTGCTAGGCACCACGCAGTGGCGTTCCCACAAACTGTCCAATTACATTGAGCTTGGTCCGCTTGAACTGGTCACGGCCTACACTCCCGCTCACACCATCCCGAGCACTTTGAGCTTCCGTCTCGCACGCGACCGCATGGATTTGCTTACACTCTTGTCATCACCAGGTAAGCCACCGGGCGCTCCGCCCCCCAACGATTGGCTCAACCCCGACGACCCACAAGCTCTCGAGGACCTGCAAAAGAGCATTGAAGTGGGCGACAAGGTCTTGTTGGTGGGACAGCCGCAGTATTACGGCTCGGAGGTTCGAGTCCCTCTGTATCGACAAAGGCTGGCGACATGAACACCATTGAGGCTTCGCTTCGCAATGTAACGTTGCTCAGGGACCTGGTGCCCTATGTGGTGGCCACGCCATCGAACCTACCGGCGTTAGACCTGACTCCATTCGGTGTCCCTGCGGCCCAACATATCGACCCGACAAAGATGGCGAGCGCCGATTTTCTCGATATTTTACACCGGCTCGATGGATTGACCTTTGGACCCGAAGGCATGCCGATGCCCAAGTGGGTGTTTTTTGATTGCGCTGAGGTCCCGGGCGCCATCTACGGCTTGGCCAGACCGGCGTCGACCCTGTGGCCTGCAGCACGCGAGCTTTTTGCAGTGCCCGCGAGCTACGATGGACTCGTGCCACTGTCGATGTATATCGCGATCCCCATGCAGCGCTTTGGAGCCTGGTTTGGTCACAATTTGGCCTCTGCAGCCCCGGCTTTGCGAGATGCTGGTCTCGAGGACGTCGATCTTCGTGGACTCGGCAGCGTAACCAAGGCCTTGGGGCTGAAGTGCTTTGGTGTTCGTGATTTTTATGGCGCCACCCAATGGACCTCGAAGGCGCTCTTTATCCACGTGAAATTTGGTCCTTTGAATCTTTCGACAGCGTGGACGCCTGCTCATTCTGAACTGGAGACGCTGACCTATGGGTTTGAGGTCACCGATGACAAGTTGCGCGCCTCGGTCGGAGATCGTCGCGTGATCATTGACAGGCCACAGCCGACTCTATGGCTCGATGCTCATGATCCTCAACAAATGCAGGATCTACAGGCGCGAATTGAAGCCGGACAAGCCTTTTGCATTCCCTCGGCACCGAAGCATGAGGGCGGCCGAATTCACGTGCCGGTCACCAAGATTTAAGACGCACAGGGCACTTCCTTACCCTCAGCACCTTGCGCGGCTGGAAAGTCGTCCTTATATTCCGTCACTCGCTTCGATCGGCGGCAGTGATTCTCGCATCACAGAGCCAAGTCGAGCGAAGGTCATTCGCGCCGACGCGCAAGGAGACGACACATGGCAGGCAATACGCTCACTTTGACCACCGACAACTTCGCAGCAGAGGTCCTCAAATCGGAGCAGCCGGTTTTGGTAGACTTTTGGGCCACCTGGTGCGGACCGTGCCGCATGGTAGGTCCGCTGGTCGAGCAACTTGGCGACGAGTACGCAGGTAAAGCCAAAGTGGGTAAGGTAGATGTGGATACTGAGCGTGCTCTCGCGGCCCAGTTTCAGATTCAGTCCATCCCTGCCATCATGGTCTTCAAGGGCGGCGAGGTGGTCGAGTCGATTTTGGGAGCGAAGCCCAAAAGCTTCTTGGCTGCGATGCTCGATCGACACATCGATTAATTCTCGATTTTAAGGACTCAGTCCGGAGGCAAGGGCGATGAACAAGAACGCCATAATTGTGGTTGTAGCTGCGGTGGTACTCGGCACTGTGCTCTTTATGATCGGCGGCATGTCCGGTGGTGATGAAGGTGGCTCAGAGGGGACCTCTTCGGGGGCCAAAGCCAAAGCTGTGCAAGCGGGTGAACTCAACGCCAAGGCTCCAAAGGTGACCAAAGACGAAGAGAAGGCGGAAATCCCCGAGCAGGCGCGTCGAGACCTCGCATTGCCGGAGAATTTGCCGAAGCTCAACGTTGAGGACCAAAAGGCTCGCCAAGCGGCGCCTGTCAAACCCCACGGTGAGTTGATCCTCGAAGGGCAACTCAAAGAGGTCGATGCGAAGGTCGCGATTGCGGCGATCTTTCCTAAGGTTCGCTCTTGCTACGTCGAGTTGCGTCAACGCGCTCCGCAGGCTCAGGGACGCATGCTGATGCGTTTTCGAGTCAGCAATGGTGACGACGGTCGAGGGAGCACCGGTGAACTCTTCTTAAAGGAGACACAGTTCACTGACCCCAAGTACTTGACCTGCGTTCGAGACGCGATCGACTCGACCAAAGTCACGCTCAAAGATCCGACGGCCAACGGCACCGTGACCTTTCCGCTCTTCCTGACTCCGGAAGATGTCGATCGACACAACTCCGCTCCGTAGTCAGAGCGTTGCCAGCCTGGACTTAGCGCGGCGCGGCGGAGCCGAGCCACCAGCCGATCCAACCGAAAAGGGCGCAGCATAGCACTGTCGCAGCAGCGTAGAGCAGCGCCTCTTTCGTGCGGCCCAACTGCCACAGTTGCAGCGCCTCGGCATTAAAGGTTGAGTAGGTGGTGAATCCACCCATCATTCCTGTGCTCAGAGCCAGTTGTAGATGACTGGGGATAGTGGCCTGTCCCATCTGGCGAGCTACAAGCCAGGTCAGTACCAAAGAGCCGATAGCATTAACCGACCACGTACCGAGCAGTTTGGGCCACAGTGGACCCCATGCAGTCGGCGCAAGCGTCGTCACTAGGCGACCAACTCCGAATCGGGCTGTGCCGCCGATGCCACTGCCAATAAAGACTGCTAGAGATTGGCTCATCCAAGGCGACATATCGGCCAGGCTCCCTCAGGGCGAGATGACGAAAAAGCATTTAGGCTGGGTGCCCAATAGACCGCAGAGCGCGCAGTAAGGCGTCGTATATGTCTCGCCTGGGACGATGATGCACTTGTTGGGATTCTTACCCACACATTTCGCTGGCACACAAAGGGTTTTGTCTGCGCTGCAAGCGTCGCCACAGTAACAGGGTGGGGCTGTATCTGGCATCGTCGTGCACTTGCACTTCGACTCCATCTCTTGCCCAAGGTATTTACAGCCGGCTTGTTTTTCACATCCACTGATTTGTTTGTCTTTACAGACATATTGTGGACATTGAATTTTGTCGGTTTGATCGTCGCATTCGTCACCACACCAACAGTCCGAGTCGACCGTGGCACACAGCGCTGCTGAGCACTGCGTTTTGTCTTTCGTGCATCCTTTGCCGCAATAGCATTTGCCCGATTCAGCGCAGTCGGTCAAAAATGCGCATTGATTATCATATTGGCCGAAGAGCTGACGACTCGCTGAGGCGACGCCAACACAGGAGGCTTTCGGACCCGCGTCCTCTTCAGTACTGCCCGCATCTGGCTTTTTTTTGAGTCCGTCTTCGAGTGAGTCTGTCCCGCAACCAAGGGTCACAAAACAAACAAACAAGAGCGCCAGCGCTGAGTTGTGATTGATGATGCCCGCTGGTCCGCGCAAGGTCTCCTCCCCCTAGATTTCGAGCTCTGATCATACCTAGACCAACGACGATAGTCCAAGGCTCTGTTTGCGAGCTAACCAAGTGATCGTTGGTCCTCGCCCTTTTGAGGTGTTATCGTAGAGTTCGAAGGTGATGTTGACGTCAGAGTTTCGGAGAGCGCGAAGACTTCAGCCGCGTGAGGAAGTGGACATGCAAATCAGGTTGCTTGTTGTATTGATGATGTTTGGGTGTGGCAGTTCATACTCTGGAGCTGGGGTTGCCACGACAGTGGGCGGCCCTGCTGGGACAGTCTGCTACCCGACTACACATCAGCAAGGGTGCTCTGCAAATCAGCGCATGATTTGCGACGCAGTGTCCTCGACGTGGACTGTGCTTGAACTCTGCGCAGCGGGTAGTACATGCATCACTCAAGCTGATCCTAGTGATTCAAGCGGTGGCAAAATGCTCGCCACCTGTGTCGCTGGAGGAGGCTCGGCCTCGGGTGGAAATACTGGCGGCGGCAACACATCGCAGAGCTGGATGGCTTGTCTCGAGCAAAAATGTTCGACGCAGCTTCAAAGCTGTTCAGCGCAACCCGATTGTGCCAAGAGCGTGGCCTGTGCTTCGGTCTGCGGAGCCGATTCGGCTTGCTCACAGGCCTGCTTTGACAGCACGCCCCGCGGGGCTCAAAGCGCTCTCGTCGCCGTCTTTATGTGTGCTGAGCAGATGAAGTGCGAAGCGGCCTCCGGTTCGAACCTTCCATCTCAGGGTTGTGGGGATGGAATCTGCAGTATGTCCGAAGACGCGACCACCTGCCCGGCTGACTGCAAAGAGATCCAAAACCCCTGTGGCAATGGCACCTGCGATGTTGGAGAGACGCCTCAATCTTGTCCTGCTGATTGCAAAGATACATCGGACCCCTGTGGCAACGGGACTTGCGACATCGGGGAGACGCCCCAATCTTGTCCTGCTGATTGCAAACCCAATCCGAACCCCTGCGGCAATGGCACCTGTGATATCGGCGAGACCGCTCAGAATTGCCCTGTAGACTGCAAGCCAAGCGAGCCGGCATGTGGCAACGGCACCTGTGAGGTCGGCGAAAACGCTCAAAGCTGCCCTCAGGATTGCAGCAGCCAGGGAGGAGGTAGCAGTTGTGTTGAGCAGCAATGTGGCAACGAACTGTCTGCCTGTGGGGCCAACCCGAGTTGTGTCGCGATTGTGTATTACGGTGCGCTCGCGGGTTGTGGCGAAGACAACCAATGCCAAGACATGACTTGTATTCAGTCTCAGTGTGGCCAAGAGTACTCTGCATGCATGGGCATACCTCAGTGTTCGACCATCATGTCGTGTTTGGGTAACGCGACCACTGAGCAAGCGGCTCAGGCTTGTCTCGGCAGCGGATTTTCTCTGTATGAAGCGGTTGCGCAATGCGCCCAGACGAAGTGTCCCAATGGCTAAAGAACTCTGAGGTGGTCGTTGCAGCCAAGCGAAAGCGGCTATATGCAAGCGACTCGAAAGGTCAAAGAGGTCTGCTACCAAGCCGACCAGTGGAGGTTTGAAGATGAACTCACCCATGCGCGTCGCCGCGTTGCTTTGCTGTTGGCTGCTCTTGTCGTGCGGCTCGAGTTACTCCCCTTCTGGCGGGGTCTCCTATGTCGGAGGTGCCGTCGGCTCGACCTGTGATGTGAGCTACCACAACCAAGGTTGCTCGGCAGGTGCTCAGTCTCCGACGATCGTACGATGTGTTGCTGATCCCGCAACCGGCGCCGCGACCTGGCAAGAGGTGGCCAAGTGCGGAGCGAATCAATATTGCCTCGAACAAGCCGATCCAACCGACTCGACCAAGGCAAAAAAACTGGCGGTCTGCAAAGACGTGAGCCAGGGAGGTTCAAGCTCTGGTCAGTCCTCTAGCGGTGGTGCCTCCAGCGGCGGAAGCTCTGGAGGTGGCACCTCTCCGTGGCAGCAGGAACTCGCATGCATTGACCAAAAATGTGCCGCTGCAATGGCACAGTGCGAGGCGAATTCCGAGTGCGCGACGATCATGAAATGCGTTCGCGCTTGCGGTGACGAGGATTGCGCGCAGGGTTGTAGCAATTCTTCTGATCTGGAAAACAACCCCGAGCTTTTGGCGGTTCTGGCGGGGATCGCTCAGTGCGCCGAAGCGCAGGGGTGCGACGAGAACAGCTCAGCAAGCAGTAGTGGCGGCTCATCTGGCGGTGCATCTTCCGGGGGGAACTCTTC
>PBTG01000039.1 GCA_002726535.1 Myxococcales bacterium | reverse complement strand
GGCGGCTGCGTCTTGACCCTCCGAAGCGTGCGTGCTATCTAGCGCCGCGTGTGCGCGAGGGGCTCTGCTAGGCTCCAAAACAAGCACTTAAAATCACTTCGCGAACGGTTTATTTTGTACCCATCTCTATCGCTTCACCGAGATCCATGCCTCTGAGTCCCCGCCAACTCTTCGTACGACGCGTCGACATCCTCAACTGGATGTTGTCGTTGGCTCTCGTCGCTGGAGCTTGGGCGAGTCAAGGACGCGTTGTGGTCGTCGGTTGTTTGGTGGGAGCACTTTTGGCGACGGTGAATTTTCGGGTACTCGCTACATTGGTCGGTCGCATTACCGAAACCGCTACAGGTAATCCTTCGCTCGCAGTCGCGGGCTTGATGGGTAAACTGTTGGGGATGGCTGTGGCCGTGTTCTTGACGCTCAAGCTTCTGCGCCCGAATCCGGTCGCTGTCGTTGTGGGTTTGAGTGTTGCGCCCTTGAGCTTGCTCATGGTGGGACTCTTTATGTCTAGCGCGTCGTCGACTGACGCTGAGCAACCAGAGGTTCTCTCATGATGACTGTCCTGATGCGTCGGCTTCTGATCACGGTCGTACTCATGAGCGCTCCGAGCGTTTGTGTCGCCTCTGGCGGTGGAGCAGACGCTCAGTCTCCCGCAGCGGTCAAAGAGAGCTTGCGCCACTTTAGTCTCTTCAATGTGCTCGTTTCGCATGACGCAGAGCACCACCTCAAAGAACAGATCGTCGGCACTAGCTCAGCCTTCGCCAAGACCCTTGTCGACGGCGATGACTTCATTAGTACCGTTCATCTCACCCACGTGTTTTGGGCTGGACTGGCTTTCTTGTTGGTACTCAGCTTGGCCTTTGTCGCTCGCGGTGCGCTGGTCAAAGATGAAGATGCCGGTGTTCTACCAACGCGAAAATTCGGACCTCTCCTCTTTTTCGAGGTGATCGTTGGCGCCGTCTACAACCTGATGAAAGACATGATGGGCGCTAAAGACGCGAAGCGTTATCTGCCCATCGTCGGTACCTTGGGTGTGTACATCTTCATCATGAACGTATTCGCTTTGATGCCTTTCGGTACGCCCGCGACAGACAATTTCAACACCAACATTGGGATGGGGTTGACGGTCTTTTTCGTAACCCATTACGCCGGGATTCGTGCCAACGGTGTTGGCCATCACGTCGGCCACCTGATGGGGCCCGTGTTGGCTTTGGCTCCGCTGATCTTTGTGCTCGAAGTGGTCGGCCACTTGGTACGTCCCTTGTCGTTGTCGCTTCGCTTGATGGGCAATATGACTGGCGACCACAACGTACTTTTTGAGTTCCTTTACTTTAAGATTCCTCTCTTACCGCTACCCGTGATGTTCTTGGGTTTGTTGGTTTGCGTCGTGCAGACGGTTGTGTTTGTGATGCTCTCGAGCGTCTACATTGCACAAGCCATCGGCGATGGGGGCCACGGAGAGGCTCACCACTAAGGGCGTTTTGCCCATTGAGGGGATACGTCCCCACCTTTTGTTGAAATGGCCGCGCACGGCCCCAGGAGAAGCAAGATGAACCTTAAGAAGATGACCTCGGCTCTATTCGCCTTTGTCTCGACCCTCGTCCTGTTCGCGCTGCCGGCTTTCGCTGAGGGCGCTGCTGGCGCTGAGCCAAACAGCAACGCTGGCTACATCGCTTTGGCCATGGGCCTCGGCCTCGGCATCGCCGCTGCTGGTGGTGGTATGGGTCAGGGCAAAGCCGCTGCAGCTGCCCTCGAGGGTATCGGTCGCAACCCAGGCGCCGCGGACAAAATCTTTACGCCGCTTTTGCTCTCGCTCGCACTGATCGAGTCGCTGGTGATTTACTCGCTGGTGATCTCCTTCATGCTTCTCGGCAAGATTTAAGCAACCTCTATCGGTTGATACGCGGCCGCGCCGAGACCTCCCATTGAGGAGAGTCTCGGCGCGGCCAATTGTATCAGGCCAGATCCTCAGTATGACTCGCGATGAAGGTTGACACTCGCGATTGTGCTGACACCCTTTGCATATGTCTGATGTGACCCAAGGCCCCTTGATCGTCGTCACTGGTGAGGACCCTGTCGCTGCAGGGATGCTCGCGTTGGACTTGGTGCAAAACGGCCTCAATGCTCATGCAGTCGCTGATATCTGGTCAGCGATGGAGCAACTCGCTGCCCAAGAGCAAGCCCGCCCAGTTTTGGTGACAGGCTATAGCTCATTGCAGCGAACACTGGACGCTTGGCGCTCGATTCGTCTCGAGGGGCTACACGTCGCCCACGTCGCAGTGGTGGATTTGACTGATTATGCTGCAGGGGAAGCGGCCGCATCAGCTGCCGATTGGCTTGGTGTCGTGCCTCGACCCGTTCATGTGGCCTCTTTGGTTTCGATTATTACAGGCCAAGAGACGGCTCACGGGGTCGAAGAGACCGGATCTCTTGCAGCGACAGGACTGGCGACTTTGCTTGAGCGCGCCCTTTTTGCGGCTCGACGGGACGTATCGTACGCAGACAATACGGTCTATCTACGGCGTAAAGACCGCAACGGAATGGTCGTGATTCGACGAGGAGAGTTGGTTCACGCCGAGGCGGACGAAGACCATGGACGACACGCTCTGGAGCGAATGTTTTGTTGGACAGAAGGAAGTTTTCGGATGACCTGGAGCGCCGAGCCTGGTCCTCAAACGCTAAACGGTAGCTGGCGAACATTGATGTCCGGAGCCCATGAGTACGCGCGCCGAGTCCAAGAGGCCAGGCGAACCATGAGCTTTTTGGACGAATCCGTGCAGGTTCGATGGGAGCGAGTCAGGCCTTTGCCAGTAGTTGCAGAGTCGTTGTTTCGTCGCTTAGCACGTGGAATGACGGTTGGCGCCGCGATCGACGGTGAGGGCGATGACGAACTCGAGGTGTACGCAGCGTTGCAGTCGCGTATTCGTCGAGGAGCCGTTGTCTCTTTCGCGCTCAGTCAGCAGACCAATGATCCGCAATTTTCAACAACTATCGATGCTCCCTTCGCCTCGATTGCAGCGAATCCAGTCTCCACAATGCCACCCTCTTCGCCGCCGGCGGTGGTCGGGAGTTCGGTGGTATCGAGCGGATTGCCTCTTGGTGCTGATCAAGGCAATGGACCCGGATCCACAGTGTCGAGTACAGCCGCACAATCGGCACCCGGTATGGCGCCTATCCGTCAGCGAATGGGCTCTGGTGCGATGGCGCCTGTGACGGCGACTCCGAGTCCGCAAGTTCCGGCGAGTCCCGGAGGGCGCCCTCCGGTACTTCCCACCGCTTTGCCAGAAGTAGATAGCGATCACTACGCGCCCGTCTCGGCCCCTCCACAACTCAATCGCAGCGCTGGCGCTCGCACGACAGGATGGTTTGGGCTGCAGGTCGGAACGGAGGCTGCAGCACCTGTATCGATTGGTCCCGCTGAAGATGTTGTGGTGCCGCCCGTGCCAGCTCCTCCACCGAGTTCGGTACCGACGACCACTCACGTTGTGGCTGACATCCCCCGGCCTGAGGGTCCGCAGATCACGGTCGACTCGATCGACACTCATTATCAACTCTTCACCGAAGGCATGGAGTCCGAGCCACCGAGCTATGAACATGATGTAGACGTTGATTTTGATGACCTGCTGCGCCCTCGTCGTCGTTGGCCGGTATCCCCCATGTGGATCGCGGCGGCGATGGTATTGGTCGGTGCTGTTATTTTAGTGATCTGGCCGAATTCTCCATTGTACAATGGACCCTCGGATGGTCGCGAACTGGCCGATGCAAGCTATCTCAAAGCGGTCGAACTCATTGACTCTGGTAAGGTTCGTCAAGGCCAAGAAATTCTCGAAAAAATCGTCGACCGTGCTGCGCCAGAGGCGATGCTCCAACTCGCCGTCATCAAGGCAGGTGGGCGACAGTTCGATGAGTCTAAGTCGTTGTTGAAGCGCTATATCACCCACCAAGACGCTAAACATCAGCAGCGCGCCAAGCGATTACTCGACCATTTGTTCGGCGATCCCTGAGAGATGATGCTCGCAGCTGACCATTTTTTGGCCGGGCCGGTGCTCGGGATTGAAACCTCGTGTGATGACACAGCGGTGGCCGTCGTCGTCGGTGGGCATGTGTGGACCAATCGAGTCTCCTCGCAGATCCCCATCCACCAGCGCTTCGGTGGCGTCGTTCCTGAGGTCGCGTCACGCAATCATCTACAGTCGATTTTACCGACCATTGAGACCGCTCTGCGGGATGTGGGCTTGGAGGGACCGGATTTGGCGGGGATCGCGGTGACCAATCGACCTGGCTTGATGGGAGCCTTGTTGGTGGGTGTTCAGACCGCTAAGACTTTGGCGCTTGCTTGGGATGTTCCTCTTATCGGAGTCCATCACATCGAGGCTCACTGTTGGGCCGCAATGATGGCTCCACCTGGCACCGATCGAGGCGCTAAGCAATGGAGTCAACCCGAATTGCCCGCCCTAGCTTTAGCGGTCTCAGGCGGCCACACCAGTGTCTTTCGCGTCGACGGGCCGGGTCAGAGCATGGTGCTGGGCGAGACCCTTGATGATGCAGCGGGAGAGGCCCTCGATAAGTTCGGCAAACTCTTGGGGCTGCCCTATCCGGCTGGGCCACACGTCGATCGAGCCGCACGACAAGGTCAATCCGATCGCTTTCGTTTACCGAAAGGACTAAAAAATCGACGCGATTTGGCCATGAGCTTTTCAGGGCTAAAGACAGCGGGACGGCAGACGATTGAACGTGTCCGAGCCGAGGGTCTTGATCCTGCTGAACACCTCGCAGACCTTTGCGCCAGCTATCAACTCGCCGCAGTGACGCAACTGGTCGATACGACCATGCGGGCTGCTCGTCAATACGACCTCAAAGATGTCATCGTCGCCGGGGGTGTCGCCGCCAATAGCTTGTTGCGTCACACCTTAGCGCTGCGATGCGAAGAGCAAGAGCGTCGAGCGTGGTTGACGCCGAGACCCTATTGCACCGACAACGGCGCGATGATCGCAGGACTTGGCAGCGCATTGCTAGCTCGCGATCAGCTCGACGATCCGCTAACCTTAGACGCTCAACCGACCGTCAGAGCGACGCTCAAAGCCAGAAAAGAGTCTCGAGATCGAGCTCAAGGGAGGCGTCCCAAGTGAGTGTCGGTCTACCACCGAAAAAAGCGCTCGGGCAGCATTTTTTGCATGACCCCAAAGTGTTAGCTCGGATTGCAGCTCTCGCAGCGCCAGTGGATGGAAGCGGGCTCGTTGAAATCGGTCCTGGGACCGGAAATCTGACCGCTCATTTGGTCGAGCGCTACGACAGTCGACATATGCTCGTAATTGAGCGTGACAGGCGAATGCCCGAGGTCTTGCGTGAACGCTTCGGCGATCAGATGCCGGCCCTGGTCGAAGCCGACGCGGTGCGCGTTGATTATCGAGCCTTGTTCCAAGAGTACGAGCTTGGTCCACAGCCGGTTGTGGTCGGTAATCTGCCCTACAACGCTGGCGTTCCCATCGTATTTGCCGCACTCGCAGGGGCTCCGAGACGATGCGTAGTCATGCTGCAAAAAGAAGTGGCGCAGCGCATCGTCGCTCGTCCTGGCTCATCGAGTTATGGCCAGTTGAGCGTGAAGCTGCAGATGCTCGCCGACACGCGCATGGCCTTTAAGGTCGGTCGCGGTGCTTTTCGACCTCCCCCCAAGGTCATGAGTGCTGTCGTGGTGCTTCAGCCCTTGGCTGAACTCCGCTACTCAGTTCCAGACCAGGCGAGGCTGTGGCGACTGCTCGAGGGAGGTTTCGGTCAACGCCGAAAGACCCTCGCCCGCGCTTTAGGCAACACATTGAAGTTCGATCGCCAACGGGTTCAACAAACGCTCGAGGCGATTGGACATGACCACCGCGCACGCGCCGAAGTTTTGGATCTCCAGAGTTGGGCGAACCTAGCCAACGCTTTGCAGCCTCATTGGCCACAGGAGAGAGCATGACCAAAGACATAGAGCCCGGCTTGGCCTCGGTTGAACAACTGGCTTTGGACTATCCCAGACGGATTTTTGTCAATCGGGGTTTGGATCTCAATGAGGTCGGCGCGATTGGCTTTGACATGGACTATACCCTGTGTCGCTACACCGCAGATTTAGAGGTGCTCGCGACCGACTTGGCCATTCATCACCTCGTCAAGCGAGGGTATTCAGCCCGCCTCAAAGACATACATTTCGATCCCAGTTGGGGAATTCGCGGACTCGTTATCGATTCGGAGCGGGGCAACGTCGTTAAGATGGACGCCCATCGTCACGTCACTCGGGCCTGGCATGGTCTGACCCCCATGACGACAGAGCATAGGCGGGCGACTTACGCCTCCGACCCACCACGGCTCAGCGCTGAGCGTTGGTCGATGATGGACACGCTCTTTTCGACGCCTGAGAGCTTCTTGTACGCTCACCTTGTCGACCTCATTGAGAACGACTCTGGTGTTGAGATGCCGCCGCCTGAGACACGCAGGCTCTATGCCGACATTCGCTATTGTATCGATCTGGTTCATCGAGACGACAGCCTCAAGAGCGCAGTTCGAGACAATCCAAGCAAATACATTGATTTAGATCCTTTGCTGGGACCCGCATTGCATCGGCTACGCAGCGCTGGAAAGAAGCTCTTCGTGCTGACCAACAGTGACATGAACTACACCGAGCATGTGATGAACTATCTGCTCGAAAAGGACGTCAACGGATATCGAACTTGGCAGGATTATTTTCATACGATCTGGGTCACAGGCCGGAAACCTCGCTTTTTCGAGAGCACAGATGAGCCCTTCCGACTCGGAGACAAAGCTTTCGAAGGGGGCTCTCGACAATATCTGGAGCGAGAGTTGGGCGTCTCTGGAGACCGCGTTTTGTATGTCGGTGACCACATCTATGGTGATGTGTTGAAATCCCGCTCGACAACTGGATGGCGTACGGCGTTGGTCGTCCCTGAGGTAGAAGGTGAACTGGCTGCCCTTGAACGGGAAATCAGCGCGATCCATCAGCGCACGGAACTCGAAGAGCAACGTTTCGAGCTAGAGGGCGCCTTGTCATCGGCAGAGCTTTTGCTTCGCGCTGCACGCCGGGCAGAACGACGTCGATCTGGGGTCTCCCCGGTCTCCGAAAATCCTCAATCAAAGTCCGATGACAACAAAGACGATCTGCGCAGCTGGGTCGCTGATTTGCGTACTCAGTTAGACGAAAATGAGGTCCTCATCTCCAAACTTACGCGTAGCATCGATCGTCATTTCAATCCCTCGTGGGGACAACTACTCAAAGAACGTCACAAACACAGTCTTTTTGGCAATCAGATGAAGAGCTACGCTTGCTTGTACACATCTCGCGTCAGCAATTTCGCTGCTTATTCGCCCAGCCACACCTTTGAGCCCCCTCGCGACCTGTTGCCCCATGAGCGCATCCTGAGAGTGCCTTCCCCTGAGTCATCGAGTTAGAACCACTCGCTGCGATTGCCGAGTTGCCGGAGTTGGTCCACAGCCGCGGTGAGGGCTTGTTGGCTGCGAGTTGCGAAACGCTGCCCCAATGAGCGCTCTGGAGTCCATTGGACGGCAAAGAGCTCCGCATCTTCACAGCGTTTTAATAACCACTCGTCGCTGGTTTGCAATTCGTCGATCAGGCCAAGCTCTAGTGCATTGGCGGCCGTCCAATGCCCACCTGTGGCGACCATATCGACGTTCATTTGAGGTCGCTTTTGAGCGACATGCTTCTTGAACTGTTGGTGAATCGATTCCAGGTCTTGTTGAAACTGTTCGCGACCCTCCGGAGTGTTGTGGCCGAAGACGCTCAAGGTCCTCTTGTGCTCTCCAGCGGTGAGTTGTTCAACGTCAACGTCATAGCGAGCGAGAAAGCGGCGAAAATTTGGAACCATCGCTACCACACCGATCGAGCCAACCATGGCAAAGGGGGCGGCAATGATGCGATCGGCCACTGCTGCCATCAGGTAACCGCCGCTCGCGGCCACTTGATCGACGGCAGCGGTCAAATGTAGACCCCGTTCTGTCAGTCTCGAGAGCTGACTGGCTGCGAGTCCGTATCCCGAGACAGCGCCACCAGGACTGTGGATCTGGACCAAGACTTCATCGCCTTGTTTGGCGCCCTGAACGATGGCGGAGACCTCGTTGCGAAGCGATTCAACAGCCTTGGCGCGCATGTCGCCTTTGAACTCCAATACGAACACCCGTCGTCGTTCAGCGGCACCGGATTTGTCAGCCTTTTGTTCAGCCTTCTTGAGTGTTTTGTGGGATCGCTTGGCTTCTTTTTGGCTCAATCCCGCTCTGGCAATTTGCTCACGCAGTCGCGTCAGCTTGCGATTGAGATGTTCAATCTTCAGCGATCCAGCAGCTTGGCGACTCTTGCCTCGCGAAGCGAGTCCAACGAGCACTCCAAGACCTCCAATGACCACCCCAACCTTGAGGATAAAAGACAGCAATTCCCAGCCAATTTGGACCATGTGAACCTCCAGGACAGCAAACAAGCACGCCTCAAACAACATGCAAGCCAAAGCGTAGCGATTGAAGCCAAAACGCATCTTCAGTTGCTGTGAAGCATCCATCCGCTGGGCCACGAGAGGTAGTTATGGAAAGAGCGATTGTCATCGGCGCCGGTTTTGGTGGATTGAGCCTGGCGCTTCGACTTCAGGCGGCTGGATTTCAGACCACCGTTCTCGAAGCACTCGATCAACCAGGCGGGCGCGCGTACCAAAAAGAGATCGATGGTTATCGTTTTGACATGGGTCCGACCGTCATCACCGTCCCTCATTTCATCGAAGAACTCTTTGCACTTCGACGGGGCCAGCCCGCGCTCGATGAGCCAGACTTTCCTGAGTCAATCCTGGGGCCAGATGTCCGAGTGCGCGAGGGCAATAGCGGTGGAGAAGCGACTCAGAAGTACTGTGAAATTGTACCAATTCTACCCTTTTACCGAATCTATTTTGATGACGGCACGTGGTTTGATTACGACGGCGATCCCGAGTCGACGCGCAGGCAGATCGAAGCCATCAACCCCAAAGACCTCGAAGGGTACGAGCGTTTTCACAAGGATGCCAAATCGATCTTCGAGCGCGGATTTCTACAGCTGGGCTACACCTGCTTTACCGATGTGTGGTCGATGCTCAAGGTTGTACCCGACCTCTTGAAGCTCGATGCGGTTCGTAGCTTATTTTCCTTCACCAGCCGCTATTTCGAGAGCGACAAGCTGCGCCAAGTGTTCAGTTTCGAGAGTCTGCTCGTTGGCGGAAATCCTCTGCGAGTTCCAGCAATCTACGCGATGATTCATTTCGTCGAAAAGACGTGGGGAATCCACTACGTCATGGGCGGTACAGGCGCCCTAGTGGACGGCTTTGCTCGCAAGCTCGATGAGCTTGGCGGTACCCTGCGGTGCTCAACCCCCGTGGCGAAAATCAATATTGATGACGGCCGTGGAGGACGAGCGTCTCGCTTTGGACCGAAACGGGTCACGGGAGTGACGCTCGAAGATGGCTCCGTACTCGACGCCGAGTTGGTGTGCTCAAACGCCGACTATGGCCATACATATATGAAACTTATCGAGCCTTCGCTGCGTTGGTGGAACAGCGACTTCAAGGTCAAGAGCATGCGTTGGTCCATGAGCCTGATGGTGATTTACTTCGGCTTTCGCAAGACCGAAACACCCCTAGATCTCAAGCATCACAACATCATCTTAGGGCCTCGCTATGAAGCCTTGCTCACCGAGATCTTTGACAAAAAAGTACTCCCAGACGATTTCAGTCAATATCTTCATGTGCCCACTCTGACCGATCCGACCATGGCCCCAGAAGGTCATCATGCGGCGTACACCTTGATCCCGGTACCGCACAACGGCTCAGGCATCGACTGGGAGATCCAGGGCCCGAAGCTCAAAGCAGCGGTCTATGAAATGCTCGATGAGCAAGGCTACATCCCTGGTCTTCGTGAGCGACTGACCGTGGAGCACGTCATCACTCCGGATTATTTTCAGGGCACGCTCCGCAGCCACCTCGGCAATGCCTTTGGTGTCGAGCCGCGTCTGACCCAGTCGGCGTATTTTCGTCCGCACAACCGCTCTGAAGACATCAAAGGACTGTACATGGTGGGCGCTAGCGCTCAGCCGGGGGCTGGCACTCCGAGCGTCATGATGAGCGCGAAGATGACTGCTCGCGTGATCGCTCAAGACTATGAGGTCCGTACCGATGGCGCCTTGTTGAGTTTGGAGTATCAACCTTCAGAATCAACCGACTCGAGCCCCTTATCGCCCGCTGCCCGAGTGGCCTCGACCTGAGGGGCTGGATAGCCAAGCCCGAAGTTCGAGATCGAATCGAAAGGGTCCACAGTACATCGGGCTCTGTTGGCACGAGATAGTTGCGCCTTCAAAATTGACGAAGGGCGTCTGATTTTCGCGATGATGTGCGATCGTGGCGGCCGTATCAAAGGGACGAGGTCGTTGAGAGACCATCAACGACGGCACCATCAACAGCAGCCAAAGAGCCACGTGGGCCCAGTTCCATTGTCGAGCCAGGGGCCTTTCGATGGGCTTGACTCGCTCGACCAACCACCTGCCGGCATCGTCGAGCCAAGGGCTGGCGACGTTGACCAGCGGCAAGGGCAGCACCTTCGCGTAAAAGTCTGAATAGCCGATGGCCTCCAACCCGTGCCCCATCAATCCCATCAACAATCCGACCAGCCCGCCGAACAAAAGCCGCCCAATCTGAGTCTTCGGCGTCGTCGCCGGGTCGGTGATAAAGAGCAGTAAGATCAGGGTCACCGGAGCCCACTCCGGGGACAAGACGTGCAGACCCAGGTGGCGCAATCCCCACAGACTCAGCGTCGCTCCACCGGTTACGAGGACCACTGGGAGTCGGATCTGAACAATCAGAGCCAGCAGTAAAACCAACTCTGTCATATGAGGAGGAATCGAAAATTCGTGAGCGCGATCGCCATAACCTAGATCGGGCCAGAGCAAATTGAGGGCACCGACCGCAGCAACGCCCAAGGCAGATGGATTAAAGACGTGTCGACCCGCTCTTCGTAGCCATGATCGAGACCCAATTGCCACCGTGACAACGAGCAAAGACAGTGGCCAGGAGTGCACATCGAACAAAACAATCAGATTGCTAGATAAAACGATCGGGATCGGGCCGGCGCTGAGTGTCCATTTTCCCTTTTTCGCGATCTGTAGGGCCGCGTCCAGTCCGTATGCCCACAGCACTTGAAGGCCAAGAGCCGGTAAGAAAAGCGGTAGAGCTCGCCAATAGAGCCCCCAATAACAGAAGATCACCAACTGCAAAGAGGCCGGCAGCACGTGGGTGAGTTTCCATCTGCTTTGAATCACGAGCCCCGTGTTGCTCCGTGTGGCCCGCCAACTTAAGCCGGCGGCAATAAGCCAGAGCGAAGCAGTCGCCAACAACATGTGGCTCAGTTGCCCGCCCAATCGATGCACATGATCGCTGCCAGCATTGGCCAACGTAGCCTTGGCCCACAGAGCCGGACTCCACAAGGCAATCACCACAAAGCTTACAAAAGCGGATCTCATGGAGTTCAGTGTGCGGTGGCTGAGGACCGAGTTCAACAATCTGAACCAACAACGCGCTGCTGCGGCAGAGAGTTGAGGTCAGTTCAGGCGCAGTTCACGCAGACCGCGGCGGTCGATAAGCAGCCGACCCGAGCGCTCTTTGATGACGCCTTTATCGCCCCCTGTTAGTCGGCAGATCACCGGCAGTTCATAGCGTTTTCGGATCGCTTCGGAGGAAAAGAGCCCTCCCTCTTCTGCGATAGGGACCTGCCGAGCGCCGTGGTCAACTCTGGAAAACAGGGCTGAGAGATCGTAGCGCATCACGTGTTTGACGCCGCCGACACCCCAGTTGCTCGGCACCCCTGAGCCGTTTTGATCGACGCGCATATGGATCGATAGGGCCACGACCTTATGCGTCTCTCCCAGAGCTGGGTTCAGTGGGTCAGCTCGCTTGACTCGAGTCGCACGGAGTTGTTCTCTGCTCGACATGAGCCGGCTTTGTTTGTGATCGATGCGCTCTTGTAGGTGCAAGTGGACGATCTTATCAGCGATTCCATCGCGAACGCGGTGGGCGATCCAGCGTCTACCGATGTCTTTAATACGATCTTTGATCGCGTATAGGACCCCAGCGAGCGCGCCAGCCAAGAGCATGCTCACCATCGACAGACCACCAGAGACCAGTTGATTCATGTACGCGATGTGCCAAGCGAAGGCCCAGGATGAGGCGATCACGGCGACGAAAGCAGCGATCCAGTTGCCCAATCTGTCTTCAGGCCTGAAGGGGTAAGCGTCGAGCCACAGCAGTTGATGAAAGTGGCGCTTCAAGGCTCCCCGTCGACGAAGCCAGCGTCCCAACTCACGACGATTCTTACCTTGTGGCGTCGGCCAGCCGTATTCGAAGCGATACTTACGCTCTCTACGCACCAATTTGTGAATTTTTTTCAGGATTTCATCGTCTTCAGCCCAGTATTCACGAACTCTGGCCAAGGAACTTAAGTACATCATTGAGATGTACTCATCGGCGAGTGAGGCCTCAGTTTGAGCGCCATCATCATCGCTCTGTGCGCTACGCCCTAAGGCGGCGCGAGTGTTTTGCAACTCTCTACGCAAAGAGGAGGCGAAGCGTTTGGCAGACTCGACCGAGGAGTCCGCTCGTAACGCTCTTTGCTCAATTCGCTTGATTGAGCGGATCGTTCTGAGCGCTTCGTGGCGAATTTCATCGAGCACAGAGCGCATCTGAAAGGGGTAGACCCGTGTATCTGGAGACTGCAGCCTCGACCGCGCTCGAAATGCAGGCCACATTTTGTGCTTCGCCCACAGATGCTCAGGCACATCAATGCACATCTCAATGCTGTATTGGTTGGGTTGGCCTTTGTCTGCAACTGGAGCGGTTGCGACCCAGGCGATCCGGGTCCGGTCATGGATTTTTACGTCCAGACCATACACGCCCGCATCCGCACGACCGGCGCTCTGTGCCAGGCGCGTGCTGAGTTCATGTTTCAGATCGACATTTTGCGCCATAGCCTTGGCCATTTTCGCTTCTCCGACCCCTTATTGTGTATCATTGCGGGTTGGTTTGTCACATTTCTGTCACAAAAGTCCGCTCGGCGAGTATCGAAGTGGATGGGCTCAGATGAAAAGCGGCATAATCCTGACTTCGATCGGCTTAATCAGGGCGCTTCTCGGAGTTGATGAGCGCGTCGGTAAAGCCACCTTCCTCATAAATTTCATCGATATGCGCTGGCCAGTCTCCTTTGGCACCCAACTGGGCCAAGATTGAGTTGAGGCCAAAGTTGATGCGGTGCAAGAACACCGCACCAGGCCGCTTGGTGTCGAAGACTCCGGCCGTTAGCAGTTTGCGGGTGACCATTCGACGCATCTCTGAGGTGGCTTGCGCCAGCTTTGCGGTAAAATCCGGGCTGTACTGATAAGGCTGCGGCGCGAGGAGAGGTTCAAAGCTGAGATAGAGGTAGTCTTCAAATCCGTTCCAGAGTTCCTGGTCAACGTGTTCGGGCAGTCCATAGGCCTGCACAGCTGCTTTACGAAACTCAGGGCCACGAATGCCTTTGCTGGCCAAACTACGCGCCCGACTAAAACGGATCAGCGTGTCTCGGTCGTAGCGTTGCACGCAGCCAAAATCCAAAAAAGCCACTTTCCCCTCGCCCAAGAAGAGATAATTTCCTGGGTGAGGATCGCCGTTGAACCTCTCAAAGATGTACATGCTGCGGAACACGAATTGAAAAATGGTCAAGCCGTAGCGCTGTCGATCTTCCGGCGTGCTCGACGCCATCATGTCCGACCAGCTTTGCCCCTCGACGTATGGTGAGGTCAGCACCCGTCTGCCGCTGAGCTCTGGGATTGGTGCTGGGATATAGATCGATTCATGTCCCGACCAAGATCGCGAAAAATACTGCTGATTTTCGAACTCCGCTACGTAGTCACACTCCTCGCGGACCCGACCAGCGATATCTTCGAGGCTTTGTTGCACATCAACCTTGGGGATCACCACGCTTAGGGCGCGTACAAGGCTATCGAGATTGCGAAGATCGCTGTCGATGGCTTCGGCGATGCCGGGATATTGGATTTTGACAGCCACGTCTTGCCCATCGTGGGTTCTGGCTCGATAGACCTGGCCGATGGAGGCTGCTGCTATGGGTTGTTTATCAAAGTGGGCAAAGCAGTCGTCGACCGATCGTCCCAGGTCTTCGACGAATTGTGTCTCCATACTCTGCCAAAGCATCGGACGGCTGCGGGTCTGTAGTTCACTGAGCGCCTCGCGGTAGGCGTCTCGATGCTCCGCTGGGACCAGATCTTCAATATAACTAAGCAACTGGCCTACCTTCATTGGCAGACCTTTCATCTCGCTCAAATGCCGAAAGAGCGTCTTGCTCGCACTAGCATGCAGACGCTCTTTCGCCTTGTCTGAACTGACCGTCACCGCCAATTGGCCTGCTGCTTTGGCTGCGTCTCCCGCCAGTCGAGCGGCCATCCCGCCGAGCTGTGCGAGCCTTCCAATTCGGCTGGAACGTACGTTTTTGTCTTTCGGTGCTTGCATCGATTGTGTACTCAGGCAGACGTTTGAGATCCTTGGGAGGACTCCTGAAGGTTAGATGTTGTGTGGCCGGTAATGGTCCACGCAAATTCGACGAAATGGTCTGCAGGGTGTGACCTGCGAGATTGTAGGCTGGCTCAACCCCTGCGAAGGCTTCGTTGGGGTAGTGGTAGTTGTGATGCAGGGCCATTCATCACCACCTTCGCTTTTTGATCATCTCTCTCCGATTGAATTTGGATCACTTCCGGTTGAAATCCCACCTCGAATCTAACACGTTCGATGTACTGAGTTTGTTTGGTTGTAGGGTCGAGTTGTCGATTTTAGATCTTGTCGTGACATTCGCTTGGCAACGGATCGCCGCTGCGGTACCCAGCAAACAGACAAAGAGACGTTGGCTTTATTTGCCGATGAGCTACTGCGCCGATGCTGCGCGGGAGACCGAAGATGACTCAACGCCAAGCCCTGATCTGTCCATCGATATTGTCCTCGGATTTCGCCCGATTGGCTGACGAAGTGGAGTCTGTCCAGCTCGGTGGCGCCGATTTCATCCACGTTGACGTGATGGATGGTCGTTTTGTCCCGAATTTGACCTTCGGAGCGCCGATTGTCAGGAGTTTAGCCGCTGCAACAGACATGTGGCTTGACTGCCATCTTATGGTCGATGAGCCCGATCATCTCTTGGCAGATTTCGCCGAGGCCGGCGTGGCGACGATGAGCGTTCATATCGAGGCTTGCCGCCATTTACATCGGACGATTGAGCGCATTCGATCTTTAGGGATGCGCCCCGGTGTTGCGGTCAACCCACACACTTCGTTCGCCACGATTGAGGCGATTTTAGCCGATTGCGATTTCGTCAATGTCATGAGCGTCAATCCAGGTTTCGGTGGACAGTCCTTCTTGCCCTCGGTCTTGCCAAAGATTGAGGCCATCGACAGGTGGCGTCGCGAGCACAACCCAGAGCTAAAAATTCAAGTGGACGGTGGAATTAAGACAACCACCATTGCTGCAGCGTACGCAGCTGGGGTCGATTGGTTCGTGGCAGGTAGCGCGGTGTTTGGCCAAAGCGATCGTCGTGCTGCGATTGAGGGCTTACGAGCTGCTTTGTGATCGCGATGAGACTCAAAGACCTTTCGGACCTAGCAATTCGCCATATCTTTTGACCTTCGACCACAGATTGGCACCCTGTTACCTGCGTTGCGATGAAAACGCGGAGAAATCGTGGTCAACGAACTCATTAGAAATCGTTCTTGGGCGACCGAGGCGGGCACCCGACGATTTGTAAAGCGCCATCGACATGGCAAGGCCGCCACGGCATATCGAAGCGTCGGTGGCCAACTACATTTATCAACGATGGGGATCGGAACCTATCTCGGTGCGCCAGATGACCTCACCGATCAGCGCTATGAAGACGCGATCTTCGAGGCGGTCCGCCAGGGCATCAACGTTATCGACACCGCTCCCAATTATCGAAGAGGCCGGGCCGAGCTTGTAGTGGGGCGTGCGCTGCGTCGTCTGCTCGATCGGCGTGATGTCTATCGCAGCGAGGTGCTTGTCGCTTCCAAAGTGGGCTTTGTGCCTCGTTCACGAAATGAGGCGGACGACTCGCTCGATTGGTTCGAGGCTCAGACTGTCGGAGCAGGCCTCGCACGCCCCGATGAGTTGGTGTGTGGCTGTCATTGCATCGCGCCGAGATATGTGGCGCATATGCTCGATCAGTCGCTGGAAAACCTGGGTGTTGAGACTTTGGATGTCTTGTTTTTGCACAACCCAGAGAGCCAACTGCAGACGATCGCCAAACCTCAACTGCTCGAGCGCATCAGAGGGGCATTTGAGACGATGGAGACAGCCGCAGATCAGGGAAAGATCCGTGTGTATGGGGTCGCGACTTGGAGTGGATTGAGGGCCAAACCGGACGATCGCGACTATCTATCGATTCAAGAGTTGATGCAGTGCGCCCAAGATGTAGCTGGTGCCCGAAATCGATTTAAGGCCATTCAAGTACCATTGAGTATGTCGATGCCCGAGGCCTTGACATGGCGACAGCAGCCCTTGCGAGGTCGTCAGCTAAGCACGCTGGAGGCGGCTCGTGAACTGGGACTCGTCACTTTTACCAGCGCAACCTTGCACCAAGGCAAGCTCTGCTCGAGTGCGCCGCCTGCCGAGCCCCTGCCTGCGGAGGCCAATCTCACAGAGTCGTCCAATGAGCAGATCTCAGCGATACACGCCGCCATTCAGTTTGGGCGTTCTGCCCCAGGAGTGACCTCAGCTCTGGTCGGGATGTCGCAGGTCGAGCATGTCAAAGACAACCTCCGATCGTTGAGCTGTGAGCACGCCCCGCACGATTGGTTGCTCGCCGCAGCGAGTCCTCCCGAGGGGGCCGCCATTGCTGGATAAGCACACAAAATACTCGATTTTTCAGGTCCGACTTGCCCCACTTGGAGTGGGTCCAGTACCTTGTCGATGTCGACTTTGGTACCAGGAGTACAGTTTATGAGCTCGTTTCGATTGAGATGGCTCGTGGTTTTGACCGCGATCGCTATTGGCTGCAGCACTGAACCGGATGCATCGGGAGAAGACTCAATCTCCTTTGGTGTCGATACGAGCGGCAAAGCAGATGCCGCTATCGACAGCTCGATCGCGCCCGATACACAGCCAGCCGTAGATACAGCCTCGGCTGAGGACACGTCTTCAGCTACCGACACAAACGTTGAGCCAGCCGATACGTCTGAGTTCGATGTCGTCGATGAAGACTCCGCAGTGGAGCCTGATACCAGCGTCGCCGATACGGCTGTCGCCGACGTCCCGATCGATCCGAAGAGCTGCGTCGGACGGTGCGGCAAATATAAGTTTGGAGCGGTGTGCCAGTGCCACACCGAATGTATGGTCAGCAATGACTGCTGCACCGACTATGCTGCGATCTGCCAAGGTCAGGTGAGCGATGGCGGCGCCAATGACGCAGTCAGCGGGGATAGCGGCGGTGCAGCGGATAGCGGTCCGGCCGACACGACCCCCATCACCGATATCGGCTGTCAAAAGGTTGATCCTGGGTTGCCTGCTGGTTCTCTGGTCATCAGCGAGGTCATGATCAACCCCAAAGCGGTGTTTGATGACTTTGGCGAGTGGGTGGAGATCCACAACCCAGGCAATACCCCGATTCCGCTCGACGGGGTCAGCATCGTTGAGCCCGTGCTCGGCAAGACTCATACGATCACAGGGTGCACGCTCTTCATCCCTCCCCAAGGCTATTTCGTTGTCGGGCCGACTGCTAACAAACTGCAAAACGGTGGCATTGAGGTCGACTACGCCTACAACATCGGCACGCTTCAAAATGTAAACGGGGCGGTGGAGATTCGAGTTGGGGCTACTCTGATCGACAAGGTCAGCTGGCCGCTGGGGATCTGGCCATCACCGAGTGAGTTTGATGGTAAGGCTGCGAGTCTCGATCCTACCAAGCTCGACGCCACTAAAAATGACAAATATCCCTTCACGTGGTGTCCATCTCCACAGGTGATGGGCAACGGCGACTATGGCACTCCAGGGCAGGCCAACCCCGTCTGTCCGAAGCCTCCAGATGACGACGGCGACGAGATCGAGAACAAAAACGATAACTGCCCCAACGCACAAAACTCCGACCAGGCAGACGGGGATAAAGATGGCG
>PBTG01000003.1 GCA_002726535.1 Myxococcales bacterium | reverse complement strand
TTCAATCACTTCTTCGGGCGCGATAACGTCGGCTTCAATTTGTGGTTCGGCGACACTAGGCTCGACGACCTCTGCCGTCGAGATGTCCGCCTGTTGCTCAACAGCAGGCGCAGGTGGAGGCCAGACCGACAAGGCGGTCAAGGCGGCGTTACGGAGCAAAATAGCGTCCTCTTCGCTAACGGATTGCGGACGCCATTGAAAGGCGGTGACATTGAGTCCTGTCACAGCACCAACGACCGTTAAGGCAGCCAAATAAGAGCCCAGCGAGGTTGGATGAGAGCCGTCTGGTTCATAAAGCCTTGAAAAGATTGAATCCTCGGCGACAGGGTCTTGTCCTGCGGCGACCAAATCGTCAAAGATCGCCTCAAAGGCCAAGCCAGCTGGTGCCATCAAAATCGGTCTCGTACTTGTCGACGTCTTCTGAACGTAGCCCTCATACCCCTTGGCGAGTGCCGATTGCATACTCTTAAAAGTGCTCATAAAAGAGTTCGAGGCGTCCCCTTGTCGGCGTCCCCATGTCATCAATGCAACCGTCGTCGCCCCGGCCGTCTCGGCCAAGTCGTCGAGCCCCTCAAAAGCGTTGAGAGACTGTTGATATTCGGGATGGCCAGTCAGTTTAAAAGCCGGTATCTGAGACTGCTCTTGAAGGACCACCACGGACAACGTGGTGGCCAACGCTTGAGCTACAGGACTCGCTGGTTGTTGCGCGTCTTTGAGATGCATCCTCAGCAGATAGCCTCCAGCGGTCACATCTTGTGTCTCAATCACGACCGATGTGTCTGCCCAAAGATTGCGTTCAATCGCCTCCTGCATCAGCGCTTGATACTGCCCTTTGAGGTCATCTGGCGCGTTCGCAGCAGTGTAACTGTTGCCGATGAACAAGGCTCGATGTGGCTGCTCAGCATACACCTGTTGGGCGAAACATAGAGCGAAGGCGGCGGCCATCCATCCTAGAGTCACAGGTCTAAAGCTCGCCTTGAACTTAATCGTCATGTGATGCTCCCGATGCTGCCCCTATCAGATAGGTCTTCGGCTAAGGAGCCTTGAAATCCCTACTGTCGAAGGACGTCTAGTCCAGACGTTGACAAGAGTTGTATCTACAGTCGCCTGAGGACGTCTGGAGAAAGTATATGACCTCTTCAGATCTTGTGGCCAGATGAATCGCTATGTAGTGATACCCAAACTCTTTGAGTGTACAGTTGCTCTGCCTTCAAAGTCACAATGCAATCCAAAAATATCTCAGTAAATCAGTCGATTTCGTTCATTTTTGGCTTGTTCTCTCGTAGTGATATCATTTAAAGCCGATTCAATGGCTCAACAACCTGACCTGATCAACTCAAGGATAAAATGCAATATCCTCATTGGTGTCCTAAACCAATCACAAGCTTTGTTGTTTGGACGACTGTTTCGATCTTGTCGATAGCCATATGCCCAGATGCTCATGCGTCCAGCGATGTAAAAGGAAAGGCCGCCGCGATGCCTATGGAGCTTACGGCTGTGGTGATCACCGCCACTCGAGGCAAAGCGGTGCTTTTTGATACGGCTCGCTCGATCTTTACAATCGGCAGGTCACAACTACGCGAGCAGCAGGCTGAGAGCAGTTTTGACGCCCTCAGAGAACGCCCCGGAGTGATGGTGCAGCAGACCAATCGAGGGGCGGGCATCCCGGTCATCCGTGGCCAAGTAGGCCCCAGTAACTTGGTGCTAATCGATGGTATGCGATTTAACCAAGCGACCTGGCGCACCGGTCCGAGCCAATACCTAACGCTGCTTGACCCATCTTCTTTTGAGTCCTTCGAGGTCATGGCAGGTCCCGCGTCGGTGCGCTATGGATCCGGCGCTTTAGGTGGTGTCACCGCAGGGATTCCTTGGAAGATGAGACAAGCAGCCGGCTTCGGCGCTCGAGGTGGCCTGAGATTTGTCAGTCAAGACCAAGGGCTGTCTGGATGGACCCATCTCGAAGGCCGCTTTGGCTCAGTCTCTGTAGCTGCAGGCGGCGCAATTCGTAACCACAATCAACTTCGAACTGGGGGTGGTGAGACAGTGCCCTTGAGCGATTGGACTCAACAATCAGCCCATGTTCAGGCGCGCTGGTGGGCCTCTTCACAAACCACCCTCGACTTGCTCCTGTTGGGCTCTCAAGTTGGCCATGGTGGCCGAGTCGACCGTCTCGCTCAGGGTCGCATGCGTATCTATGACAATCTAGATGGCTTCGGCGCGTTGACGTTGCGTCACACAGGCGAGGGCGCGCTCAAGTCGCTTCGTGTGTCCGTGGTCGCTCACGGCAGCCGCGACGAGGTTGCACGCTTCGAATGCGAGAACAAAGACAACCTGTCTCAATGTGTCGATCAAGCGGACTCCGCTTATGAAGCGGTCAAAAACGACGGAGCGACGACAAGTTTTGGGTCGCAGTTGTCGAGAGATCGTCGATACCGGGATGCAGTTCGCACCCTCGGAGGACTCTTTACCGCCACTTGGTCTCTGGGAAAAAGTCTGTCTTTGTCGGTCGGTGCTGAGGGCTGGTATGACACCGTGCTCGAATCTACCCTTGATGACCGCAAGCAAAGCACCGGCTGGAGCGTCAAAAGCGCGGCACGCGGCAACTTTAGCGAAGACACCTCCTGGCTAGAAAGCGGCGGCTTCGCCTGGCTCGACAGCACATTGTGGCAGAGCGCTTCCGGTCTGAAGCTGACCCTTGGTGCTGGCGCCCGACTCGCCCACTTTCGCGGCAACGCCGCAGATGTCCCTGGCCTTGGTGAAGTCGCTTACTCCCACACTGGAGTCGTTGGGTCGG
Source organism: Myxococcales bacterium (assembly GCA_002726535.1). Lineage (GTDB taxonomy): Bacteria > Myxococcota_A > UBA9042 > UBA9042 > UBA9042 > UBA9042. The sequence continues at coordinate 11,500 of PBTG01000003.1, read as the reverse complement.
GACAACTGCGACTCATCAATCCAAATCGCTGGATGCTCTACCTCGACGTCAGTCAGGGCTTCCGCTCACCCAATGTTCAAGAGTCCACTGTGCTCGGCGACACGGGTTCAAAGTTTGAGGTGCCAAACGCTGATCTTGGCCCTGAGCGGAGCCTTTCTTTGGAAGTGGGCGGACGACTTTCCATCGACCGCGTGCGACTACAAGTCGCTGGTTTCGTCAATCAAGTCTCCGACTTCATCGGCGAGCAAGATCTCTCTCAAGCGGAGATCGATGCGCTTGGTCTCGACCCCGCGGATATCGACGGCCAACCGGTCGTCAAGCGAGTCAATCGCGACACAGGGCTATTTGTTGGTGCAGAGGCTCAACTCTCAGCGCGTCTCGATTACGGCCTGACCCCCTGGGTACGAGTCAGCTGGACTCAAGGTGACATCAACAAAGACGATGGGACCTCTACACCGGCGAGGAGAGTCAATCCTGTACTGGGGACTGCAGCTCTGCGATGGCAGGCTCCAACAAGTGGATTTTGGGCCGAGATCTATTCTCGCTTTTCAGGCGCCCAAGATCGTCTACATCCCAGCGACCAAAAAGACCTTAGGATCTGCGCCGACCCCAACAATCCATCGAAGAGCTACGCCTCTGGCACCTGCCCGGGCTCATCGAGTTGGGTGACGCTCAACGCCCGAGGAGGGTGGCGCTACAACCGCTCACTTTCTATAGATTTGGCGCTGACAAATGTGCTCGATACACAATACCGGGTTCACGGTTCTGGGTTTGATGCGGCGGGATTTGGCGCTTCGCTGTCGATGACTGGACGCTATTGATAGCGAGCTCAATTCGTCAAAGCGCTCGCTTTGCTGGACCAAATGAGTCGGTCCTCCCGTCATTGAGACGCCTACATTAGCCCTGTTGCATCGACCTTAACCACACCAAAGGTCGCTTGCTGTGCTCAATAGACAGGATAAAAGCACGCGAGGCGGAGAGTGTCGAACTCCCCGCCTCGCGGCCGTTGTACTGCTGAGGATGACGACTACTTCGTAGCGAACATCTTCATATCATCGATAAACCAACCGGGCAGACTGTTGCTCGAGTTACCCTGTGTCGAGAAGCGGTAACGCATCTTGAACTTCTTGCCGACAAAGTCCTTCAGATCGACGGTCACCTTGCTCCACGTTTTCCACGTTTGAGCATTTCTCGGTGTCAAGTAGCTCTTCGTGTTGGCGTTGTTGCAGTTGACCTGCGACCAGGGACAGGTCGTCGAGTTGCCGTTGCAGCAACCAGCGAAGTTGTTGGTCGAGACCTGCAAGAATCCAACATCTTGGAAGGCACCATTGCCGGTTGGCTCTTGGCCATGGTCATAGGACCAGTACTCCGCCGATAGCGTTTTGAGGTTTGTCGCGTCGACGTCCTTACTCCAAGTAGCCGTACCAGCGGTGCGGTTGTTGAAGGTATTGGCGCAGTTCGCAACGCCACAGAAGTTTGTGCCGTTGTTGAAGTTCAACGTACACCCTCCAGTCTTCGGCGTGACGCTCGCAGGCGTCTTGTCGATAGCAAAGGCCACGTTGTTCTTTGCTGCCGAGAATTCCCAACCCTTGTCAGTACATTCAAAAGACTGGCTGAAAAAGGGCGGCTGACAGGTCGCAGCGCCGATGCAATCGGTGTCCAAGCAATCTGTCTTATCGTCCAGATCGTTGTCTTTGCCATCGCCGCAGTCTTCCTGACAGGAGGTCTCTGCCTTACAAGCCGGGTCGGCGCAATCAACGAGCTTGTTGCCATCGTTGTCTTTGCCATCGCCGCAAATCTCTTTGGGCGTCGCTCCAGCGCTGCTCAAGCTGGTGATCTCAAGGTCATCGATGAAGATGCCCTGACCGCTGTTGGCTCCCTGAGCGCCGCTGTTCGGATAGCCCGTGAAGTCAATTCGCATGTACATCCCGGTCTTGTCCTTAATCAAAGGCACGTCAATCTCATACTTCACCCATTGCTTCATTTTGGTCTTGTCGAGATTGACCAGATAGAGCGGGTTCTGCCAGTTGTTGCCCTGGACAAGTCGCAGTCGCGGCTGATCTGTCGTGCCAGCATCGACGTCGATGTAACCCCAGAATCGCAGCTTTAGGCTGCCTGTGAGGCCAACACCCGAGAAGGTCGGCGAGATTGCATCTTCATCTGGGCGGTAGCAATTGTTGTTACCCGCTGGGCGGCAGTAATCTGTGCCGTCGTTGTAGTTGAGGTTACAGCCTGCGCTGGCGCCTTTGTCTTTCGGGCTCTCAACCTTCGGTGTGTTGTCCACAGCCCACTTGAGCGGCGGGTTGCCGTTGGTTGCGCCCTGCAGTGTCCAACCCTGGGTGCTCGAACCGCAGTCAAAGGTGTATTTCAACACCGGGCAGTCAAACTTGGTGGCGGTGCATGTACCGGCTTTGCATGCATCCCCAGTGGAGCAAGCTTTGCCATCGTCACACTTGGCGCCGTCCGCGAGGTTTTTGTAGGCGCATTTGCCGGTCTTTGCGTCGCAGGTATCAGCGGTGCACGAGTTGCCATCATCGCAAGTCTTGTTGCTGCCGACTTTGCAGTTGCCTTTGCCATCGCAAGTGTCACCGAAGGTGCACACGTCGCCAGTGTCACAAGGATTCTTGTTTGGCTCATTGACGCATTTGCCAGTCTTGAGATCACAGCTGTCATTGGTACAAGCGTTGGCATCGTCGCACTGCGCCGCCGTCTTGCAGCCGCCGCAGCCCGCGATCGCTTTGTTGACGCATTTGCCGGTCTTCGCATCGCAGCTATCGGCGGTACAAGGGTCACCGTCGGAGCACGACTTCGCGAGGCCCAGGCATTTGCCGGCGCCACAAGTGTCTCCATTGGTGCATGCGTTGCCGTCATCGCAAACCAACTTGTTCGGTGCGTTGACACACTTGCCAGTCTTGGCATCGCAGCTGTCTGTGGTGCAGACCTCTTTGTCGTCGCAGTCTTTGAGTTGGCAAACACAGTTGCCCGCACCGACGCACTCAGGGTCTTTGCAGTCAATCTGGTCATCGAGGTCATTGTCTTTGCCATCATCGCAGATCTCTTTGCACACAGCCTGACTGCTGCAATCAGAGTCGACGCAGTCGATCTTGGTGTCGCCATCGTTGTCTTTTCCGTCGGTGCAGTCCTCTGGCACTTGGTCACCAGATTTGGTGATTCGAAGATCATCGATGAACCAACCCTTACCTGTGTTGCCGCCGGCGCCGCTCGATGGGTTGAGGTAGAAGTACGCCCGAATTTCCTTGCCTTTGATGTTCGGCACGGCCACAGAGACGAAACGCCACTTTTTCATATCGTTAGCGCTCTTGCCGAGCGTGAAGTTGTAGAGCAGAGGATCGTTACCGGGTTGAACCTGGTAGATCAAGATTCTTGGCGTGTCCGTCGTGGTCGAACCGACTCCATCTAAATCATAATAGGTCCAGAATGAAATCCGCGGTGTGCCTGTCGCGCCTGTGGCGTCGAGTGTCGGCGTCCGTGCGTACGCGTTCGGGTTGTAGCAGCCATTGTTGCCGGGACGGCAGTAATCGGTGCCGTCGTTGAAGTTCAAGCTACAGCCCTTGCCCGCTGGCGCGATGGCCGGAGTGTTGTCGATCGCCCAACTCAATACCGGGTTGCCGCCTTCGCTCTGCAGCAGCCAACCAGCGGTGCTTGAACCACAATCAAAGGTGGCAAAGAGTAGGTCGCAGTCATCTTTGGTCGGTGTGCATTTGCCAGCTTTGCAGCCATCTCCAGTGGTGCAAGCCTTACCATCATCACACTTGGCGCCATCTTTGGCGTTGGTGTTGATGCACCCCTTGGCCTTGTCACAACTATCGACTGTGCAGGGATTGTCGTCATCACAGGCATTGCCTTTGCCTGTCACGCACTTGCCCTTGCCATCACATTTATCCCCAAAGGTGCAGGGGTCATTGTTGTCGCATGGTGCGGTGTTGTTCTTCGCAGCGCACTTACCAGTGTTCGCGTCGCAGCTGTTGTCGGTGCAGGGATCACTATCGTCACACTCCGCATCCGTTTTGCAGCCCTTGCAGCCAGCGATCTTCGTGAAGACGCAGCCTTTGACCTTATCGCAGCTGTCTGTCGTGCAGGGGTCACCATCGGAGCACTCTTTCTTGGCTCCGAGGCATTTGCCGCTCACGCAGGCATCCGGCGATGTACAAGCGTTTCCGTCAGAGCAAGGAGCATTGACGTTCTTGTATGCGCATTTTCCGGTCTTGAGATCACAGCTGTCAGTGGTGCAGACGTTCTTGTCATCACAATCGACCGCTTTGCCGGTGGCGCACTTGCCAGCTTTGCATTCATCACCAGTTGTACACAGGTCACCATCTTCGCATTTTCCGGTCTTCGCTGACCACGAGCACTTGCCTGTCTTGTCGTCACAGCTGTCGAGTGTGCATTGCTTGCCGTCATCACAACCATCATTGGTTCCGCCCTGGCACTTACCGTCCTTGCAGAAGTCATTTTTGGTGCAGACGCTGCCGTCATCACACTTCGGAGCCGGAATCTCACGCTCACAGATGCGGCAGTTCAAGCTAACGGTCGTGCCGATGTCGTTCCACTTGCCGTTGGGACGCAACATCAAGCCATCTTGATTGTTTTGGTAATCGTTGGGCTGGTCGGTATCCCAGTTCGTGTATTTCCAAGTCGAGTTGTCGAGCCAAGTCCAAGTGTCTTCTTTGGCTGCATCCGTACCGCCAATGTGGGCGCCTGACGTACTTCCGCACGTCGCTTGGAAGAGTTTGTAGACCTGGGCATCCTCATCTGCAGCGTTCAAGGTGGCGAGCGTGCCGCCCCAGGTCTTGCAGGAGTTGTTCGCATTGGTCCAGTTGATGGCGCCAGTAAAGGCTTTGTAGCAGCGGCCCTTAAAGGTCGTGCCGTCACAAGGCTTCGGGCTCACTTTAGCCGTGTGCTGACAGCCTTTTTCCTTGTCACAGGTATCGTTGGTGCATCCGTTTTTATCGTCGCAGGCAACTTTCGGGTCGCTCGCTGTGCCCGCGGTGCACTTGCCTTTGGCGCACTTGTCGTTGCTGGTGCACTTGTTGCCGTCGTCGCAATTCGCCGTGTTCGGTGTCCAGCTGCAGCCCTTCGATGGGTCGCAAGTGTCATCCGTGCACAGATTGTCGTCGCCGCAATCTAGCTTGGCGCCGGTGCATTTGCCGGCCGAGCAACCATCTTTTTCGGTGCAGGCGTCGCCATCATCACACTTGTCGCCGTCTTTGGCGGGGGCGTACACGCAACCTTTGCTCGGATCGCAAGTGTCGGTCGTGCAAGCATTGTTGTCATCGCAGCCCTTGCCAGCGCCCAGCGCGCATTTGCCGTCTTTGCACTCACCCGAAGCGCAGGTTTTGTTGTCCGAGCACTTCGCTGTGTTGTTTGAAGTGCTGCACCCTTTGTCTTTGTCGCAGGTGTCATCCGTGCAGGGGTTGCCGTCGTCACATTTGACCTTGGCGCTGCCCTCGCAGGCTCCAGCCTTACACGCGTCTTTATCGGTGCATTTGTTGCCGTCGTCGCACTGCCCTCCGTCCTTGGCAGGACTGGACTGACAGCCCTTGGCTTTGTCGCAGGAGTCGTCGGTGCAGGGGTTGCCGTCATCGCAATCGACCTTCGCGCCAGAAGTGCACTTGCCATCTTTGCAAACGTCCTTGTCGGTGCAGGTGTCGCCATCGTCACACTTATCAGTGTTGTTTTGCGGTGTGCAGCCTTTGTCTTTGTCACAGGAGTCCGTCGTGCAGGGGTTGCCGTCGTCGCACTTTTTCGCCTCACCGACGCATTTGCCCTCTTTGCACTCGCTGATGTCCGTACAGGGGTTGCCGTCATCGCAGCTTCCGGCGGAGTTTTCAGATTTGCAGCCGCCCTGGGCGTCGCAGGTGTCTAACGTGCAATCGTTGCCGTCATCGCAATCCGTTACGCCACCACCGCCGCAGGTGCCGTCTGTTTGGCACTTGGTGTCCTCGGTGCAGGCGTCGCCATCGTCACAATCGGCATCTTCATTTTCATAACTGCATTTGCCATCGTCGCCGCAGGAGTCTTTGGTGCAGGCGTTGTTGTCTTCGCAGTCTGTGTCTTCTTTGCAACCGCAGACGTTTTTGCCGCCACCGCATTTGCTAGCAGAGCAACTCTCGCCTTCAGTGCAGGCATCACCATCGTCACAATCGGAGCCGTCAGCCGCCAAGCCGACGGTGCATTGACCGTCTTGGCACAGGGCGACGAAGCAAACCTGCAAGGTGACTTTGCCCTCGCAATCTGAATCTTGGACGCAGCCGCCCGTCGATGTGTCCTGCTCTGTGCCGGTGTCTTCGGGAGCAGTCGTGTCTTCAGCGATCGAAGTGTCTTGCTCTGTGCCGGTGTCATTTTCCGCATCAGCAATCGTGCCGATGTCTCCACCAGCTCCATCATTGCTGCTGCCAAGCGAAGGGCCACCTACGGCCTCATCTTGTCCACAAGCTACGAGTAATAGACAACAGCCGATTACGATCAATCGACTCAATTTTGACGATGTCATTTCATCCTCCGAATGGTCTCTCAACATTGAGAGACCAAGCTGACCCCTTACCTTATCTACTTGGTCCCATACACTTTCAGATCATCCACATAGACGCCTGGGAAGTTGTTTTGCTGGGAACCCACACTGTTGAAGCGGAAGCGCAATTTAAACTTCTTGCCTGCATACGCGTTCATATCAACCTCGACCTGACGCCACTTCTTGTTGCCATCGGTGGGCTCAGGTGTCTGGAAAGTCGCTGTACTGCCGTTGTTGCAGTTTTCCGGCTCGTTGGTCGAGCATTGGTTCGTCGCACCACAACAACCAACGAAGTTGTTGGTCGACGCCTGCATGAAACTGTTGTCGGTGTTGAGGTTTCCATAGCTCGATACGTCCATGTACACCCAGTAGCTCACCTTCAACTCTTTGAACTGGGTCGCATCGATCTCTTTGTCCAAGGTCGCGACGCCGGCTGACCAGTTGTAGAAGCTCGAGCAAGTCGACACTCCGCAGTAGTTCAAACCATTGTTGTAGTTGAGCGTACAGCCGCCCGTGTAGGGCTTGATGCTCACCGGCGTTGCGTCAATCGCCCAGGACACATTGTTGGCGCCCTTGGTGAATGACCAGCCCGAATCTCCGCAGTTAAAATCCCAGTTGAGCGTCGGCGGGGCGCAAGCCAAGGTGCCTTTGCAGTCTGAGTCTTCGCAGTCGATTTTGTCGTCGTAGTCATCATCGATGCCGTTGCCACAAAGCTCGACGCAACCGCCTTGGCTGATGCACGCCGGATCTTGACAATCAGCTTTGCCATCGCCGTCGTTGTCGACGCCGTCAGTGCAGTTTTCAACCACAGGCTGCTGATCGATGACGATGTTATCCACGGCCCAACCTTGCCCGTCGTTGTTGCCGCCGCCATTGGGACTCTGCAGGTAGAACTCCAAGAAGAACTTCTTGCCGAGCGCGTTGTTAATCGCCACGTCAATGGTTCGCCACGTCTTTACGTTCTGCGAAGACTTACTCAGGTTAAAGCCGCCGAGGTAGGCATTGCTTCCCGATTCGCGGATGTTCACGCGTGGCCGGTCAGAGAAGCCTCCGTCGACGTCGACGTAGGTCTCAAAGGACAATCGCAGAGAGCCAAAGGCTTTGGTGCCGTCGATGATCGGCGACTTCGCCGTGCCAGAGGGGGACTGACAACTCGAACCCGACACGTCGCAGTAGTCTTTGCCGTTGTTGAAGTTGAGCGTACAAGCATAGTTGATCTGGTTGGGCAAAGAAGGCGAGGCATCAACCGCCCAGATGACCTTCTTTCCAGCCGGCTTATCTAGCGTCCAGCCAGCACCGCCGTCACCACACTCCAACGTGTCCGTAAAGAGCGGGCACTTGCTGCTCTTCGGTTTACACTGCCCAGCCTGGCATACGTCACCGGTGGTGCACGCCAAGCCGTCGCTGCAAGTCGCGCCGTCATTGAGGGTCTTGAACGAGCATTTACCGGTCTTCGAGTCACAGCTGTCACTGGTGCAGTCGTTGTCATCATCACAGAGCTTCGTGCTCGAGCCTTTGCAAGAGCCGTTGAAGCATTTGTCACCGTAGGTACACAGGTCCCCACTGTCGCACGGAGCGACGTTGTTCGTCGCTACGCAATTGCCTGTCTTCGGATCGCAGTTGTCATCGGTGCACTTGTTGCCGTCATCGCACTTTTTCGAGGTGCCTGGAGTTGGCACACAGGTGCCGTCAAAGCAGAAGCTCTTGGCCGTGCACGCATCACCGTCGTCACACGCTTTCTGTCCTACATTGCTCACGGCTGTGGTGTTGCACTGCCCTGTTTTGCTGTCGCAGCTGTCGACGGTGCACGCGTCGCCATCGTCACAGTTTTTGTTCTTGCCGCCTTTGCAGGTCGCGCCGAAACAAGATGAGTCCAGCGTACAGGCATCGCCGTCATCGCAAGGACCGCTCTTAATCACGTAGCTACATTGACCATTACTGGCGCATCCATCGACCGTGCATGGGTTTCCATCGTCGCACTTGTTGTTCGCTGAAGTACACTTGCCGTCTTTGCAAGACTCATCCTGAGTGCAGTTGGAACCGTCGTCGCATTTACCTGAGTTGGCTTTGCTAACGCATCCAGTCTTGCTATTGCAGCTGTCATCGGTGCAGACGTTGCCGTCGTTGCAATCCTTCTTGGCGCCGGCGAGACAGTTGCCGCCCTTGCAGTAATCATTCGTGGTGCAAGCGCTACCGTCGTCGCAAGAGGCCTTGTTGGCACTGTTCACACAGCCAGTCTTCGCATTGCAACTATCATCAGTGCAGGGATTTTTGTCGTCGCAGTTTTTCGGCGCGCCTTTTCCGCACAAGCCGCTCTTGCAGGTTGGAGCAGAGGTGCAGGCATCGCCATCACCGCAAGCGTCACCATCGCTGAGCGCCGTCGATTTACACCCTTGACCTTGGACGCAGGTGTCTTTGGTACAGGGGTTTTTGTCATCACAACCCGTCGCTGGAGTCTTGCAAGCACCCGCGCTGCACACGCCAGACTGACAGGTCTTCGCGTCGAAGCACTTGGTCGTATTGTTTGTCGTGACACAACCCTTTTTCGGATCGCAACTGTCATCTGTGCAGGGATTGCCGTCATCACACTTGACCGCTGCATTGCCTTTGCAACTGCCATTGGCGCAGGTGTCTTCAGTGGTGCACGCGTTTCCATCGTCACACTTACCGGATGTAACCTTGGAGATGCAGCCAGACTTGTTACTGCAAATATCGGTCGTGCAAGGATTGCCATCATCACACTTTTTCGGTGCACCAGCGAGGCAGTTGCCGCCCTTGCAGTAATCGTTTTCGGTGCAAATACTGCCGTCTTCGCATTTACCAATGAAGGTCTTGAACGAGCAGTTGCCCTTGGCATCACACTCGTCGTTAGTGCAGAAGTTGTCATCGTCACATTTGACCTTGCTACCAGCTTTGCATGTGCCGTTGGCGCAGACGTTGCCTTCGGTGCAGGGGTTACCGTCTAGACAAGCGTTGCCATCATTGTTCGCTTTGGCGCCGCACTTACCCGTGGTTTCATTACACGTGTTGACCGAGCAAAAGCTGTCTTTGCTGGCGTCACACTTGATCACAGTCGAGGCGTCTGTAACGCACTTTTGGTCTTTGCAGACCGGCTTGCCATTGCAGAGGTTTTTGTCGTCTTTACAGTCCGCGTTGGTCTTGCATTGGCAAATACTTGGTCCGCCCTTGCACACGCCCGCTGAACACGCGTCTTTGCTGGTGCAAGAGTCACCATCGTCACATGCAGCACCGTCTACGTTGACCGCAACACAGCCTTTTTTGGCATCGCAACTGTCTTTGGTGCAGGGGTTGCCATCGTCGCAATCTTTGAGCTTTCCACCTGCGCATTTGCCGTCGGCGCAAGCATCTGCTGAGGTACAGAGGTCGCCATCATCGCACGCCTCTGTGTTGTTGGTGACTTTGCAACCCGTCTTCGGATCACAGCTGTCTGTGGTGCAAGCCTCGCCATCGTCGCATTTGATGGTGCCCTGACCTGAGCATTTGCCATCGGCGCACACGTCTTTCGCTGAGCAGGCGTCACCATCGTCGCAGGGAGCAGTGTTGTTGGTGTTGACACAACCTTGTTTGGGATCACAGCTGTCAGTCGTACAAGGATTCTTGTCATCGCAGCCCTGAGATTCGCCGCCCTGACAAGACCCGTCCTTACAGGTGTCTTTCGTCGTGCAAGAGTTGCCGTCATTGCACGCCAGGTTATTGGCTTTGCTTGAACATCCACCCTTGTCGTCACAGGTCTCGGTCGTGCACGGGTTTTTGTCATCGCAAGGTGCTGGCTTCCCTGCGGTGCACACACCGTCCTTACAAGCGTCGCCCGAGGTACAGGCGCTACCGTCATCACACGGCTCGGTGTTGTTGGTGTTGACACAGCCTTGTTTGGGATCGCAGCTGTCCGTGGTGCACGCGTTGCTATCATCGCAGCTTTTCGCCTGCCCCCCTACACATGAGCCTCCCTTGCAATTCTCCCCAGTGGTACAGGCGTTGCCATCGTCGCAAGCCGCCGAAGTACCTTGACTGCTGCAGCCCGTCGCCGGGTCGCAACTGTCAGCGGTGCACGGGTTGCCGTCATCGCAGTCCACCTTTTCACCGCCTGAGCATTTGCCATCGGCGCAGACGTCCTTGGCCGTACAAGCGTCACCGTCGTTACACGTGGCGGTGTTTGCCTCACTCTTACAGCCGCCTTTGTCGTCGCAGGTCTCTGTGGTGCAAGGATTGTTGTCATCGCAGGGGGCGGGCTTGCCTGCAGAGCACACGCCATCTTTGCAGACGTCTCCGGTGGTGCAATTGCTGCCGTCGTCACAGGCATCTGTGTTGTTGGCATTCACGCAGCCTTTGCTCTTGTCACAACTATCGGTCGTGCAGGGATTGCCATCATCGCAAGAGACCGGCGAGCCCTTGCAGGTCCCCGAAGCACATGAATCTTTGTCCGTGCAAGCATTGCCGTCGTTGCAAGAGTCGCTGGTCTTAATGAACACGCACCCCTTGATCGGGTCACAGCTGTCAGTCGAGCAAGGATTGTCGTCATTGCAGAGTACAGCCGAGCCACCAACGCATGATCCGTCCTTGCAGACGTCATCTTTGGTGCAAGCGTTGCCATCCGTGCAGGCTTTGGTCGTGTTGGCATACGCACAGCCTGTCTTTGGACTGCAACTGTCCGTGGTGCAGGGATTGCCGTCATCGCAGGTCGAGGCTGTACCGGAGCATGAGCCCTTGTCGCAGCTATCCGACTCGGTGCAAGCATTGCCATCGTCACATTTGCTGCCACTCGCGGCGGTGTTCGAGCAACCGCTACCAGCCTTGCAGGCATCATCGGTACAGGCGTCGCCATCATCACAACTGAGCGGGGAGCCGGCTTTGCATTTGCCATCCGCACAGACATCTCCACTGGTGCAGCTGTCGCCGTCATCACAAGGAGAGGTGTTGTTGGTCGACTTGCAACCGCCGCCGCTGTCG
>PBTG01000038.1 GCA_002726535.1 Myxococcales bacterium | reverse complement strand
CGTAGGCGAGCACCTTATCTTTGGACAAGAACACTCCGAACTCGAAGTTCTTGGCCTCGCCCTCGCCTTCGTTTTTCAGTTTGACTTGGTAGGTGGCTGTCTCTCCTGGTGAATAGGTCTCTTCACTGTCAAAGACTGGCTCGGTCACCACCAGATCTGCAGGAGCCAAAATCGAGGTATCGATCTGAATCAGGCTCGTTGCGAAGCCAACGTTGTCTTGTTTGTTCAATTCAGGGGCGACGTCCTCGCAGTCGACCTTGACCAGGATAAACCAGTTGCCGTTCGAGACGGTCTCAGGGATTGTAAACTCAGCCGGCTTGGCTGTGTCATACGATATCTTGCTCGTGCCAGTGAGTCCCGACGCGATGCCCTCAGGGTGGTCCATGTCACCGCAAAACAGGTCCTTGTCGTCGAGCTTGTCGTCTTCTGAGAGATAAAAGCAGGTTTTGACCGCTTTTTTGACCGATTCGCCATCATTGAGGATGTCAAACTGGAGTTTCACGACATCGTTGGGGAATAAGGTCGTCGGTGAGAGCAAGGTGATTGGAGATAGGTAGATATCGGAGGGCTGAAGCACCTCGACCTCTTGGGTGACCGTCTTGCTGACCTTGAGGTTCTTGCGCCACGTGACCGTCGCTCGCGTCGGAAACAATCCCTTGTACTTGAAGGTGTGTGCAACGGTTAAAAGCTCGGAGCTTGCAGTGTCAGCAGAAGGCTCGATTTTGTCGCCATCACCAAAATCCCAACCAATGAGGTAGTCGGCTGGATCATTGTCGCCCATGTCGAGGGTGAACGTGACCTCAAGGGGCACATTGCCGACGACGGGCTCGGTACATTTGGTACATTCAGCCATAATTTTCGGCTCAAGAACCGGAATCTCGATGCTCACGTCCTCGATGTCCGACTCCCCAGCGTCGGCACCAGTCGCAGCGCCATTGGAAGAGTTGCCACTATCTCCACACCCTGCTGTCCACAAGGAAGCGAAGACAATCAGTGACCAAACAGCCAACTGGCGCGACGGAAGAGACCGAAAACACGTCATGACGAGACTCCAATAATTGCTGCGTGATAGCTCGGTTTTGAGGGGCTAACTCTTGCCCTACCATGGCCGGTCACACAGTGCTCCATTTACCAGTATAGACAACCCGCGTCAGAACTTCCAAGGGCTTGCAGTCCCAGTCGGGGATATTGGTCAACTTGTTGACGAAAATTTCGTCTCCAATCACGGATGACCGCAGATAACGAAGCAGGCATAGTCAGTCTATGACCAGTACGAAACCCATCGCTTCAGCGAGAGTTGATTTGCCCTCTGGGCCGCCAATTGAGGCAGCGCTTAGGGTACTCAATCGTCTGCGAACATCGGGCTACGACGCCGTTTTGGTTGGAGGGTGCGTCCGTGACCTGTGGTTGGACTTACCGCCCAAAGATTATGACGTAGCGACCAACGCGACGCCCTCTGAAGTACTCGGCCTCTTCGACCGAGTGGTACAAGTTGGCGTGTCCTTTGGTGTCGTGCGAGTTTTGATCTCCATCGAAGGTGAACTCCAAGAGATCGAGGTCGCCACCTTCCGAAACGACGGCCCCTACATGGATGGGAGGCACCCCGAAGCGGTGCAATTCACCAATGTCATCGAGGACGTTCAACGCCGAGATTTTACCCTCAATGGCTTGGTGTTGACCCCTTCGAAAGACGGTCGTTCAGGCGAAATCATCGATTACGTCGGCGGACTCGATGATCTGCAAAAACGCACCTTGCGAGCGATCGGTGATGCTCAAGAGCGTTTTGACGAAGACGCCCTACGACTGCTCCGAGCTGTTCGTTTTGCAGCCCGCTTTGACTTGACGATCGAGCCCATGACCGCAGCGGCGCTAACAAGCCGTAAGCAACATCTCGACGCGGTCAGCAAAGAGCGCATCCAGATGGAACTCCTGGCGATGCTGCGTCCTGCGTATGCCGCCCATGCGGTCGAGTTGTTGGCCACTCATGGGCTCCATGAAGCGCTGTGGCCATCGCTGCAAATCGCCGACCCAGAGCTGACTCACACCCAAATGCGGATGTCCAAGCTCTGTGAAGCACTCAGCGAGGCCTGCCCTTCGGACTGTGGATTTCCCGCCCAGCGGGACTTGGATCCTGCACTGGCCTGCGCGAGCTTTTTCGAGTCTCTCAGGTCTCCTGGTGAGCCTCTGCCAGCATCGATCCGGGCGAGCTTACGATTGTCCAACGCCCAAGGGCGCGCGCTCCACGCGATCGCAGCCATCAAAGATGAACTCGACGCCTTTGCAGAGCGCAAGGTCTCGCTGCGACCCGCTCAGCCGGAACTTGTGCGCTGCTTGCGTCGACCGTATGCAGACGCTGCGCTGTGTTTGGCCATCAGTGCGCATCTGGATGGACGTGACGAACAAATCGCATGGCTGCAAGATGCGCGACGCGTTCGCGCCGAAGCTCACATTGAAGATTGGTCGCCGACGCGCTTGGTCACCGGAACTTCTCTGCAACAACTCGGGTTTGAGCCAGGTCCCAGGTTTCGAGCAGCGCTGTGGGCGGCCGAGGCTCTGCAGCTGCAAGGGCAAAGCGCGCAGCAATGCTTACAGGCCGCTATCGACGTCTTTGAGGCCCCAGTCGACCACGCCTGATTGGCTCCAAAGAGCCCGCTCTGGCGGTCCAGTGAGCGATCACGATTGAGGCTCATCCCCTTTGGCAGCGCTTTTAGCTGTGTCTTTCGCTACGTCTTTCGATGTGCCCTTGGCCGTCTCTTTGGCTTTTTTCTTCGTCGCTGGAGTCTTCTTTTTCGGCGACTTTTTCTTTGTCGCCTTGGGTTTAGTCACAGCCTCTGTAGCTACGCCTGGCTTCGCGGGCTGCTCGTCTTTTGATGACACCTTTGCTGACTTTGGCTCAGCGGCGATCGAAGCCTCAGATGTCGGCTGCTCGATGGAATCTGACTGTTGGGTCTGCTTCGCAGCCGAAGCTGGTGATGCCTTTTTCTTTTTGGTTCTAGACCGCTTCGCTTTGGGCTTGACCTCAACGACATCTGGCAAAGGCCCTTGAGCGACGTCCTGCGCATCTTGTGTTTCGTGAACCGATGGCCGCTCTTTGCCATGCTTGATCCGATATAAATCGTCGAGAGCGAGATCGAGTTGGCCCTTGGTGATGATATAGGCCCGATAGTTGTCTCGCTCTTTTCGCAGGCAAGCCCGCAGAGTGCTCTCTCGTTTGAAAATCTCTTCCAGATAGGTTTTTCGCTCTTCACGGAGAGAGATAATCTCCTGTCGTTCTTGTTCAGCGAGCCGCTCTTGCTTGGCCTTAAAACGCTCGGTCTTGAGGCGTTCGATCTCCACTGTCCGCGCAAGCCGTTCTGCCTCGAGTTCGGCCCGACGCTCTGCACGAGGGTCATCAGCTGGCAACGCCGGCTCCGGTTCAGGCTCAGCGACGACTTGTGGCTTTGCTGGTCCCTTAATCGCGAGCATTCCCTCGAGTTCTTCCACTCGCCGCTGACTCTGTCGTCCGAGGCGTGCGCTGGCTTGCTGCTCAGCCTGTGACTTGGTCAATGCCGCGTTGGCCCGGCTCAACTCATTGCGGAGGTCGGTCAGCTGCGTTTTGCTCTTGTCTGCTTTGCGCTTCGCGCCTGCACGCTCTTCTCCGCCCCGCTCGAGCTTACGTTGCATCGCATTGGCGCGATCACTCTGCTTTTTTGCATCAGCTTCTGCGCTTTGAGCTCGCGCATCGGCGGCCTTCATGGCGTCTTTTGACGCTGAAAGTTGAGTCCACAAGGCGATTGCAGCGAAGCCACAGACACCAGCGATCGTCGCCAACAAAACTACGTTCATCGTTTCACTCTCTCATTCAAAGTGGACTGCGCGTCCTGTGTGCGTCGTGTCTACCATGGTCAGACAATGAGGCTCAACCGCCGATCAATCGTCTCAAGTGCCGACAAGGTCAGAAAATCGAAAGCTTTGGCTTGAAGACAAGGTCGGAGTGGGCGATGGTATGGGTGTATAGAGTTCGGGAGTTCACAAGTGACGCAAACATTTGAACAATGGTGCGGCGATCTGGAAGCGCGTCTGTCTCGCAATCAACAACGGTTGACACCGCAGAGAAGATTGATCGCGCGAGTACTCCACGGGCATGACGGACACGTCAACGTCGACGACCTCCACCAGCTGGTTAGACGCAAAGATAAATCAGTCGGATATGCGACGGTCTATCGAATGTTAAAGCTCCTCGAAGATTACGAGCTCGTACAAACCAATACCTTTGTAGACGGGACCGCTCGTTACGAAATCGCGTCCAAGCACCATAGTCATCATGATCACTTGGTGTGCAAAGAATGTGGCACTGTCGTCGAGTTCGAAAACGAAGAGATCGAGAGACTCCAAGAACTTGTGGCGGCTCAGCTTGGCTTTGATTTGGTGGATCACAAAATGGTGCTCTACGGCCGGCCGAAGCTGGGTACTTGTTGCGCCAAGCACTGATTTTTTCTGGTCGCTTACAGCTGACGGCGCCAGAGCCAAGGGCGAGCTGACCGCTCTTCAACAAGCCAAAATACCCACCAAGCCATAGGCGCTACTGCGGGCGATTTGGGGTAATCACGCTGCCACGAATCGCTGTAGCTCAAAGGCAGCCCTGCCTGACAGGCCCAAGAGCTCAACGAGCGTGAAACCGCGGTACTCTGTGAGGGTTGCCCCAAACGACGATGAGCGAGAGCCAGCGCGACAGAGGCTTCGACGAACCAGACCGCTCGCTTGACCTGGTCACTGGGGCGCCAACGGGGTCCTGTGCTTGTGGTAAAGCGCAGCTTCTGATCGATCCAGGTCAGTGCCTGCTTGGCCCGCTCAACTCGACCAGTGGCGATCGCAAATAGCGCAGACCAGCTGCCAGCGGCATCGAGCGATGTCACGCGATCGAGCCCTTTGGGACTCATTCCGCGCGCGAAGCGGCCCTGCTCAGAGATCCACAGCGAATCATGAATCGCGTTCGCCAGGAGCCCCGCTGACAACCAACCGCCATCGGGATCCACTCGTTTGGCCAGCCTCAGGGCGAAGTAGGCGTCAACATTATGCTCTGTGCTCACCCATTGGGCCAGATAGTTCGGTTCGAAACGGTTTTGGTGACCCCAGCGCCCCTGTCCACCTCGGATCAAGCCTGAGTTTGGATCTTGATGACTCGCCAACCAAGCGCCAGCCCGTCGCATAGATCGGCGATAGCGACCATCACGAAACACTTGGTTGTAGCGCGCCATGGCATATAACGCCCAGGCAACCACACCCGCTCGAACGTAGCCTTGATTGTAAAATCCATCTCCTTTGATGTGAAATGAAAACCCCCAAGCGCCATCTGAGCGTTGTAAGACAACCAGTGTATTGAGTAGGGCTCTCGCATCGGCTTGGCGTCCCAAAGCGGTGGCCACCAACGCTGAGAGGGCGTTGTCGTAGACAAAACTGCGGTCTTTCATCCTCGAAAAACCGGAGGGCCCACCAGCAAACCTCTTCGGCTCTGGATAGCTCACCACCGCAAGACAGTCGCTGCAGCGGCGTGATCGGAGACGAATAGGACGCTGTCGACGATCGAGATCATACAGTCGCCGAGGCCGATAGCGATGCAAGGTGACGGCACTCCAGAGCCGGTCTGCAGACCACTTGTCAGAAGGACATTGCTGCGAAACGGTCTCAGGGACCTGATGAGCACGAGCAGGTGGGGCTGTGCTGCAACCGGCACTGGCGATCGCGCCAGACCATCCGAACACAACCAACCAAGTCCAGCGGAGTCGGGCTCTCAGCGTACGCTTGTTGAGGCCATTCAACCGTCGGCCTCCAAGGCTTTTTCCATCAAGGGGATGTAGACCTCCCAGGTGAGTCGCGCCTCTGGCGTCACAAGACCCGCGATCGCGAGCCAGCGGCGTAAGGTCGTAATTCCTGAGAGCCATGGAGGATCGAAACGACCTCCGAAGTCAGAGAAATCGCCAGCGAGATAGGTTCGCTCAAATTGCGGATCGTGAATGACCGCTGGGAAGGTGTTGGGGATTCCAAAAGCCTGCAAAAGCTGCTCGCCGGCCTCGGTGGTCGGTATCTCGTATTTCGTCGCAACGTCGGCGTCACGTTCAGCCACTACGATGTCAAACCAGTAATGATAGGGGATGCGGTCGCCGTGATAATTGACCACCACGTCTTGCTCACGGAGCTCGGGGCCGACTCGCAACACGACGACGCGCCCATCCTCATGGACAAAAATCACTCCTGGACCACGTAAATTCCAAGGCCGTTGAAACTCTCGTTCCCAGCGGGTTCGAATCCACACGGCGATCTCACGAAGCTCGGACAAGTCTTCATGCTTTCGAGCGACCCATCCGGTCCATTTGAGCCGAAAGATTCGTTCCATTCGCTCGCGTACTTCGCGGCTCGTGGGGCTCGCGAAAGAGTTAAATTCCGCAATCACGCGGCCGCCTCTCTCGACGAAGCGTTCGATCGCTTGGACCTCAGCCAACTGTAGACCACCGTATACAAGCTTGGACTTTTCCAAGCGCTGAATATCCCGGCGGACTCCGCTTTGGTCGCTTTGATAGACCCCGTAGGTGTCCGCAATGTAGAGCAGAGACTTGCCTTTGAGATGGTGATCAGCCAGGTCTGTAAAGCTCTTCGAGCGTGGATCGTAGCCAATATAGTCTCGTTCGCGGTTCCAAAGCAGCCGCTGATTTGGAGCCGGCGCCTTGTGTTGAGAGAGCAGCCACATCAACCGATGATGCTCTCGATACGAAGCCTCAGGGACGGTTTTGTCGAGCACCACAACCGACGTGTTGTCGGGCTGCTTTGCAAGCCACGCCACCGGCGCAACGAGCATCAAAGTCGCCAAGACGATCACCAGCACTGGCATCAAAACGTTCCGACTCTGGGGAGCCGTAGTCTCCGGCTGGCTGAACCCTTTACGGGTCATCATCCCCCAACCACGACGACCGGCAATGTAGCGAAACATCCCGCGAACTCGATAGTACAAAAGCAGCTGTCGAAAGCCGAAGTTCTCAAAAACCGCCACGGTAATCAGTCGACGCATGTCGCCCGGCGCGCGGAAAAATGACAGCGACAGTTCCTCCAAGACGATGGCTCCGACGCTCAAGCCAAATCCACTCAAGACCGCGACGACGGCGAAGAGCGATGTGAATAGCGGCTCAAGTTCACCTGCCAAGAAGGTCAGGCCAAAATAGACATACCCACCAAGCTCGATCAGTGGGCCCACCAACTCAAAGACCCAGAAAAAAGGCATCGCAAAGAGGCCGATGGCCCCATATCGCGGATTAAAGGTCATCGAGCGATGCCTCCACAGGGTGTCGAAGAGCCCTCGCTGCCAGCGATCTCTCTGATGTCCTAGGATCGCCAAGTCTTCCGGGGCTTCGGTAAAGCTCACTGGGTCAGGCAAGTGCCGAATCGCGCGGCTTTGAAGCCACTTCGGAATGTGATGGCGTAACCTCGCGATTAACTCCATGTCCTCGCCGACGCTGTCGGTCGCATAGCCTCCGGCCCGAACCACTGCGCTGCGACGAAAGAGCCCGAAGGCGCCCGAGATAATCAAGTTGCCGCCTAAACCATCCCATCCCAACCTTCCCATCAAGAAAGCGCGCATGTACTCGACGACCTGAAAGCGTGCGATCCAGGATCGAGGCAAGCCCACCTCTAGGACATTGCCACGCTCGATCCGGCAGCCATTGGCTAGGCACAGGGTCCCACCCACTGCGACGACTTCCAGATCCCCCAAGAAGGGTCGAACCAGGCGCAGCAGAGCGTCTGGAATGATGAGTGTGTCGGCGTCGATGGCGCATACCAAGGGAAAACGTGCTGCATTGATCGCACAGTTCAGGGCGTCAGCTTTGCCGCCGTTGACCTTGTCGAGCACCAGCAGCCGTCGGTTAATCGCCGAGCGATAAGCCGCGCGAATCGGTTGTGTTTCCAACTCGCGTCTGAGATCGAGGGGCACGGGCTCGAGTAAAAATGCTCGCTTGAGTTCATCGATCGTTGCATCAGTCGAGCCATCATTGACCACCACAACCTCATGTTGCGGATATCGTAAGCCCAGCAGAGCGCGGACCGAGGCCACCACGTTGCGTTCTTCGTTGTAGGCCGGGACAATGATCGAGATCGGCAGCGTAGCTCGCCCACGCAAGCTGACATTTTCAGGCGACGCACCCTCGAGTTCACGGCGAACTCGCACAACGCCAAAAGCCGCAGCGACAAACTGAGCGATATAGCCTGCTGTGAGCAACACAAAATAGCTCAGCACGACATAGTTCAGTACGGAGGTCATGCACGCTCCGATACGATTCGATGTTCGGCTAGAGCGCTACCTGCACTTTCATTGCCTTCCGCAGAGGCTTGGCGCAGCGCAGAAATGCCGGCGGGTCCGCACTCGCGTAGCGACAGAGCGGCGTTGTGGCGCACCCACTCAGCGTGGTCGTCGAGCAGAGGTTCTAAATGTTGTGCAGCGCCATCGCCCCCAAGCTCTCCGACCACTCCACACGCAGCGGAGCGAACCTCCCAAAACTCATCTTTGAGGCTCGCGATGGATACGGGTAGCGCCCGTAGATCCCCCAGTTCTTTGAGGGCTCTAAGCGCCTCGATTCTCACTTCAACGTCGGTGTCAGTCGCGGCGTCGATGATGGCGTCGAGAGCTTGTGAAACTCCGGCACGCCCCAAGGCGCCCACAGCAATTAAGCGCACCTCTGAGACCGGTGATATGGCCATCTGACGCAGCATGTCGACTGGCATCGGCGATGAGGAGGCCAACGAATCGATCACACGCATTCGTGCCAGACGTCCATACGTCGCCACAAAATCTAAGGCGCCAATCCCTTGCTCAGGACGACCGACCGCACAAAGGGCCTCGAAAACCCCTAGTTTGACGTCAGGTTTGTCATCGTCGAGCAACTGACTGAGCAGCCCCGCTGGATCTCCTAGTGCACGAGCCTCTCTGACCACACGGAGTCGTTCCCAGGGGCGTTTACCTGCGTCAGCACGAGCGTCCTCATCAAAGCCGCAGCGCGTGAACACGACCACCAGTGGTTTGACATGCTCAAGCGTCAAAAACTCACCGATCTCGACCAAAAGTCGACGTCCACTGTCGCGGTTGAGTCGACGCACGACCGCGAGGGCCCGGTCCTGAGCTGCCTGCTCTTCATTGGTACCAAAGAGTTCCACCAACGAGCTGAGTTCGTCGCGCGCTTGATCATAGAGTCGCTCACGACGAATCGCGCGGCGTCGCAACACGAGCAATCCGATGATGGCCACAATGACGATGACGACCTCAAGCGCAACCGTCAGCATCACCACCAACTCTGGTAACGTGAAGGTGTGGAGGTTCATAGCCTCACTCGCAAAGCGACGTTGAGGTCCCACATGGTCGCGCCGAGATCAGTTTGATGATAGGCGGTGCCGATCAATCTCAAACCAAAGCGAGTCGAAAACCACTGGTCCCACCCCAACACCACCGATGGTCCGGACTCGTCAGGGCCGTACACAGAGCGGTTGTTAAAGACGACTTCTTGGCCGTAATAAAGCCACGCAAAAAACGCCGTCCTCGCCGACTGTTGCCAACGATTTCGTACAAAAAAAGTGTGGCCGACTTGTCCTAAGTCGCCGGCGATAGTCGGGCCTCGGACCACCACGAGATAACCGGGCCTAACGCTGAGCTTACCGAAGGAAAGAGGCACGTAGGGACCAATCGTGTACAGCGGAGAGACCTCATAATTGGCATAGCGAGCCCAGAGCCCCACGGCCACATTGGCGTTGATTCGGACCGCGGCCTCGGCCCATACGTCAATCGGAGGCAAATAGCCCCCAGTGCTCGGCGCCCATGCGGCGCGAATGTCGCCCTGTACGTCGCCAGTATCGAAAAACAGCCAAATGCTCGCCTGAGTTCCGAGACGACCGACGCCTCTATCCTCAGCAGAAAACCCGGCGAACAAGGCCAGACGACTCGACCAAGTGTAAGTCGCGCTTGCCAAGGTCCTGCGCCAAAGCTGACCGTTAAAACTGGTCATGCCCGCCCAAACCTCGGCTCGCCATGGATGCCGTGCGTTAGCCAAGCGAAGTTCGAGATCGTCAGGCAGTTTCATACCGGGTCGAACCTGCGCGAGGGCGAGCGCTGAGTCGCCAATGGTCAAATACATGTCGATCAATCGTATCGCGAGACGAACATCTGGGTCCCCTCGCAATTGAGCCTCTCGGTAGGCTCTGATGGCACCTCTAACGTCACCACGCTCCTGGCGGATGTCTCCGACCAATCGAAGTGCCCCAAAACTCCTGTCATTTTTTCGATAGATTGCGACGGCCGAATGCTCGGCTTTTTTGGGTGCTCCTGTCCAAAATAATAGGCGAGCACGCTGCAGAGCAACCTCTTCGTCATCTGGATAGCGTTTGAGCACCACTTCTGCCATCGCCAACGCGGCTTTCAAGCGATTTTCAGTGATCAGGGTCCGCACCGTGATCGCGTTGGCAGGCATCCGCTCCATCCCTTGGACGCCAGAGGCGACTCCAGTCCTCTTTGGACCGACATCTTTGGCGGCAACTGGCGCTTGTGGAGACTTTCGAGTTCGGCTGGTTGGGCTCTTTGGCGCTGACCGTCGCAACGTAGACGGTGCCTTCGGAGCAGGCGTCTCAGCCTCCATTGACTGTGCGAGACTCTGTGAATGTACGCAGAGCAGCATACCGCTGACCGTTACAGCGGTGAAGAGTCGACGCACTTCGATGATGGCAAGTGAATGGCGCATACTGATGAGGGAACGGAGACCTGAACAAAGTGTGCCTCAGATCCAGTGGTCTGTCGCGAAGACTACTCTTTGGGACACCAAACGACAGCGTGCAAGCCCGCTCAATCCCCTCCTGCGAAGCCTGAATCCATCAATTTATCGAGTGTTAGCGAGCCTTTGTCCGCATTTTGCAGGCCTAAATCTACAAAGCGCCGAAGATATTTACCCACGATATCGGTCTCTAAATTGACCGTCTTTATACCCTGCCCTTCAAGCAGTTGAGTGTGTTTGACCGTGTGGGGAATAATGGTGACGCTAAAATGCTGGTCCCAGACCCGATTGACGGTCAACGACACGCCGTCGATGCAAATGCTACCCTTGGCAACCAGCTCGGGCTCAAGAACCTCGGGCATGCGGTATGAAATGTCCCATGACTGCCCACGATCGAGTACCTCTACGCGCTGGCCGACAGCGTCTACGTGACCAGTCACCCAATGCCCTCCCATTCGATCTCCGACTCGCAAGGCACGCTCCAAATTCACGACACCGGCCTCGTTCAGCGCGCCTAGTGAACTCTTATCAAGCGTCTCATGGCTTACGTCGAAACTGAGATCGACGTGATTCTCAGCGGGAGCAAATCCGACCACAGTTAAGCACACACCATTTACAGCCACGCTATCGCCCATGGCAACGCCGGGCAGGTCGCCGACGGTCCAGAGCGCACGAACAACGAGCCGTGCATCTTGTCCCTGCGTGGTCCGTTGCTTGAGTCGACCTACACTCTCGATGATCCCTGTGAACATCACATCTCCAATGATCGCCTCGATGGGCGAGCAGTCATCCATATGTCGGCGCCTAGCTTACGAGCGGTCCCCCAACGCCAAGGTTGAGCGTTCGACAAACTGTCGATGCCCAGCGCTGGCCAAAGGGCACGCCCTTGCCCCAACAAAATCGGAGCGCTAAATAGCTCGATCTTGTCGACCAAGTGGTTGCGTAACAACGCTGCCGCGAGCGTCGCGCCGCCTTCACACAAGATGCTACAAACGCCGCGTCGATACAGTTGCGTCAAAGCGGCGTTCAGCCATGCATCCGCAGATAGGCTAGCCTCATCAGAGAGCCAACATTGTACCCCGCGGTCGATAAGCGCCTGCATTCGAGCTGGGTCACATTGGGCGTCTGTGCAGACCAGAGTTTGCGCGTGTGAGCAGTCGGCCAACGCACTGTCAATCGGTAGACGTAAACGGCGATCAAAAACCACACGTAGGGCTCTAAAATCGCTGTCAATCAAGTAGGGTACGAGCCTGGGATTGTCGGCCAAAACCGTCCCACTTCCAACGAGTACTGCATCGACCTCCGAGCGCATTCGATGCACTTGCTGTCGAGCCAACTCGCCGGTGATCCATTGCGAGCTTCCGTCCGATGCGGCCGTAAAACCGTCCATACTCGCCGCCATTTTCAGAGTCACGTGCGGACGGTTGTGCTCAGAGTTGACCAAGAAAACCTCTGTCACTTCGGCGGCGGCATCCGCCAAGACACCGCTGACCACCTCAATGCCTGCATCATGGAGCTTGGCTATGCCTCCCTGAGCTACCGGGTTGGGATCACGTAGCGCGATGACGACTCGCTCGACACCTGCGGCGATCAATGCCTCTACACAGGGAGGCGTCCTTCCGTAATGCGCGCAGGGCTCTAAAGTGACATATGCTGTGCTGCCCCGGGCAGCCACTCCCGCCTCTCGTAGAGCATGAACTTCAGCGTGCGGGCCACCACACTCCAGATGAGCGCCCCTACCGATGACCTCACCATTGCGGACCAACACGCAGCCTACAGGAGGATTTGGACGGACTTGTCGCCCGGCACTTTTGGCCAGAGCGATCGCTTGTGCCATAAAGTCGCGATCCAGTTGACTCGAGCCAGCCGGCGCGTCAGTCATGCCTGGCCACCCGCCTCAACTAACGAGGCGACCTCGCGCAACAAGGCGCCGATGTCTTGGAATTCCCGATACACACTAGCGAATCGGACAAAAGCAATCTTGTCGACTTGTCGCAGAAAGCCAGCGACTCGCTCACCGAGTTCAGACGACGTCACCTCGCGGATATGATGTTCTGCAAAGTGCGCCTCTAAAGAGCGCAAAAACAAATCAATCCGCTCGGCCGGTACCGGACGACGATGCAAGGCGACCAAAATACCGGCAAGAATTTTGTCTCGCTCAAAGCGCTCCCGCTCTCCGTTTTTTTTCACGACCAAGACTTGCGGGCATTCGATTCTCTCGTAGGTCGTGAAGCGATGGCCGCACCCATCACAAGAGCGACGACGACGAATGGCGTCGCCGGTGGTGGTGGCCCGTGAGTCCACCACCCGTAAATCAGCAGCGTCGCAGCTTGGACATCTCACAGGGAGGACTCCATTGCGGTGATCTTGTCCAATCGATGTTGGTGTCTGGTCTCAAACTCAGTGCTCAACCATGCCTCAAGGCATTGTTCACACGTAACCGGTCCGAGCACACGACCTCCGAGACACAACACGTTGGCGTTGTTGTGCTGAGCCGCCAGAGCAGCAGTGGTCACGTCGTGGACCAGAGCGGCTCTGATCCCGGCCACCTTGTTCGCCGCGATGCTCATACCGATTCCCGTACCGCAGACCAATACGGCACGATCGGCTTGACCGGACAAGACCCTATCGCAGGCTGTCGCGGCATAATCTGGATAATCCACGCGTCGGTCTGCTTCACAGCCCAAATCGACAACCTCATGTCCCCAGGAGCGAAGGGTCTCAACCAGTTGCATACGCAGCGTCACAGCGGCGTGATCGGAGGCAATAACCAGACGCATCAATTCACTCCTGCCGTATAAAAAAAACACACGCCGGCGCGCTCCTCATGAGGTACGCGACGGCGGTGTGAGTCTCGTTCAAGACTAGGTCGTCTTCGGCTTACGCCGTCAACTCGTCTTCAACCGTCGTCGGCTCCATGATCTGGCGACCACGGTAGGTTCCACATTCACGACAAACGTGATGAGAACGTACAGGCGACCCACAAGTTGGGCACACCGACAAGTTGATTGGCGTGAGTTTGTCATGATTGGCGCGGCGCTTATGTGTGCGAGCGCGAGACATGCGGCGCTTTGGGACAGCCATGGTTCAGACTCCCGCCAGCGTCTTGAGCTGGCTTTTCGGTGCAGGCCTCTGGCGGTTCGCTGGACAAGCCTGGATTCATCGTATCACTGACGCCCTATGGATTCAGCCAAAGAGCGGTCGGGGCGCGGAGTCTATGGACAGTTACAAGGACTGTCAATGACTCAATACTTGGTCGTTGACAGCTACGCCCTTTCAGCAGATTTTGCCTTGGAGTAAATCGATCCAGATCCTCCCCCTTGACACCAATCGGGACTCACCATGACACTGATCCCAGAGTCAAGAGTCGTCAACAGTGACAGACTGCCCCTGGAGGCAACACTGGGCTCTAGCGAGGCAAGACCGTGATCACCGAACACTGTAGATTTCAACTCGAAGCATCAAAGCTCGGGCGTGATGTCGTGTTCCAAGTAACGGTTTTCTGCAAAGAGGAAAGGCGAAGGAAACGTCTGTTTGCGGCCACTCAATGCTCAGATCCTTTTCACTTTCTGATTCAGTTTATCATTCGGGAAGCACCTGATTTCGATACGCTGCTGGCGCGCTTTATTCATCAACTGGACCACCGAGGGTTCGAGCCCATTCGCATGCGAATGCGAGACAAAGGTCGCTGGGCAGATTGGAGTCAGGTTCCCACGGCCCCCAACACTGATGCGGGAACCGCAGCCGCCGTCGCAGCCGCCGAAAAGAGCAAATCGGCGGGTACATCGAAAAAGAAGAGCGCTCGATCGCGAAGCACCAAATCCAGTTAAAAACCAGATAAGAAGACCTCTGGATCGTGATGACCTCGCCAGGCGCTTAGGGCGCTGGGCCGAAAGGTTCGATCACCCTGTGCGGAGCGGTTACAGACTTTTTGCTGATCTAAGAACTCTGCCAGCGGGATGAGATGCTTGCGGGTCAATCCGAGCAACTCTTTGAGCTCGCCTGTCGAAAAGCTCGGCGCATCGATGAAGCGCTCGAAGACCGCCCGAATCATTGCCATGATGTGGCTTCGATCCACCCAAAATCCAACTTTGATGCAGATCAAATCTCCCTGAGCCTGAGCTTGTTTGGTCGCTAGGGTAAATTCTGCTGAGTCGATCGCGACTCGCGCTTGAACCTCGGAGACCAACGCGTTGCCGATCGCTGGCGCCAAGCCACCAGCGCTGACCACGTCAATCAAAGCGTCAACTACTTCGGCTCGAGCGCTCTGGCGTCTGGGCACGAAGTCTGGCCGAGCGAACAAGACGTTGTCTTCGACCAATTCGCCGCGTCGAACTAGGCCTCTGATCACAGCCAACACCATTGTTGGCTCCAACCAGTCGCCCACTTGTCGGCACACCTGCAGATGATCTAGTCCTGCTCGATCAGGATGCGCAAGATGTGCCGCTTTCACGGCTTGCAGCGCTCGATCTTCGAGGCTATCCACCGCAGAAGGACTCAAATATCGAGTGGGCTGGCCGAAACGACGAATGTGTCCCTGAGCCAAGGCGCTCTTGAGGGCCTTGGTGAGAGCATTGGGTGACAAGCAAAGCCATCGAGCGAGTTCAAGCTCATCCGCTCCGGACTGTCGACACAGAGCCACCATGGCCGCCACTTGTTGACGTTCATCTCCATTGGCCACTGCCTCAAGCCCATCGAGGACTATGGAGTCTTTCAGACGATGTCGAGGGGCCTGTGGATGCAACACAACTCCTCCCGCGAGGGTCTGTCCGAAGCGTGGGTCGACCTGTGAGCCGCGGATCACGATCGCTTGGCCAGCCGCGACAGCCATGGGTTGGTCGAGATGCACCTGGACGAAAGCGTGCTCACCCGCGCGCCACTGCTGACCGTCGAGACGACTGATCGCGGCATCGATCTGCGTCGTACCGACATGCACCATAGCTCGAAAACGAGAGGCCATCGCAGCGCGTACGTGAGGCAAAAGCGTCACCTCGGCGTCGAAGCGCTCGGTGACCGACAAGCTGTTTTCAACACACAAAACGGTCCCTGTAGGAACCTGATCGATATGCACCCCGGCAAGATTGAGAGCAACACGACCAGGCGCGACAAATCTTTCGACGGCCTGGCCGTGTCGATGCAAACCGCGCACGCGATAGAGTTGACTTGCCGGCAGTGCTTGGAGTTGTTGTTCAAGGGCAACGGAGCCGCTCATGGCCGTCCCCGTGACCACGGTACCTCGCCCTTGACGTGAAAAGCATCGATCGACGCTCATGGCAAAGGGTCGGGCCTGGCGCTGAGCTCTGTCGTGCGCGACGTCGTCTAGCCATCCCTGAGCCAATCTCGTCAATTCTGCGCGGAGTGTTTGATTGCAATCCTCATCAGCTTTGGCTGAGAAGTGTAAAATAGGCGCATTTTGCAAACATGTCCCCTCAATCAAACCTCGCACATCCTCTTCGACCATCTCTAAGAGCAACTCATCG
>PBTG01000037.1 GCA_002726535.1 Myxococcales bacterium | reverse complement strand
GGCCTGTGACAAGACCTACATTCTCAAAGACATCACCGATGACGGCACTGGCCACCTCGACATGTTCTTCAAATGGCTCGCGCCAGAGCATGTGATGATCGGTCGCTACGAGGACAGCTTGACCCTGGACTACAACGGCGACGGCAAACAACAGACCTTACCGATGCCCGGTAAAGTCGCCTCGGACTATGCGAATACCTGGAAACTCAACAAGCAACGTATGGAAGACAACGTCAGCCTCTTTCAGAGTTCGAAAACCAGCCAAGGAAACTCGTTCACCATCAGTCGGCTGACGATGATGACGCGCTACAAAGACCAATACGGCAACCTGCCTCGAACCTTTATTAACTCGACCTTCACCAACGGCGCCAATATCTACCCTAGCTACACAACCAAAAGCTGCCGAGCCCCCTCGGGCAAGCTCTGCAATCAAGACAGTCAATGCGCCAATGGCAGTCACTGTGCAGCAGGACGATGCACCGTCGGCGCCACGACGCGGGGCTGCGACGAGTTGCTCAAGTGTTCATCGGCAACCCAATGCGTCACCGATCCCTTTAAAGTCGCGTTGACCGCGCGAGCTCAAAAGCAATGGCAAGCGGCTTTGCCCACGTACACGCACATCGGACTGCGCGCCGACACCATTGCCGGATGGTCTGGAGCGATTCACTGCATTACCCGAACCATCCCAACCGGCCCGGTGACCAAGACGGTGGCCGACGGCTACTGTGTCAAAGGGACCTGTGGGTGTGTCAAAGGCGGCGCAAACTTTGCCTGCACCGACAACAATCAGTGCGTTGGGGCGGCTCGAGTTTGCGATTGCGCGCTGTGTAAAGGCACATGTAACGGCAGCACCAAGAGTTGCACCGATGATGCCGACTGTGGCCAACCCATCGTCGATGGCTCCTGTGTGGTCGACAGCACGCAACTCTGCCCGGGCCAATCTTCCAAACCCTCCAGCGGTGGCGATGTCTGCAAGGGCGTCAGCTACGAGGGCCAATGCAATGGCAAGACCCTCAATTACTGCGACCAAACCCTCAAATCACAGAGCTGTAACAACTGCTGTGGATGGAACAAATCCAGTGGATTTTACGACTGCTTGAACGCGAACAGTTGCCAAGGGTGCGTCGATGAGTGCGACAGCTCAGGGCAAACGGGCTGCAGTTCAAAATCCTCTCACTCGTGGACCTGCACGAAAGTAGGCGGTTGCTTTGTTCGCAAGTGGACAAAGTGCGCCGCTACTTGCAGCAATGGCACATGCACAGGAGGCTCCGTCAATCAGGTCGATGTGTGTCCAAGTTCACCCACGCCGGACACTCAAGACAGTGGAACGACGGGGTCTGACACTTCAGCGCCCGATACATCCCAACCCGATACATCAAAGCCCGACACGACCGCTGGCACCTCGGACTCAGGCGCGTCTCCCCAGGATAGTGCTGGACAAGATACTCAAGTCAGTTGCCAAGCCGACTGCTCGGGCAAGTCTTGCGGCCCCGATGGATGCGGTGGCATCTGTGGCCTGTGTGCGGGCACCAAGACCTGCTCAGTGGGTCAATGTGTAGGTAGACAGGCGGATGCCGGCGCGGCCGACAGTGCGTGCCAACCCCAATGCGGTCAATGCGGCCCTGACGGATGTGGCGGCAATTGTGGCTCCTGTGACGTTGGCTCTATCTGCCAACAAGGTGCGTGCGTTGCTACACAACCGAGCGATGATGCAAACACGGGTCGAACGAGCCAAGATGGGCTCGTAGCATCCGATGCAGCGGGTTCAGACCAAGTCCAAATGAAAGTGATCGGCGAGAGTACCGGATGCTCTGCCCAGCCAGGGCGCAAGCCTCTATTGCCGTGGTTTTGGAGCCTGGCGTGTGCAGTGGGACTGATATGGTGGCGCAAAAAGCGCACCTTGGCCTAGCCCTCAACGCGGCAACGTTGGCCTTCGCGCTCGGCTTGGTGAACCCAGCGGTGGCCGCCAATTCCATTGAGCACACAACCACAAAGAGCACATCGATGACCGCTGACGCCAAGCATTGGCTGGATTTTGCCACCGCGACCGTAAAAAAAAGCCAAGGTCGCAAGATTGCAACTCCAAACTGGCTACGACATTGGCGAGATGGCCTACGCCGACGCTTGGCCCAGGCTCCACAGGCCTCGAGTTCGTGGAGCCATCCACTCGCGGAGCGAAAGCTTCAGTTGCTGCGACTCGGCGAAACAGCAGCTACACAGCAACTCAACTGGACCGTCCTGAGCTGTCCAAATCAAGAGATTGCCATTGAAGTACTGTGGCGAAACTCCCAAGGCCAACATCTGCTCGGTGTCCAGATGCGATGCCGCTTGCCCAACAAGCAAAACAGGTGGATCCGTGCAGGAATCTGGACGAACAGTCAGGGGGAGGTTCGTAGAGCCGTAGCCCTACAGGTGGTCTCGCCGAGTGAGAGTTGGCCCGTCCAACTCAGCACGCTCGCTGCGGGATATCGACCGCAAGTGACACTGCAGGGTGGCGACCTGTTGAGCCAGGTGACCATCGCCCACAACCTCAAAAAACCCATGACTCCTGGGACCTTCTTGCCTAGGCCCAAAATGTATCGACCTGTCACGAACACCAAAGACTCAAGCCGCTGCGTTGTTCTAACTCGTTATAACGGCACTCGGAACCAGGCCTTGTATTGCGGGCAAATCACCGCTCTGCAAAGAGAAAGGACGGCGGCGGCTCTGCGTTCACCATTTGAAACCAGCGTCGCTCCAGCACAAAGTCTCAGCGTCCCCCCCCTCGCTCAGCTCGGGCTAAGGCAGTTTTCAATCGCCGGCGTGACCTTTTGGTTGCAAGCCACCGGACGCAGAAGTCGATTGGGTCCTGTTGATGCTGGCGTCGCCTGTTGGATCTCTGGCGCGAAAGGATGGCAGCGCGTGGCCCTACCCCTGCCACGTACGCACAACTCGGGGCAGTGGTATTGTACGGGGGTCTTGTCGCGGCTGTACTGCGACTTCGCGACGATAGGACATATCGGCAAGACGCAGTTGCGGAGCAGACAATTCAAATGGGACAAAGGCCAATGGCACGTTCAACGATAAAAATCGCGTTGATGGTTTGTGGGCTGTGGCTCTGCAGTTGGGGCACGCCCGAGGCTCATGGACAGGCTCCAGCGACGGAACTTGCCCAAACGCTCACACAGAGCACAGTCGAAGACCTACAAGACCCAAATGATCCAAAATCCACTGCATCGTTAGCGCGCAGATTCCAAGCACCAAAGGGCACTTGGCTGCTTTGGGCGGCGCTCGGCTCGGGAGTCATCTGCGCCTTTGTTTGGCGTCGACATCATCGGTAGTCAATCGGTTAGCCTGGCGATTGCACAGCCGCTTGTCCGGCAGGGTCCGTGACCACTCGACCGAGGGCAGCGTCGACCGCCTGGCTGACGCTGTATTGCGGAGTAAAACGCAACAACTCCCGCGCGCGCCTGTCATCGACAGTCACAGCGTAACGCAGGTACTCCAACTCCGCTGCTGGAGCATCAACAAGTCGCAACAAGTGAGCTTGTCGAACCAATATCGGCGCCACCGGATGGGGCAGTTCAAGCGCTTCGGCTCCGGCCAGTTCGACCAGTTGGCGCAAAGGCAACCCATAAGGTCCTGCGACGTTAAATATCCCACGGATGCCGGGCTTAGCCGCGGCCATGACCGCTGTGATCACGTCTTCTTCGTGAATCACCTGCATCATCGGATCGAATCCGAAGAGCACAGGCGGCCGCTTTAAGCGAAGGTAGTTACTCAAAGCATTGTCGACCTGCCCCAAGATATGCACGGGACGCAACACGACCGTTTCGATCTCCGGAGCACGCCAGAAATAGCTTTGGGCCAACATATCCACCGAGATCAGATCTCGAATCTGCGGAAACCCAAGCGCTCCGAGCAACGGGGCGGACTCGGACAAAAAGGCCGGATTATCGTCTTGAGGTCCATAGACATCTGCGCTCGACAAGAGCACCACCTTGGGAACGCCGTGACGCTGCGCATAATCGAAGATCCGTTGGGTCCCTAAGATGTTCCAGCTGTGATGTTCATCGCTACCCCGCCGAGGATCATGCATCAAGCCAAGGTGAAAAATAACGTCGACGCGGCGGCGACGAAATAAGTCCTCGCAAGCCTTGCGACGAATGTCGATCCGCAGATGCTCGACATCCTTTGGCCGCTGAGGGAAACGACGTCTATCGATGCCGATGACCTCCATGTTGTCCATGCGATGCAGTCGACGTGTCAAAACCTGACCGAGGCGGCCACTGATGCCAGTAATGACGACACGGGTCTTCTTTGTGCGCTTGCGCCTGGCCATTGTGTCTCTCCAGAATCCTCAGATAAAAATCCCAGCACGTTCTCGCAGCCCACGATCCATCAAGTCCTGAATCGCGCCTTTGACCTCAGCAACCAGCTTCGCGATGACCGCATCATCGTCGTTGGGGTCTCCCTCAAAGGACATCGGCTCACCGAAGTAAATGCGATATTTCACCGGCGCGGGAACCATCGCCAGCGGTCCAAGCAACAGCGCCAAAGGCGGCAGCGGAATGGTCGGTGCGTTGAGGAACTTGGCCAGAGTCTCTGCGTTGCCGACGTTGATGATCTGCTCTTCGGCGCCGACCACCGCGATGGGTACGATAGGCGTGCCTGTTTCCAAGGCCAACCGCATGAACCCATGTCCAAAGGCCGTCATCTGATAGCGCCGTTGAATCGGTTTGCTGATGCCGCGAGCTCCTTCGGGAAAAACCATCACGGACTCTTCAGCTTCGAGCAACCGGCGGCAGTTGTCGGGCAGTCCGGTGACCTGGCCGCAGCGCATACAAAAAGTGCCAAATAAAGGGGTCCGAATGGCGAATTTTTCGACCATTGAGCGGATCATTCGAGGCGGATCGCGGTCCAGCAGAAGCGACGAGCCGATCATCATGCCATCAAATGGCAGTTGCCCGCTGTGATTGGCAACCAACAAACAGCGCCCCTGAGCAGGGACGTTGTCCAAGCCATGGTTTTCGACGCGAAACCACACCCGATGCATAAATTCTACAAATGGCAGCACTTTACGGACGTACTCAGGGCTAAAGCCAAAAGGGTCTATCCCATGCTCACCGAGGTTTTTGTTGGCGAGTAAATGCTGCGACCTGCGCTCAATCTCGCTCTCGGCAATACGCCATGAGTTCGGATCCTTAAGCAACGCAGAGACCTCACTAGAGGCCTCGGTGAACTCCTCCCAGAGTCGAGATACCAACCGCTGAGGCTTGCGGCTCTCCGCCGCAGCGACCAGTTGCCCAGCGGTCTTTCTCGCCGCTCGCGCCGTACGCCCGATGCGGGCTTCTAGGGAATCGCCACGCTGAGTCAAACCGCTCTCCTGTGAGCCTTTCAAAGCAAGTGCCCGGAGCTAGAACCTGCCGCATTCTTGATACCCACTGCAAGTGTCCTGTTCAAACACCAAAATTACATACTAATTTTAGATACATACGAGCGGCCCGCCGCCTTGCTCACAGGGGGTATCTCTGATACGATCGCGCGCGCGCCGCGTTGTTCGTAAACGGACTGCCGCGCCTTTATGCCCAAAGGAGACTCATGGCAACCATCGACGATGTGCTTGAAAGAGCTGAAGCGCCTGACACCCCAGATACGGGAGAGTACGGCGCTGATGCCATCAAGGTGTTGAAAGGGCTCGAAGCGGTCCGCAAGCGTCCTGGTATGTACATCGGCGATACAGATGATGGCTCAGGTCTACATCACATGGTCTTTGAGGTGGTGGACAACTCGGTTGACGAGGCTTTGGCCGGTCACTGTGACACCGTCGAAATTACCCTTCATCTCGATGGCTCTTGCAGCGTCACTGACAACGGCCGTGGCATTCCTGTCGGAGACCATGGCGACGGCAGGTCGGCTGCCGAGGTGGTACTCACCGAACTCCATGCAGGCGGCAAGTTCGATCAGAATAGCTACAAGGTCTCTGGCGGTCTTCACGGTGTCGGCGTCAGTGTCGTCAACGCTCTTAGCGAGTGGCTCAACCTTGAGGTCCATCGAGACGGAAAACGACACCGCCTGAACTTTGACCACGGCAAAGCGACGGGGCCAATCGAAATCCTCGGTAGCACCGACACCACCGGTACGATCGTACATTTCAAACCCGATCCGGACATCTTCTCGATGACGGACTTCAGCTATGACATGCTGATTCATCGATTCCGAGAGATGGCCTACCTCAACCGCGGTCTACGGCTTGTGGTCGCTGACGAAGGTCATGACAAAAGCCAGGTCTTTCATTTCGAGGGCGGCATCGTGTCCTTCGTTGAGTACATGTCCAAGAGTCGCACCTCGTTGGTCGAAGCCCCTATCTTCGTTCATAGCCAGCGCACAGTCGATGACAACCGAGAGCTTGAAGTCGAGGTCGCTCTGCAATGGACCGATGCCTATAGCGAAAACGTGGCCTGCTTCACCAACAACATTCGCAACCGAGACGGCGGCACCCATTTGACGGGATTCCGGACCGCCATCACTCGCGTCATCAACGACTTCGCGACCAAAGAAGGGTTGCTCAAGAAGTTCAAAGGCACGTTATCGGGCGATGACATCCGCGAGGGCGTCACAGCAGTCATCAGCGTCAAGCTCCCTGACCCGAAATTCTCATCGCAGACCAAAGATAAGCTCGTCTCGTCTGAGGTGACGCCTGTAGTGCAATCCATCCTCACTGAAGGGTTGTCCACATGGCTGGCGGAAAATCCGCAGGAAGCCAAAAAAGTCGTCGGCAAAGCCGTCGACTCAGCCCGTGCTCGGGAGGCTGCACGCAAAGCGCGAGATATGGTTCGTCGCAAAGGTGTCTTGGAGAGTTCATCGCTCCCGGGAAAACTCGCAGACTGCCAAGAGCGAGACCCGAGCAAATGCGAACTTTTTATTGTCGAGGGTGAGTCCGCCGGTGGCTCAGCTAAAGGCGGACGAGAGCGTGGGTATCAAGCGATTTTGCCGCTTCGAGGCAAGATCTTAAATGTGGAGAGAGCACGCTTTGACCGGATGCTAAATAGCGAAGAGATTCGGGTCCTGATTACCGCGCTCGGCACCGGAATTGGAGCGGAGAGCTACAGCATTGATAAGCTCCGCTACCACCGCGTCATTATTATGACTGATGCTGACGTCGACGGTCTACACATTCGTACCTTGCTGCTGACTTTCTTTTACCGTCAGTTCCGCGAGCTCATCGACCGCGGCTACTTGTACATCGCGCAGCCGCCTCTATATCGAGCCAAAAAAGGTAAAACGATTAAATACTTGCTTGACGACAAAGAGCGTGAAGCTTGGTTGATTGAAGCCGGCGCGAAAGACGCCTCGGTCCGCGGAGGAGACAAAGAGGTCTCCGGCGAAGAACTCACCAAACTCTTGCGACGTATCATTGAGATGCGCTCGGTCATGGGTCGATTGTCCAAACGCCTAGGCGTCAACACCGATCCAAGGGTCGTCGCGGCTTTTGTCAAAGGCAGCCACGTCAACCCAGATGACCTCAATGATGAAGAGTCCTTGAAGGCTTCCATCGATGCAGCTGGCCAGTGGTTAACCAAGCACTACCCCTCGATGGTCCAACCGACATTTGAGGTCAAGCCAACTGAAGACTCTGACAAGTTCGGAAAGTTTGAGATTGAGGTTCGCTCACGCATCAGCGGAGTCGATAAACGAACCATCGTGGGCAGTCGCATGGCCCGTGGCGCAGATTACGTCTTGTTGGGCAAGCGAATGGTCGAACTCCGAGAGATGCTTGGCAAAGGTCCATATGAAGTCTGCCGTGGTCAGGAAGTCCATATTCATGAAGATCTCGAGCAGGTGCTCGACAGAATCTTCAGCCTCGGCATGAAGGGCGTTCAACTCAACCGATTCAAAGGTCTCGGTGAGATGAATCCTGAGCAACTCTGGGAGACGAGCATGGATCCCAGCGCTCGCCGCCTCTTGCAGGTCCGAGTTGAAGAGACCGAGAGGGCCGACCACGTATTCTCCGTCCTGATGGGCGACCAGGTCGAGCCACGACGTGAGTTCATCACGGAAAATGCGCTAAACGTACGAAACTTGGATCTTTAGGTCGCGCGTCGATCGCCTCAACCACCGAGGGGACCCACAGCACTCAATCTAGAGACGGTCCCGTCCCAGCAGCCGATGTATACACAGCGCCCGTCGTCGCTGAAGCGTAACGTTTTGCCAGCCACGGGGAGTTGACGCTCGGCAACGCAGTGACCGCTCGCGAGAGACCAAATCTTCGCCATTGCGTCATCGCCGACGCTCGCCAACAGACCCGCTTGTAGATGGATGGCAACGCCAGCGACGATGTCTGAGTGCGCTTCAATGACGTGCTTGGTGACGCCACGACGAGGCGCCCACACACGCAACGTGCCGTCCCAACCTGCAGATACGACCATGGAACCGCAGCGACTCATAGCCACCGCGGCAATCGCGCCTTCGTGACCTCGCGCACTCAGACGAGCACCTCCGCCTACAGGATCCCAGGCTCGAAGAAACCCTTGCTCACCAGCCGTCACCAGTTCACGTCTCGAGCCAGCCATCGCCACAGCGGTGATCGCCTCTTTGTGTCCTCGCAACGTGCGAATCACAGCCTTACTGTCGCAATTGACCAGCGCCGCTGAGCCGTCATCGAAGCCGATGAGCAACACCTGAGCGTCGTTGGAAAGCGCCAAGCTGGTCGGATGTGCGTCGAAGTCTAATCGAGAGACCTCTTCGTTGGTCTCGGGCTGCCAGAAGCGCACACTACCGTCGAGACCAGCGCTAATGATCTGACGTGCCGGCTCAAATGGGACGAGAGCTGACACCAGCCCATCGTGAAACCCCACCTCCACGCAAGCTGCAACTTGAGTCACGTTTACAGGGCTCTCGGTGATTTGGCCTACAGAGGCCATACGAACCGCACCACTGCCGTCACCGAAGAGCACTTGGCCCCCGTCGCCGGCAATCCACATAGCGCTCGCTCTGACCCGGTCTCCATGAGTCTGTTGTTCGTTTTTTTCTCTGAGCTTCCGAGTCAATTGATCCAGGCCACGAGCGAAGTCTTCGACTCCAAAATGACTTCCGGCAACTTGCGGAGCGAGTCCCTCAAAGCGCGGTGCATGCTTGGGTGGTCGAGTGCCAGCGAGCTGCGGCGAGCCAAAGTCCGGGAGCAAAGGCGAACGCAACAGCTCTCTTCTGAAATCGGCAACCTCGGCACTATCAACCGGGTCTTCAAGCCCATCATCAGAGCGAATCACCTCCGAGCCGATGATCAACAGGTCCTGTTCTGAAGGGGAATCGATTGGCTGCACTTCGCGCGATTCAACATCTGCGCTGTCCACATCAACGAACAAAGTGGTGGGCTCTGCCGCTGCAGCGCCGTCATCGCGAGCGCGAGGCTGCGTAGACGCTCCTGCCATTGATTGCTCAAGACCAACGGAACCCACGGCTGGCAACGTTCGGTCTCCTTCAGTCCAATTGTTACCCGGAGGCTGAGCTCGGGGCGCGGGCATAGCAGCCCCTAACTCGTCTTCTGTAGGCAGGGAATGCAGCAGGCCTTGAAGGGCGACGCGAAACTCCGCCGCATCAGCCCAGCGGTCGTCAGGATTTTTCGCCAGCGCTCGCTCAACGACCTGACGAAGCGCCTCCGGCACCGGTCTCGGCGACCTCTGCGCAATGGAAGGGACAGGTTCGGTCAAATGCTGCATGACCATGGCCAGAGGGTTGTCTGCGTTAAAGGGCAGTTGGCCGCAAATACATTCAAATAAAACACAAGCCAAAGAGTACAGGTCACTGCGGGAGTCGATCTTTTTACCCATCGCCTGCTCAGGACTCATGTGCGTAGGTGTTCCCATCGCCTGGCCCACTTGGGTGATCTCGACCTCAACACTCTTGACGATGCCAAAGTCTAAGACCTTAACGATAGATTCGCCGCCAGCCACCTCGTGCAAAAAGATGTTCGCCGGCTTCAAGTCTCGGTGAATCAAACCGTGAGCGTGGGCTTCACTCAATGATCTGAGCACGGCGATGCCCACCTCAACGACCTGCACGAGAGGCATCAATTGCCCGCTCAAACCCAGACGGGCAGTACACTCTTGGAGAGTCTCTCCGACCAGTCTCTCCATCGCGATGAAGAGTTCGCCCTCATCGGTCTCACCAAAATCAAAGACTCGCACCGTATTGGGGTGAGAGAGCTTGGCCGTGCTCTCGGCTTCTTGAATAAATCGCTGCTTGAGTTCTTGTAGGTTGCTGCCCGACTCGACCTGAAGCATTTTGATGGCGATGCTGTGGTTGGTGCGGACATGACGCGCGCCATAGACGACCCCAAATCCCCCACGCCCGATCACCTCATCAATTGCGTAGCGCTCGCTGACGATTGCCCCTGCATCGAGTAAGGTTGAGGGGGCGTTTGTCCGTCGTTCGGTCGAGGTTCCATCAACCTCACAATGCATCGCATCGGTCTCTCGGCCACACTTACGACAGAAGCGAGTTGACACGTTCGTGTTCCAAAGTGTCGCTGAATCGACTAGCAAACGATACAGCGGAAATCATACACAGGTCGAACTGCCCCCCGGAGTGCTCTGGCAGTCAAACCGGTCTCGAGTGTACAACGCCTGCTACGGGGACTCAAAGGTCATAGACGCATTGACCAGCCTTGCAGAGTTCTTTGGTAATCAACAGGCCATCATCACAGTCTGTGTTGACGTTACACGTCTTTTTGGCGCAGGCCCGGTCGACCGACATATTGTCTAGATAGACGCCCTCGGTCGAGTTCGCTCCAGCGTCCAAGGTATCGAACTGAAATCGTAGATCGATCGTCATGCCGGCCCACGCACTCAGATTGACCTTCCAGGTCTGCCACTTCGACATGGTGAAGCCTTGGGCCTGTTTGTCCCAGACTTTGAGGGTCTGCTTACCTGTCGCCACATAGACCTCAAACTTGTCGAAGTATTTGCCTGGCTCGGTGTGCATCCACAGGTCAAAGCTCAGCTGACTTTTTTCGGTAGCTGGTAGCGACAGGCCCTTGATGATCACAGCGCCCTTGTGAGTCATGCTCGCTCCAGAAGAGCTCTTCGCGTCATAGTTGTTTGAAGCGAGATTGCCGTAATAGAGCGCGGCCTTTCCACCACTCGCTTTTTTTCCTGAAACGAGCTGCCATTTGACGTCTTTGACCGCGTTTTGAAAGACCAACCCGTCGACCTTACCGTCCTCAAAGTCTCGGTTGTAGAGGCTTTTTTCGCAGCAGCCGGCGGCGTTGATCGGCGTCCACAAGCACATCCCCATCGAGTCGCAGGTGTCTTTGGTGCACAGGTCATCGTTGTCGTCGCAATCGATGTCTGCTTTGCAACACTGGTTTGTGTGTGTGCACGAGTTGCTCTCACACAGATCGAGCGTGCACTTGTCCTTGTCGTCACAGTCCCCATCGGCAGTGCAGCAGTTCGCGCTGGTTTGAGTATATGCGCAACCAAGGCCGACGGCTGGGCACTGATCGATCGTACATGGGTTGCCATCGTCGCAATCTTTTTGTTGATAGCAGCAAATCTTCGGCGATTTCAAAACATATTGGCACTTCAAACCGCTGCAATAATCAGTCGTACAAGGGTTGCTGTCTGCGCATTCGATCGATTTGGTGCAACAGTTCGGGGTCGGTACGTGGGCACAAGCGAAGTTGTTGCAAGTGTCCTTAGTGCAATAATTCTTGTCATTGCACGCGGTGATAGACTCACAATATTCCTTGGTGGTTTTGTAGACGCAGAGTCCATCGGTGCTGCAAGACTCCTCTGTGGCTCCAACCCCATCGTCACAGTCACTCGCTTGTTGACAGGCATTGGACTTGTCGCACTGAGCGTTCAAAGAGATGGCATCGAGCCAGACACGACCGTAATTGCTGCCGATTGCGTTGGGCTTCACCTCAAAAACGACGGTCATCTTGCGGGTGCTCGCGCGGCCGGCGAAGCCACGAAGGTCGATTTGCACTTTTTGGAAATTGGAACTCGTCCCTTTCGCTTGCCAGACGTACCAAGATCCAACAGCCGTCTCGACTCGCACTCGGAACACATCTCCCTGCGTGCCACCGATCAGATAAGCGCGGAAATAAAAACTCAATGTGGCCGGTCGAGCCGGCGTAAGTTCGACCTCGTCGAAGATCAACCGAGCGACAGCTTGGCCACCAGGCAAGTCCGATTGAGTGCTCTGGAATGTCGCAGCGCCGCTGCCGGCATATGCCGTCTTATTGAGCGTTGATAATCCCTGGGTCTGAACCTTCCAGACACCACTTTTCGCGCCCACGAGGTTGTAACTCCAACCACCGGACGCTTCGAACCCAGTTTGAGCGACGTCGGAGGCACAGCACGGCGTCGCCGCACTCGGCAAGACCGCGCAACCGCCGTCGGTGCAGGTAGTGTCACCGCACAATCCCACTGGGACACCCCCATCACAGGCTGCCGAATTGGTGCAGCAGGTGACTTCGTACCCACATTGGCCTTTGACGCACGCGTCGTTGGTGCACGCGCTCT
This sequence comes from Myxococcales bacterium, assembly GCA_002726535.1. Lineage (GTDB taxonomy): Bacteria > Myxococcota_A > UBA9042 > UBA9042 > UBA9042 > UBA9042. The sequence goes on along the minus strand of PBTG01000037.1, from coordinate 1,924 downwards.
TGTCGTCGCACTCTTCGTCAGTTTGGCAACACCCCTGCCCTGGCTGAAACGCATTGCTACATTGACCCGTTGACAGGGCGCAGGTATCGGAGGTGCAGGGATTGCCGTCGTCACAGTCTTGGTTGTTGTCGCAGCAGCCCAAAACCGATTCTGTCTGGCAAATCCCCGCCTCACATGTGTGAGCGGTGCAGACGTTGCCATCCTCACAGTCTGTAGGCGACTCACAGCACTTGACGCCTTGTGGCTTGTCATAGACACAACCGACGGAAGGATCGCAGGTGTCTTCACTGCATGTCACGCCGTCATCACAGTTGAGCGGCGTATTCAAACAGCCTTTCAGAGGTGAACAGCCGTCGGAGGTGCAGTTGTCTCCGTCGGTGCAATCGAGCCCGACATACAGGCAGCCCTCTGAAGCGTCGCAGGTCCCTACCGTACAGGCATTGCCATCTTCGCAGGTGTCCTTGACGTGTTTGCACGCGCCGGTCGAGATATCGCAAGCGTCGATTGTACATGGATCGTCATCTTTGCAGTCTTTGGCCAAGTTAATGCAGCCTGCGTTCGCATCACAATCGTCATCTGTACAGGGGTTGTTGTCGTCACAAAACCCAGGCCCTTGGATGCACTTGCCCTGCCACTTAACGTCCGGCCCCTCAACATCAGGCGCGATGTCTTCGACGCCCACATCCTCGATAACATCTTGTTGTTCGACCGGACTTTTCGTGTCACCACAGGCGACCATGCCGCTCAGCGCAAACACGACGACCCACGCTGTCCACCGGATGGTTGTTGTCATGTCTTCTCTCTCACGTAAGTGCCACTGCCACGCCAGGAGCAGACGCCTGTGGCGCGGGCTGTGTGCAGAGTACACGTCGCATCGTGACCCTCGCAACCGCGACGATCAATTGGCGGACATCACGCTAGTTGAAAGGCCTGAGTCCAAGCCGTAGCAAGCTTGCTAGGACTTGGATCTCCGACGAAATGAGTCCCTACCCCCCGAGCGGCGCGCTCGAGTCGCGCCAACTCGTGGGTTCGGCGAATCTGCATCGATTTGCGCAGCGCGCCGAGAGTCTCCGCTGAGACCCCTTGGTGACCGTACCCTTGGCCAGCAGCCGGACTCGCTGAACTCAAAGCCACCATGAGCCCACGGTGTCCACCATGAGTGGCGCGCGCCAAAGCGCGCCATAAGGGGCCACACACATCAGCAAAGCCTACATAATCACTGATGAGAACGACAAAAAATGGGCCCTGACGCGCACGCCTTAGCTGCTGCAGAGCGCTGACCATCCCCTCAACGCGAGCATCTGCGCTCATCGGCTGTCGATAGGGCAAGGTGATTCCACGGCAACGACAAAATCGACGCAAAATTGACAGGTCTGCCCGAGCACTCGGATCAGGCCCGCGGGTGATGGCCTGACGCTCTCGTGGAGGCAAACGAGCCAGGGCGGCCATGACGGTGCGCTGGCGACGCATCACGGCGCTCAGGCGGGTATCCCCCCCGACGAGGTCAACTCCTTCGATGGCCTGCAAATACGCCGCTACCTTAGAGACCAGGACCTGCTCATGCATGGGAGTGACCGACTCGTGCACAGCTCGCCGTGCATCAAGAAGGGCCCGATCAGCTCGCTGGACAGCCCCGTATCCAACCGTCGGAGCGACTGACACCAAATAATCGCAATCTGTAAGCGACATGGCGAAAGGCACACTCGCAAGGGCGGCCTGTTCGGCTAAGGAGTGGGTCAAGTCCATGGCTTGGTCAAGTGCTGTCTGACCTGGCTCTCCCCATCGCATGGAAGGACCAACGTCAACGATTGCATAGATCGATTGGGCACGCTCTTGCTCAAAGACACGGCTAATCAGCCGGCCGCGGCGAGCAGAGGCTTTCCAAGCGATATGTTTGAATGGATCCCCTGGGCGATGCTCACGG
>PBTG01000036.1 GCA_002726535.1 Myxococcales bacterium | reverse complement strand
TGGTAGCGTCTCGTGCTGACGTCCCTTGGGGTGAGATCGTATCAGTGGTCGACGCCGCGCTCTGCCCGTGTAGCGACCCCGATTGCACCAACAAGGGCAGGCGAATGAAGACGTGGTCGATGATCGAACTGAGACCGGGGCAAGGTGCTGGAGAGGTAGACGCTCCGAATATCCCGCCCTCCGTTGCGGGCTCGAAAGCTGGCTTGCAGGCGCCGACCGCTCCGATCAAAATACCCAAAGGGATGGACGCGCCGACACTGCAAGGACATCGCGCCGAACTTGACCTCAGACCTTCACTCCCTCAAGCGCTCAGGAGGCCCTAAGTGGTCAGCTCATCGCCCTGGTTGGATATGCAGAGGCGACCGAAGCGTCGTCATCTGCTGCAATTGGATCGCAGTCAGAGACCCGTCGCTGCGAGTGCCGACCCGATCGGCAGACTGGTTCAACAACTACAACAACGGTGGGCTGAGCGAATCGATTTACCGGTGGAGCAAGTCTTGCTTTGTCGATCAGCTGAAGAGGCACTTCGCCTCGTCTGCGGCGCCGTGTTGATACCTGACGATCAGGTCTTCTTGGCTCGTCCGTCGCCGACCTCATGGCCGGCCGCCATCCTCGGGACTGGGGCGACATTCATCGACGTGGGCCGAGTCGTCTCAGGTCGTCCTGATCCGGCCGTCATCAAGGCTGTAGGGCCCGCCAGGTTGGTGATCGCTGGAGCGCCGGCTCTGACCGGCGCTGCGGACCACCATGCGTGGTCCGACCGCGACGATCTGCTCCTCATTGACGCCTGTTTAAGCGCTCACCTTTGCGGAAAGCCTACCCCTGGCGCGGAATTGACGCTCGCCGCTTTGCGAGATCCACACGATCAAGGTAACGAGGTGCTTTGGGCGCTGTTGGGACCGGCAGCCGCCGCTTTGCGTTATCTGATGGGACCAAGCCTGTTGCCCGCTGCTTGGGCTAGGCGAGCATTGAGTTGTCTCACCGTCATTGATCGTCAAGCTCAACAAGATTTCGAGGAGCGACTGCAAGCACGAGCCGATGAGCTCGAAGACAAAGTCGCTTTGAGTCCAGGACAAAGCTGGATGCCTATGGCAGGTGTGCAGCGAGCAGTGAGTTGCCTCGCTGCTGATGGCCAACAATTGCTAGCTGAGTTCAATCGGCTTGGCGCGAGTGCGGAGGCCCACGGCCCATTTCCAGGGCGCGGGCTGGTGCACGTGTCCCTACTTTAGTGAGCCGATCCGCCTGGCCGCGAGCTCAGGGCGACTTCATTGCTGTCTTTGGCGGAGGCGCCGAGCGCGCTGATGACGATCTCTGCTCCATGACGCTCGGCCAAGTCATCGATCACACCAGCGAGTTGGCCCTGTAAAACCGCTGCAACACGTGCTGGTGCTTCGACTCGTAGCAAGAGATCGGTGCTATGTGCGCTGCGAAGGGTTTTACGCAGTCGATTGAGGGTCTCAACCGCGATATCCGTAGCCGAGCGGACATAGCCGCGCCCCTGACAGACCGCGCAACTGTCTGTCAGGGGACCATAGATGCTCTGACGCGCGCGTTTGCGCGTCATCATGACGATTCCAAAGCGATTCATGCGACTGATACGCACTCGCGCGCGATCTTGACTGAGCTCGGCCTCGAGGACGGCTTCGAGCATTCGACGGTCTTCGACGCGGCGCATTTTCACAAAGTCGACGACCACCAGACCGCCGATATTGCGTAGTTGAAGCTGACGAGCAATCTCGCGAGCTGCGCTCAAGTTCAGACGCAACTGACTGTCAGCCAAACGCCCTGACTCTTTGCGTCGCGACGAGTTTACATCGATGACCGTCATGGCTTCAGTGAGTTCGATCATCAAGTCGCCACCTTCGGGTAGCGTCACCTGCGGATTGAGGCTCGCGTCGACCTCAGTGCTCAGACCGTGGGTCATGAATAGGCTGGTATTGTCGCTGTGTTCACGAACTTGTGGACTCAAATCAGGATGGAAGCGCTTGAGGAAGGTCTCGACTCGGTCTCGGTCGCTCGGATCGGTAATCCAGATTGTTTCGGTCTGTGCAGTGACCCGATCTCTCAGACTGCGCAGGGTCAGGTCCAAGTCCGCGTGTAAAAAGCTGGGCGCGCTGGCGTGAGCGAATCGCTCTTTGAGATCGAACCATTGAGCGCGTAAAAACGCGAGGTCATTGGCAACTTCAGCTTCGGTCGCGGCCTCTCCAACCGTACGAACGATTGCGCCAAGCTCTCGCGGCAAAATACGGTGTACCAAAGAGTGAAGACGTTGGCGTTCATCGGGGTCGTCGATCATTCGCGAGACACCAACGTGAGGCTCGTGGGGCAAAAGCACGACGTTGCGACCAGGCAGGCTGGGGAACATCGTTACGCGTGGACCTTTTTTCGCGATAGGCTCTCGAGTAATTTGCACCAAGACCTCTTGACCAATCTCGATGATGGAGTCGATTTTGGGCGCGCTGCCTCGACTCGGAGGCGCGCCATCGACTCCGCTTTGCAAGGTCTCTGGGCGACTGTGGTGTTGTGTGGAGAGCCACACATCTTGAGCGTGTAAAAGCCCCTGTTTTTCGAGGCCGATCTCCACGAAGGCTGCGTTCATCTCCGCTGAGATGCGTACGACTCGCCCACGATAGACGTTGCCCGATAGGCTGCGACCGCCGGTGTGGTCGACCTCTAATTCCCAGAGGCGACCACCACGCCGCAAACCGACCCGAGTCTCCTCAGGAGTCCGCTGGATGAACAGACAATCACTCACCCTGTACTCGTGACTTAGTTGCTGCGTTTGATGTCAAAGCTGCCCTCGATGTACAGGAACTGACCCTTGTTGATTGCGTCGCCCATTTTCGCAGAGAGCGTTCCTTTAATGCGACCACCAACGTCATCGAACGCGGTGATATCGAGGGTATAATCCACAGCTTGGAACTGCCATTGGACTTGGTTTTGGTCATTGCTACCGTCGTTCATCAAGATCGCAGTATCTTCAGCTTGTGCTTCCAATGCGGTGAAGGTACCGGTGGTAAAATCCTCAACCGGAGCGAGTTGGATCTCCAGTTTGTACAAGCCCTCATCACCACTGATCTGAAGCATCTTGTTCACGCTTAAAAAGTTCGCTGAGCTGAACCCAAACTCCAAGACCTTGGCGCCTGGTCCAGGGGTAGGCGTTTCACTGATGGTGATCTTCATCGAGTCGAATGGCTCCAACACGACCTCGGGCTTGGTCCCTACGTCGATAAATCCCGAAGCTCCGGCGTCACTGGTAGCGTCATCAGGCTCACCGCTGTTAGCATCCGTTTGCTGCGTCACGCCTTGAACTTCTGAATGACAGACGCCGTCATTGCAGACCTGTCCCGCGGCGCAGTTGCGACCGATCCACTCTGAACCATCATCGCTACACGTCGCTCTCGCTTTGTTGTCAACGCATTTGAGCGAGGTCGGCGCGCACACTTGGTCGACACAAGTGACGGAGTCTGGGTCACAACGTTGGTCGGCTTTGCACTTGACGCTCTCCCAAGAGCCTCCATTGCAGGATAAAACCGCGCGCCATCCGCAGAGTTTGGTCCCTGCCTCACAGGCTGTCGTCACACACTGACCAAACATACAGTGTTGACCACTCTTGCAACTTTCCACCGTACTCGGCTCATCGAGCCCGTCAGCAGGGCATTGAAGCACTTTTTTGCCATCACAGATTCGAGCGTTGCGCTCGCACTTGACTGCCTTACAGCCCGCAGAACCATTGTCTGTGGTGCACGTCTTGCTCTGGCCACACCAGCCGACGGTCCAAGATTTGCCCTCCGGTCCGCAAGTGAGCAAAGCGTTGTCATAGCAACGCTGCTCGTCATCACTGCACAGTGATTTGACGGGCCCAGTGTCTTTGTCGTCGCCGCCACATGCCGACAGGATGAGGCCAGTTACCAACAATGTCGTTGTCACTGAGGGAGCCAAACGGATCATCTCGTACCTCCACGCTTTTGCTCGCGTTGGCCTATGGATACCAGAAACTCAGTCGACTCGCAGCCCAATCGGCGCGACGGCGAGGTCTTGCCGCCAATCACATCGCGAGGTGTCCTGGGACGGCGATGTTGTCACCGCCCATCACAGGCCCTACCGGGACATAGGGCGGCGCGAAGGTTGGGATCGGACCTTTGCCCATGACCATGCTGACCTGTTGAGCAGCGACCCACGTCATAAAGGTGGCAGCGAACCCTTTGGCAATCGCGTCGAAGAGCTCTTTGTGATGCAGCGCCTTTTTGTCTCCGTGCGCTTTGACCATCCCGTCTTTGAGTTTGGTCGGAACGGAGACCTCAGTCATCATCGGTGAAGGGCAGCCAATGAGCGGAGTCGGTACGTTGGGCATCGGTGGCGCCTGAGGTCCAGGAAAGGCGGCGAAGGCAGGATACCAGGGCAGACCTGGCACCGTGACTTTGTCTTGCCACTTCTTGAAGGCGTCGCTGATGTGTGTGGCGATGGACTTGCTGTATTTTCGCTCCATCGCCGTCGACTGGGGCGCGCTCATCATAATGAGATTTTTCAGCGCAGGCCCTTTGAGACAGCCAGGTGTGCCGATCGCCGAGGGTCCCATGACCTTGAGATTGGAAAACTTCGCCTGCAAACGCCACATGTCCCACCCCTTGCAGATGGCGTCGCAGATGCCGTCGATATACTTGTCGAAGCTTTTGTGCAGCGAGTTGACGGTGTCGACATGATATTTGTTCGGTGTCGCCGCCATGAATAGTTTAGAAGGGTCGGTAGGCACGGCGAGCTCGGTGAGCTTGAATGCATTGATGTAGTGCATTCCACCCGGATCCGCGATCGGTTGGATCCAATCCATCGGTAGGGTGATGTTGTGCGCCTTGAAAGCGACCTTCGCGAGATTTTTAAAAGCTGCCGCTTGAGGGCCAGGCATGTCACGCCTCCCGAGTTGGACTCCTACAGCATGGCGAGGTCATCGATTGTCAGCAAGAGCAATGGGCAACTTTGCACACAATTGTGGGGTCCACAGGCCACAGGGCCTGCGATAAGCGCTCGGTCAGTTGATGAATCCGCTTGCTGTATCTGTCGTCATCAGAAGCTCTCTGGGCTTGTTGGGACCCCGTGCGGGTCCGATCAGGCCAATGGCTTCCATTTGGTCGACGATTCTTGCACTTCTTCCGTAGCCGATACCCATCTTGCGCTGAAGAAAGCTCACCGAAATCTGCTGGGCTTCCCAGACGATCTGAACCGCTTCGTTAAAGCGCGTGTCTCGATCCTTCTCTTCGACCACGTCAGGCTTGTCGACTTCGGGGTCCTCTAAAATGCTCATGTCGTAGTTAGGCGTGCCTTGATCTTTCCAGTGGTCGGCGAGGGCAGCGACCTCGTCGTCGGTAATCCACGTTCCATGGCATCTGGTGAGGTGACTCGAGCCTGGAGGCAAGAAGAGTAGATCTCCCATGCCCAAAAGACTCTCAGCACCTGGGCCGTTGAGCACCACTTTCGAATCGATGGAAGACGCGACCTGAAAGCTGACCCGTGTGGGGAAGTTGGCCTTGATCATCCCTGTGATGACGTCCGTCGATGGACGTTGGGTCGCCAAGATTACGTGGATACCGCAGGCACGAGCTTTTTGAGCCAGTCGAGCCACGGCTCGTTCGACTTCTTTTCCACTGGCCATGATCAGATCGGCAAACTCGTCGATCACCACTACGATGTAGGGCATCTCTTCGGGCTCAGCTGGTGGTGCGAGGTGCTCGGCTCCGGCGCTGTTCGCATCCACCAATCGCTTTTTTCCGTCGACGACTTTGACGCGCTTCTTACGCACATTTTCTCGCAACTCCGGCATTTTCGCGTGGTATCCGGCGATGCTACGTACTTTGACGTTGGCCAACACGCGGTAGCGGCGATCCATCTCTCGAACGGCCCATTTGAGCGCCAACTCCGCTTTGTGTGGCTCGTCGATCGGCGGCAAAAGTAGGTGAGGGATACCTTCATAGATGCTCAACTCGAGCACTTTCGGATCGATCATGATGAACTTCACTTCGTCAGGAGAAGCCTTGAACAACATCGATGCTAGGAAGGTGTTGATGCCGACCGATTTACCTGTACCGGTCGCTCCAGCGACCAACATATGCGGCGCTTTGGTCAAGTCTGTGACGACGGGCGTGCCCTCGATGTCTTTGCCCAAGATCAGCGTCAGCTTACCTTTGCTCTTTGTGTAGTTTTCCGACTCCAGCACCTCGCGGAAATACACGATCTGTCGTTGCTTGTTCGGCACCTCGATGCCGACCACATCTCGACCAGGGATTGGCGCGACGACTCGAACTCTAAGGGCCGATAGGCTCATGGTTAGATCGTCTTTGAGGTTGACGATTTTGCTGATTTTGACACCTGGTGCCGGCTTGTACTCATAGGTGGTGACGACGGGTCCAGGGCGAATGTCCGTCACCTCGCCTTTGATGTTGAAGTCTTCGAGTTTCTGTTCGAGCACGTGAGCATTTTCAACCAGCACATGCTGCGGCGCTGAGACGATGCGGTCTGGCGGGTTTTGCACGAGATAACGCGGTGGCAGCTTCCACTCTTTGCGGTCACCAATCGCCAGCGTACCTTGTTCGGCTGGCTGCGGCGTGGCTGTTTGTTCGCTCATAGCCGCAGTTTTGACGATTCGCGGACCGCGTGCGCTCAGCGCTTCTTTGAGGCTTTCGGCTGGGTTGTCAGCGGCGGCCTCGGTGATGATTGGGAGCGGCGCAGTCGGCTGCGCATCGCGACCAGAGTTGTCAGCAGAGAGGGTCTCAAGCGCAGCACTTGGGGCCGATGGCGCTTCCACGGAGTTGGCTTGCATCAGCGTCGCAGCTTGCAGCCCCATGATGGTGCTGGCTTTGGGGGCTTGGGGCGGCGTAGCGTCGACGCTCGTCGGGCTTGTTGGTTGGAGTTGTGAGACGGCCTGGGCGTCCATATTCATGGTCGTGACGCCGCTGTGCAGATCGATCAAGCGTGGATCCTCTGGATTTCCAGCGATGTGAGCAACCCGGTCGGCCTCGGTGTGTCCGTCGATTACCGGATTCGCGAAGGGTTGATGGGCCGACACCCCGCTAGCGCGACGAACAGAAGCGGGGATCAGGTCTTGTCGTGGGATAATCGGAGTTCCCATGGGCAAGTTGGCCGGCGGTGACGCACTCGCTTCATCACAAGCTACTTGCTCTGCGTTTCGCAGGGTTGAGCCGCTCGGTTTGGTATCCGGCATCGCGAGGTTTGGGTCCTCGTGCTCGCCCGTGACTCGATGTAGTCCTGTCGATGGGGACCACGCTAAAGGCTGAGCTTCTTCGGCGTAGACCTGTCGTTCAGCCTCAGCCTCCTCACTGGCGGTCTCCTCCGCTTGCTTCATTGCAACGCGGGATGCGCGGCGCTCTTGCCATTGACGACGGGTGTTACCCATCTGCTTGGCGAGTTGCTGCGTAGCGACCTCACCAGCATGCACGCCGCGCTCGCTGAGAGCCCGCATGGCCAAACGCACCAAAGGCCGCCTGGTCAATGTCGAGACAGCCATAAGCAGCACGGTGAGCGCCAGCAACGAAGCGCCAAAAGTAGAAAATAAAACGATGAAGAGCCGCGCGAACAAGGTCCCAAAGTATCCAGCGGGGTCGTGACCAAATGGACGAAAACTGAAAGGCTCGCAGCAGATGTAAGTCAGCATCAACGTGCTGATTGAGGCGCCTGCTACGGCGATGATTGTCTTGATGTTGGGCACAACCGATCGACCGATGAGGGTTCGAAAGCCGATCGCGCCAATCGCCAACACAAAAACAAAGGCTCCAAGTCCCAGCAGGCCAAAGAGTGTGTTACCGATTCGGACGCCTACAGGGCCAAAAGCATTTTGAAGGTGATGGGCGTTGGACTCTCCGGTCTTCACGATCATCAGGTCGTTGGGATCGAAGGTGACCAGAGCCACCAAGAAGGCGATTGAGGCCATCAAGGTCACCAGACCGATCAGCTCTCCTCGGCGGGCCAAAGAGCGGGTGCTTTCGTTTGGTTTGGGATTGAGTCGTTTGATCAAGCTCTGGCTGACCTTGTGGACACGCGACTCCCCCCTATTGGCTTTCACCTCATTTTTATTGGATCTCCGCGCCATGACTCTCCGGACGTGCGAGTGTGGAAGATTTTTCAGACGACTCGAACGCTATCAGCGAACGGCGAGTTGGCCAGAAAATCGCCCGGGTCCGAAACCCGACTCGGAGCCTTGACCAATCGGCGTGAATCGAACGCACTACGTGGGCGTTGAATGTGTACGCACAGGGCTCCATACTAGGGGCCGAACCAAGGGGGTCTCCATGTCTGCTTTGAGCGCAAATTCTGTCCGTATCGTCGCGGGAGCTTGCGCAATCTTGCTCTCGCTAATCGGGACCATGGTTGTCGCCGAGGGACAGCAGGCTCGAAAGAGCAAAAAATCGATTAAAAAGCTCAACGCTGCATCCGTCGCAGCCGGAATTCAGCGTTTTTATGAAAAAAATGCAGGCTTCCAAGCGGACTTCACTCAAGTGGTGAAAAAGCGCGGAATCAAGCGTGGAATCCGTCGAAAAGGTAAAGTCTGGTTGCGAAAAGGCAAGCTTGGCGTCGCTTCGAAAAAACAGAGCGCGAAGCCAGGAAAAATGCGCTGGGACTACCCGAAAGAAGAGATCTTTTACTTCTCCGATGGCGTGACGTTGTGGTCTTACGAACGGCGCGAGAGCTTGGCGATCAAGTTACCCGTCAAGAACAGCCGTTTGTACCAAGCGACGAGCTACTTGGTCGGTCAGGGCAATCTAGCGAAAGATTTCCACATGCAGGTCGTTCGATCTCCCGTCAAAGGCACCACAGCTCTGAAGCTCAAGCCCAAAGCTGGCACCGGAGTCATGCGTTCATTGACATTGATCGTCGACACAAAGTCGTTCGCGGTGAAGGCCTCCGTGCTGGTGGACCCGCTTGGCGATTCGACGAGTTTGTTCTTCTCAAAGACCCGTTACCAGCAGATTGATGATGCTGTGTTCGAGTGGACGCCTCCAGCTGGTGTACGCGTCAAGACCTTGTGAACAACCCCCGTTGACGCCGCACGCGGTCCCGCCCAACCTATGGGAAGCGAACCCATGTGGACACGTCCTGTGATACACGTGATGGGGGGGGAGTCCGTGAGCAAGTCTCTGATCGTGGCAACTGTACTCTTGGCTCTGGCGTTGTCGACGTCTCAGACAGCTATGGCTGCGCCAGGACCTGACATCAACGCTCAGAGCTTTGAGCTCGCGCCTGCTCAAGCAGATGGCATCTGGGCGCGCAGCGCCTTGGCGCAAGGATCTTTGGATTGGAGTTTGCGAGTTCTGACCACGCTTCAGAACAATTCTTTGGCCTTCTCTAGCCGCGACAATGAGCGAACAGTCACGCAGCGGGTGCATGCATCTCTGTGGACGATGCAGCTGGCCGCGGCGAGTGGTTGGGGCAAATGGACCTTCGCCATGACCTTGCCGGTCGCACTACGAATCGCGAGCGAAGGCCCCAATCTGTTGGGCTTCGATCGGCCCTTGGCGCCTCTTTTCGGAGACTTACGCCTCGAGGCTCGACGGCATCTTTGGCAAAAAGTGATGGCGGGTATCGGTCAGCTTGATCTCGCCGCTGGAGTCATGTGGGCGCTACCGACGGGAGCGAGTGGCTCGTGGCTTTCCGAGGGCGGTGCCCGTTTTGACCTCATGGGTATCGCTTCGTGGCGCCGCGGCCCCTGGAGCGCAGATGGGTCGCTTATTTTTCGCTTGCGTCCTCTGACGCAAGCGCGTGTTCAGTTGCCGCCCGCCGCTAGTCAGGTCGATCCTAGCGTGGCCGTAGCTCTCGCCGTGGGCAGTGAATGGCTGATGCAACTCGAAGCTGAGCGTAGGTGGCTCAGGGACCGGCTCGGCGCCCACTTGGCCTTGCAGATCCGAGGCGCAATGAGTTCCCAGGCAACCTCCGAGCAAACCTTGGTTGAGGGGATGCTCTATGCCGATTGGCGTATGAACCGCGGCGCGTGGAAGCTGTGGGGTGGTATCGGCGGCGGTGTGACACAAGCGTATGGTTCTGCTCAGGTACGGGGCGTTGGCGGCGTTCAGTTCGATCCCGAGAGTGTCTCTCGAGATAGCGATGACGATGGCTTCGATGATCGTGATGATAAGTGCCCCAATGCTGCGGAGGACGCCGACGGGTTTGAAG
>PBTG01000035.1 GCA_002726535.1 Myxococcales bacterium | reverse complement strand
TCCGTTTGGCCGTCGCAATCGTTATCCAAGCCGTCACAGACCTCGGGTATGTCAGTCATTTTTTCATTCGCACACACCGCCAACTTGCCATCTTTGCTGCACTCAAAAGTGCCCGTTTTACACTTGTCGGCGTCATTAGAATCGCAGGCTTGACCGATTCCAAAGCCTTCATCGGTCACGCCATCACAATCGTTGTCCAAGCCATCGCATAGAGTCTCTACAGCCTGAAATCCCTTGACTGCGCTGTAGTCACACTGCCATGCCCCGCTGGCGCAGGTCGCTTTCACACCACCCTTGGAGCATAAGCCGACCTTCTTGCAACTCGAATCTTTGAGCGCGAGCCCATTGTCGACCACGCCATCGCAATCGTTGTCCTTGCCATCGCAGACCTCTACTTTGCTCTGAGAGGTCGTTCCGTTGGGTTGCGAACTACAGGTCACCTGTTTGTCGGAGCCACACTGGACCTTGCCTGTTCCGCACTGTCCCAGTCCTTTGCAAGCCTGACCGATACCGATCCCTTGCCAGGTGAGCGCGTCGTCCGTCTTGCCATTGCAGTCGTTGTCGATGCCATCACAGAGTTCTTTGCCCTGGAAGATCAAAAAGGCATCGGGATTGGTCGAGCAGGTGGCTATCTTTTTCGAGGGTGAACAGACGACGGTGCCGAGCCCGCAGCCGCCCTGTCCCTTACATTTGCCCTTGAGACCCACCTGTTGTTGGGTAGCTGGATCGAGATAGCTCTGATCCTCGTCTGTTTGGCCGTCACAGTCGTTGTCTTTGCCGTCGCAGACTTCGTTGACGTTTGCCGGAATTTCAGGGCTACAGACCGTAGATGCGCCATCGGCCGAGCAAATCAACTTGCCGTTTTTGCATTGGTCGGAATCATTGCCATCACAGATCTGTCCGATTGGATAATCTTCATCGATCTTGCCGTCGCAATCGTCATCAAGGTTGTTGCAACTCTCTTTGAGGTCAGTCTTGGTCTCGTTGACGCACACGACGCCCTTGCCATCTGGACTGCAAGTTGAAGAGCCGTTTTTACACTGATCACTGTCATCGCCGTCGCAGGGCTGATTGAGAGCAAAATCCTCATCGGTCTTGCCGTCACAATCATCGTCTTTGGCGTTACATGATTCGGCGATATCGACGATCGCCTCGACACCACAAAGCGAGAAGAGTTTATCTTGCGAGCAGATGATTGTGCCGTTTTTACACAAATCCTTGTCCGCGCCGTCACAGGCCACTCCGAAAGCGAACTCATCGTCGGTTTGCCCATCACAATCGTTATCAACGCCATCGCAGAGCACTTCAGTCACGCCTTGATAGCCCGGTACAGCCTTGTAATCGCATTGCCAAACGCCGCCAAGGCAGGTGGCTTTGACGTTGTCTGGGCTGCAAACGCCGCTGAGTTTACAGGTCGATTGCGTGATCTTGAGGCCTTGGTCGACACGACCATCACAGTCGTCATCGACTCCGTTGCACTGCTCGGAACTGCCTTGGTATGTAGAGCCTCCGAGCATCGTCGAGCAAATCGCGAATCCCGCTGGCCCACACTCGACCTTTCCAGGCACCTTCGCGCACGCTCCATTGCCGAGGCACGCTTGCCCGATGCTCTTGCCAAAGAAGCTCTGGTCCTCATCGGTTAGGCCGTCACAGTCATTGTCCAAACCATCGCACTGCTCTTTTTGAACGGCTGGAGCCGTACCGTACTGATCGGTCGAACAAACGGCGACCTGCAATTCCGGTGAACAAACCACCACGCCCAATCCACAGGCTCCTTGGCCATCACAGATCGCGCCAAGAGGCTTGCCAAAGTAGAGCATGTCCTCATCTGTCTGGCCGTCGCAGTCATTGTCCAGGCCATCACAAAGTTCAGGTAGATTCGTCGCGGTTTCGTTGGAGCACTGCAAGCCGATGCCGTCATCTGCACACGTCCACGAGCCGTTGGCGCACTGATCGGTGTCCGGGCCGTCACAAGGCTGTCCCAGTTTCGGTAAATATTCGTCTGTCTCGCCGTTGCAGTTGTTGTCCAGGCCATCACAGAGTTCCGGTTGCGGAGCTACCTTCGGGACGCAGAGCACGAGTGCTTTGAATTTCTGACGGACACAGACCTCAATTCCAGGCTCACAAGCTCCGACAGAAGAGCCGCAAGCGCCAGGTTGAGTTTCGGGATTGCCCTCATCGGTAATGCCGTCGCAGTCGTCATCTTTTAGGTTGCAGGTCTCTTCTGCCCAAGGGTTCACGGCCGGATTTGAGTCGTTACAGTCAACCGCTGCAGCGAATCCATCGCCATCACCGTCGCTCAATTTCGCGCAATCCAAATCCTGATTGTCGCAGTCTTGATCGACCCCATCACCGCACTTTTCAACGGCACCCACGTAAATTTTTGGATCGTTGTCGTCACAGTCCTCCGCTGCGAACTTGCCGTCTAAATCCTTATCGGCTGGATCGCACCACGTAACGACGCCATCGCAGTTGAGGTCACACAATTGCGCAACCAGAGCCTGTTGCCCCTGCAAAGCCGGGTCACAGCAATGGGGCTCCTTGGCCCCCGGATAAATGGAGCTGTCTGCATCGTTGCAATCGCTGTCGGCTGGGACGCCGTCACCGTCCAGATCATCGCCATAGCATTGCTCATCGGTCTCACCATCACAGTCATCGTCTTGGCCGTTACCGAGGTTGGGTGTATTGGGAGAGCAAAGATCCTCGACATCCGTTGTGGACTCCATCCCACACTTGAGGCTCAATCCATCGGCTGCACACTGGTACACGCCGTTGGCGCACTGGTCCATGTCATTGCCATCGCAACTTTTACCGAGGTTGGCGAAGATCTCATCGGTGCTGCCATCACAGTCGTCATCGATGTCGTTGCAGGTCTCTGGCTGAGGGCCGACCGCATCGGTGCAGGTCACCTGAGCGAGCAAGCCGACGTGTACGCAGACCAGTGACCCATAGGCGCAGGCCCCGGTCTCGTCGCCACAGGCTTGGCCTGTCGCGTTCCATTTGGCGTTGTTCGCTAGACAGTCTGGCAAGGTCTTGGCTTTGGCATCGCTACAAAATCCGCCCGGGTTGCCATCGTCGGTAATGCCGTCGCAATCATCATCGATAAAGTTACAGTGCTCGGTGGCGTTTGGATGAATGTTTTTCGCATCGTCATTGCAATCGACACCAGCGGGATAGCCATCTTTGTCGATGTCGAGCACCGTCCCGCAAGCCAAATCAGATCCATCACAATCTTGATCGATGCCATCACCACATTTTTCACTGCCACCGGGAAACTGTTTCGGGTCCTTGTCGTCACAATCAGAGGGTTCAGTAAACCCATCACCGTCTTTGTCATTGGGATGACAAGGGATAGCGAAGCCATCACAGTTGCGATCGCATGTCTGCGACTTGGCGTCGGTTGCTACCGGAACCGCGATCGCCGTCGCGGCAACCGCCAAGCAACAAGCTTCAGGCGCTCCAGGGTAAAACTCCGCCAGATAGGGTTGGCAATCTTTGAGGTCTGGCGTGCCGTCACCGTCGACGTCTGATGCAGGACACAGCTCATCGGTCTCACCATCGCAGTCATTGTCGATTTGGTCTCCGCAAAGGTCCTTGGTTGTCGCCACAAACGTGGTCGAACAGCCAGCAACTCCGCCCGAGATACAAATGACTTGACCGCCGGCGCAAGCCCCCGTACCGCAGGTCGCGTCGAGAGGCAGTTCCACGCCGCCAATGTTGGCCGTAACACCCTCGTCTTTCTGTCCGTTACAGTTGTTATCGAGGCCATCACAGAGCTCTTGACTGGGCCATTGGGCAGAGCACAGGCCCCAACCAGCTTCTGTACAAGTCTGAACTCCACCACAAGTCCCGACTGGCGAAACGATATCGCACTGCCACTGCTTTCCGAGCAATGTGGCGTCACAGGAGCACGTGTTGAACTCGGGCACGCAGAGCTCGCCCTTGAGGAAGGACTGGCATACGAAACCAGCGGGGCAAAGAGCCGCTCCTCCGGCGCCGGCATCGCAAAATAGGCCACAGGTGGGTTGTTGATCTCCGAGGTCGGTCAGACACGCCCCGCCTGCACAAGCGAGGTCGTCATCGCAAGGTTTGCACAAGTCGCCTGGAAGAGGCAGGCAGAAGTGAAGGTCTGGTGTGCCGGTAAAGGGCGCCTGGCTGCAGCGCGTCCCCACCGGACATGAACCGCTGCACGCTTGACTGCAGACCCTTTCGGTAGCCGACACCGGTACGCACACCTGGCTGACACATTGATCATCGATGAGACAGGCCGCCCCGAATGGTAAGCTGTCTCCGCCAATATCGAGCGCATCACTACTCGACATATCCGACGGGGTTGCATCTGAAGATCCGCTCGTATCTGTAGTCACGGACGCGTCTGTAGTGGGCGTCAATGCGTCAGCGATTGGGACCTCAGCCCCCACATCAGAGTTCGAGGCGCTTGGATCAGGTCGAAAAGAGGTCTGAAGGCACCCGCTACAGAGCGTAACGAGGGCCAACACCAACCCGAAAGGCGCACAAATCCGAGACAATTGAAACACGTAGTCTCTCCGACGAGATGACAGCGCCGACTGATAAATCGGACTGCAGATACGTAGAGTAGCTGTGACCATGCTGCCGTTCAAGAGACACTCGTATCATCAGTCAAACGCGTCGCCCTGACGAACCACTGATTCGCTCGATGAGGAGCCACAGCATCGACCTGATCAATCAGCCAATGCCCGTCAGCCTCCAAAGCAGCAACAGCCTCATCGGCATTCGCGTTGCGGAAGTGTTCAAACGGGGTGATATCTGTGGAAATGGCACGAGCGCGCTCGAGCTGTTCTCCGGTTCGAACCAAGCCAAACGCGACATTATCGACGATGATCAACTGGCCTCCTGGTTTACACACCCGACTGGCCTCAGCGATCGCCCGAGGGACATCGATTAGATGATTGTAAGAACGCAGCATTAGCACCCAGTTGGCGCTCTTTGTGAGCACAGGCAGATGCTCGCCGATTCCTTGGGCCAGCATGGCACCGGGGAGTTGAGCGGCAGTGCGCTTCAGGGCTGCGAGATCGGGCTCAACCGCCATGTAACGCAGCTGGCCCGAAGCGATTCGGTCCCGCAGCAAGCCAAGATAGCGAATCGGACCGGCGCCGATGTCAACGACCAACCCCTGTACCTCTTCGAGCGCGTCAAAGAGCGTCTGTTCGGCGGACACAAATGGGTTGTTGTCCGAAAGGCGCCAGACCTGATGTGAGGCCCCCGCGATGAAACTCATCTGCATTGCCCCGAGATCTTGCTCAAAGTCGTCAAGTCGAGCTTTATCGGAGCGATCAAAATAGACCTGACCAAGATCGCTTTGAACCGATCGCCGATCTTCAGGGCCCCACCCCTGATTGTCGCTGTCGCAACGCCAGAGTTCATCGCCAATCTCAGCGTACAGTGGCTGGCGCTCGGCTAAATCCGCGGTCTCCCCAGTCGACTGCTCATCATCCAAAATCTTAGCAATCGCGGTGATGCGGTCCTGAGACGAGCCGACCGGGAGTGACCAACGTTTCTCGACGAGTAGATCGTATTGGTTGCTGACCGCTTCGGGTGGACAACTCGGAGCTCGAACGCACTGACCAAGTCGTAGTGTCTTGGCTTGTTGCCCAGCGATCTCCTCAAGCTCAACGTCTCCCGGCCAGCCGTGCCGCGGACAATAACTCTGTGCGGTGAAGGTCAAGCGCAACATGGGATGACGAATTGCTATCGCTGCTTGTAGCCATGCCTGCACACGAGAGTCTGAGACCTCAGCATCAACGACGACGAGCACTGGACCCTGTTGCAACAGCGGCATCACTGCGTCGAAGTTCGGCACGGACGTGGAGCGCCGAATCGCGACGAGCAAGCCCAGCGCCCGAAGAGTTTGTGCATGAGCCAGAGCGCGATCGTGGGAATCGAACAAGACGCCTCGATTGCCAGATCGCAGCAAACGAGCCCGCCAAGAAGCCCGATCCGGGCCTTCGACCCCGCGGAGCAAGACCTCTGTGGCAGGAATTAGACGTATCTTGGACATGCGACTTCGCGCTCCAAAAGCCGGCAAGTTCGGCCCATCACAGCGTTTTCTATGATCAGTATTTGACACAATGTGACCACAAGTCCTACCATTTCCCCGAGGGCGTGCGAAATCCGGACGCCACTACAATCTACTCTGCTCCATTTGGATGTATAACGAGTAGATCGTCAACCGCTCAGGGGGGTTCCAAACATGTCTATCTCACGACGTGACTTTCTATCTCTGGTTGGGACGTCAGTGGCCGGCGCCGCTGCTGTCACCGCCGGATCTCAACTGATTGGCCGCCAGAACAGCGCTGGCCAAGCAGTCAATCTGAACGAATGGCAGGTGTCCGAGGTGGGTTCGCTCGACCGCGGTGCAGTGCCTTTTACACTTCGCAACGCTCGAACTGGTGAAAGCCTACGAGTCGACGCATGTCGTCGAAGCTCAGGCGGCCGCACTCCAGTGGCGAGCAGCCGCGAGCTCGACCTGTTCTTGCACAACAACGGTGCAGGCAGCGAGGCGACTCAGCGTGAGCATCAGCTGGTGACGCGAGCCTTGGCCAAACGCCTTGACGCTCAGCAAGCCAGCGCCATGGACACAATGCTGACCATGGACGCGCGACTTGATCGCCACCCCGACCTGCATCAGACGAACGACGACCCCGTCTTCGCCTAAACAGTTCGACTGAAAGTACGACACTCGTCGGCTCCTCCCCCCCAGGAGCCGACGAGTGTTTTTTTTTATTCCAATCCACCATGTGAACAAGAACTACAGGACCAAGCGGTCGCAACAGACCGAGCCACGATGTTCAATGCAGGTTGTGTTGTGAGGAAATGAGCCGTGATCGTTATTTGATCGCGACTTCGCGAAGGAGATCTGGGTTGTCGAGAACCTTGCCAGCTCCGATAACCACCGAGCTGACGGGGTCGTCAGCGATCAATACGGGCAAGCCCGTCTCTTCACGGATTAAGGTGTCGATCCCAGGCAGCAAGGCACCACCACCGGTGATGACAATGCCTTTGTCGACGATATCAGCAGAGAGTTCGGGAGGGGTCTGCTCCAAGGCTCGACGCACAGCGCGGACCACCTCGCTTAGAGGCTCGCTGAGGGCCTCACGAACTTCATCAGAATGAACCACAGCGGTCTTGGGTACGCCGTGATTTTTGTCACGGCCCTTGACCTCCATGCTCTCGAGGTCTCGAGTCGTCCAGGCGCTACCGATGCGTAGTTTAATTTGCTCAGCGGTGCGTTCACCCACCAGTAAGTGATACTTGCGCTCGAGATGTTCAACGATCGATCGATCAAGTCGATCTCCACCAATCTTGAGGCTCTCGGCGTGGACGATTCCCGCCAACGAGATCACCGCGATTTCCGTGGTCCCACCGCCGATATCGACGACCATGTTGCCAGCTGGCTCTGTGATCGGAAGCTCTGCGCCAATGGCCGCTGCCATGGGCTCTTCGACCAAATACACCTCACGGGCGCCGGTAGCTTCGGCGCTCTCACGAACGGCGCGCTTTTCAACGCCTGTGATCCCACTGGGCACGCAGATGATGACCCGCGGACGCACAAATGAGCGCCGTGGTTGCACCTTTAAAATAAAGTATCGGAGCATCGCCTCGGTGATGTCGAAATCTGCGATCACACCATCTCTCAGAGGCCGAACCGCATCGATGCCCAGCGGCGTACGTCCGAGCATCTCTTTGGCGTCTTTGCCCACTGCGAGGACCCGACGGTCTCCTCGGCGGTCGGTCTGAACCGCGACAACAGAGGGCTCATTGGACACGATCCCACGACCCTTCATGTAAATCAGGGTCGTCGCCGTTCCCAGGTCGATCGCTAAGTCACTAGAGATGAAGCCGTCAAACCAACCCACTGAGGGACCCTCTCACGTCTGTTTTGCCCGCACGCCCATGGCGCGATGGGCGCACGGTACCCCCGAAGGACGCTTTTGCCAAGCAAAGCACTGCTTCGATGTCAGGCAAGGCCTTATCGAGCATGCTCTCCATAGCAAATAGTTGTCATTGCGGAGTCTTTCCGACCGGTTGCTCCCACTGAGCCGTCAAATTGTTGTCGACGATACATTTGGCGTCAGCCCAACAGGGATCGGTAACGACCTTGGTGCCGAGGCTGTGGAAGTAACTGACAATGAGATTTCGGTGATACTCAGTATAGTTGGGCTTGTACCCCTTCAATGGTGGATGCATGTCATTTTTGTCGACTTGAGCGAGGTACTCATGTCGACCTCCAACGTTGGCCAGACACAGACCCGAGACACCACTGGCCGTTTTCACCGTATTGCAGAACTCCGCACCGGTCCCTGCCCGACTGGGATCCAGTGCTGGGGGCATGCGCTCGTCTTCGGACAATTCGCCAGCATTGATCTTGGCACCATTGGAGTTGTCGAGCAGACCCCGACGAATGACCTCTTCGGTCCAAGCCTGATAAGGCGCACTGTCGACATAGCTCTGTCCGAGCCCGAACAGACCGATGGCCCTCGCCAAAGAGAGTCCAGCGGCAAAATTGACCGTTTGGTCACCGACAGCCAGCGTCATCAGCAGGTTGGTCGACGGGTATCCCTTCAGAGGGGATTGGAAAACCCGATCGGCCACGGTGATTGCATCAGCGCCTTCGAGGACGTTGGCGTTGGTCTGAACCAAGCGTCGAAACTCAGGTGTATTGCGAGGCTCAGCGACCCCCTCATAGGGCGAGGTTAAACTGACTCGTGCCCGCTCAGTGCCATCTTCGCCAGTGACAACGAACTCAACCTCGTCACCCTTGTCACACTTCAAAGGCATCATCACGCGGCCATCTTTACCGGCGGTCACCTCTCGAATCTCACCATTTCTAATGTTGGTTGCTCGGACCGTGTCACCTTGTTTGATGACAACCTGCTCTTGCCATACAGGCACATCAACCGGGTCTTGCATGCACGTGCCATCGTCTGCCTTAAAGGACTCTTTCGTCTCTTTGTTGCAGTAATCGGAGTCATTGTTCCACGACAAGAGTGACGAGCCATCTTTGGCATTTTTCTTCGGACAACTTGCGATCACTGGGCCTGAAGCCTTCCACATCAGCTTTTCGATGACGTTTTTCAAGCGTGTACGAATAAAAATATCGACAATGCCCGCGCCAGCCACCACAGGTGCGGCGGCGATGATGTGCTCTTCGAGCGGTGCGGTGAGCGCCGTATGGATACCGCCGAGGCTGATACCCGTCATAAAATAAGGAACGTTGGGACCGCCAATATCGAGGACACCATCGGCGTTAAAGTCACCGGTCAAACAGCGCGCCAAAAGCTCTTGCTTACTGGCCTGTCGTGGATTGTCCAGGGCCGGCAATAGATTCGATCCCAACGACCGCAGCATCCGCACCGCAACGATGTAGTCCAAGGTTGTTTGCCGCATGGAGTCACGGAGCCGCATCGGGTTGGGCGCGTAATAGCTCTCGCCCGGACTGTCGTTGAGAACACAGTCCCCGTTGTCATCGGTGCCGCGCCCCTTGACCAAAAGCTGCTGTAAAAACCCGTTGCTTTTGAGCTTGTCGAAAAACTCATCGACCGTGGTGCCGGGAGGGAATTCGGCGTCAGCATCTTTGTAGATGTAAGAGCCAAGCAGCGCTCGAGCCAACTCCAGCGCAGTGGCCTCATCGAGGTCATCGCCCAAGAAGTCGAGAATCTGACGTTTCGCTCCAGGCAACACCGGTCCGTGCCCCACGGCGTCGATGGTAAAGGTCGCGATCCCAGCATGAGCGAAGCGATCAGCGAGCAACAAAGCCTCGACGCGACTGGTACCGGTCGCGTGAGCGTAGACGATCACCGGGAACGGCGGTTGATGATTCGCTGTGGTCTTCGGCACGGTGATCATAAAGGGAACGTTCTCTGGCTCGACTACTGCAGTGCCTTGCTCTAAATCAAACTGCCAGACGTTGCGTTCGGTTTGATCGGTCTGTTTGGGTGCTCGCATGTTGACGGTATTCATGTCTCCGAATACGGCGTAGGCCACATGCTTAAACTCCCCAGCAACACCGGGCTGAAAGTTATTCACGATCTTAAAAATCCCATCCATGAAGGGACCTTGAAGAGTAAAGTCATGGTCTCTGGGAGCGTATGGATAGCCCTTTTGACCTGGGTGAGCCTCAGGATGACTGTCATCGAGGCCATCGAAGGAGATGTTCATGTCGTACATTTTTGCGATTCGTGGCGAGAACTTATCGGCCAACCAGCTGAACTTTCCGCGTCCGTAGAGACCTTCACGCAAGGCGCGAAAAGTCCGCGCCAGATTGCCAGTGGTCAAGGTCCAGCCGAAGGCGACATCCCCAGCGTTGAGACCGTAATTGGCCAAAGTGGGCAGCGCGCGTTTGAGCGCTTCAGTCTGGCTGTCGTGGTTCACGAAAGAAAAGGGGCTATGGACTTGACCGTATTCGCCCTGGCCTGGCTGCTCACCAGTCCACCCTTTGACGTCTCGGGTGCCGATGACCGCGTACTGAGCCCCAGCCTCCATCGGCAACAAAGGACGCAGCTCTAGGGTGTGAGTCTTGACCTCATAGTGGTTGACCCAGGTGTCGGGTTGGCCGTCATCATCTGTATCGACTTGATTGTCCGGCGGTAAAACCAAGGAATCAAAGTCCTTGAGCGGATCATTTGGAAAGTACTGAGTCGGTCGGGTGGTGTGCGGAAACCAGCCTCGGCCCAAGTCCAATGGAATCACCTCGCCAAATCGCGAGCTGCCAGTCTGGACGTTGACGACGAAAACGCTCTGATCGGTCACAGTCTTCAAGTCCAAGGGCCCGGAAAAGCTAATGGTAATCGGCGTCATACCCGAAAATCCGGGTACCTCATTGAGGTGATGACGAAAACGACGTTCAAAATCGGTCACTGAGCGCCTTCGGATGCTCAAGTGCTGCCCACCATCGGCCGAGATCGCCATCGCGAGGTCATTGGGAAAGGGCACCTCAGGTGAGGGCTCGGCATGAGGCTCAAAGACCACCTCAGGACCCATGGTGGCGCCTGGGACAAAGGTCGCGTGCAGACCTCTGTCTTCAGTCGCAGTACAAGCTACTGAAGCGCTCAAGATCAAGAGCCACAATACGTGAGATGGTCGCGCACATGTGCTGACATTGAGTTGCATCACCAATCCCCCGCCAAGGTAAGCTGAGCCATCCACATTTGAACGGGCTGCGCGGAGACGCCATCGGCGTCATCAAAGGCGTCCCCAGGTTGCCATCGCCCCCAATCGAAGCGGATCAGTGCCGCGAGTGTCTCGGTGATGGGTTGGCGCCATCTCACGGCGACGTCGATCTCCCAGCCCAGTCCAGTCGCAGCGAGACCCGCCCGTGGACCTATCGCCTCTCCCCCCCGAATCCCGCTCTGATATGCATCTACCAGGGGCAAGGGAGACTCGGCTACGAGCCCTCCAACCAATACGCGTAAGTTGTCAATTGGATACGCAGCGAGGGTCAGCGCACCGTACATCGCGCTGCTCACCGAACCATTGGTACCAGCGCGCTCGAATCCAGCGGGGGTTTCACCGACGTAGCGCGGGTCGGCCAGATTGGCAGAGGCCAAGGTGCTGGTCCGTCGCATGCCCTCATGAAACAGGATCAAACCGACACGATAGTCTCGACTAAAAGCAAAAGCCGACATCGTGTCATCGAAAGGCTGATCGTCACCACTAGCGAAGCCGCCCTCGGCACGGAGCCCGAACATCGGTCCATCGAGTTGGGCTCGAAACACGCCTCCGACCTGGAAGATCTTCAGCAAATCACGCTGACTGGTCGAGCGGAAGTAAGACGTGTTGCCCTGCAACAACAACCACTCTGTCGCCAAACGCAGACGCCATGAACCAAAGAGGTGGCGCCAACTGACAAAGAGGTCCGCCACTTGCCCATCAATCGTAGACTCAGCCTCGTCTCGTTGCCTTCGCATGACCGCATAGACACCAGCCTGTAGCGCCTGTCCTTGATAGAGCACCGCTCCGACCAAGTTAAAGGCCTCATCTCCCTTACGAGCATCCGCTAGGTCATCGAAGACCACTCGGTCAGCCGCCACGGCGATATACAAGGGCAGTCCCGATGGACCGGCTTGGCTCCAAGACTGAAAAGGCGCGGTGATCAACTGAAGGCGATCGACGACGACGCCCTGTCTCTTGAAGCCGAACTGATAGGGGTCCAACTGCCCAGATTGAGCGATCAAGCCCAAGCCCCAGGTCGACATCATGCGACCGACGCTGACGCGCCCGTACACCCCGTCCACTTGCACCTGCAACTGCCGCACCATGAAGGCATCAAGACTACGACCGTCGAGTTGATACAGATCGTCATAACGCATCAAGTCGCTGGCGCCCCGTCGCAGGGGTACGCCGTTGTACAGGTCGCCCTGCAATCGATACGAGATCGACCGAACGACCCCGCTTGGACGTACAAAACTCACATCACCGCCGAGACGCAACCGGAGATCGAGCTCACTGTAGCTCGGCAACTGGTCTGGGTCTGACGCGAGCACACGCCCTACATCGACGGCACTGAGTTGACTACCAACACCTCGGAGTTGTCCCTTCCATGAGAGCTTGGTTGTCCAGTCAGAACTCGCGAAAGCCGGCGACACTCCAACTAGCCATGCGAGCATCAGCAGGAGCAATTGGAAGCGCATGAAACTCCTGAAGACCCGCCGAGAGCGGATGTCGACCATGGTGTAAGGGGTCATTGGTGACGAAAAGTATCGCACGTCGCCGGGTTTTCGTCCATGCTAAGCAGCCTAAGAGAGCCAAATTTACCCCGGAGATATTCTCTGAGGGACTTGCCCAGCCGAGCGTCCACTGCTACCAAGCGCTGCAGACCCATGCGCCGGAGTCCACATGAGCGATCGAAAGCAAGCCGTGCTTGAACGGCTAGAGCACCTCAACGCGCAAGCGAAAGCCGGTGGAGGCCAGTCGCGCGTCGACAGGCAGCACGCCAAGGGTAAACTCACGGCGAGAGAGCGGATCGACGCCTTCATCGACGCTGGGACCTTCGTAGAACTCGATCGTTTGGTAACCCATCGCTGTAACGACTTCGGGATGGATGAGCAACGGATTGCTGGTGACGGTGTGGTGACCGGTTACGGTGAGGTCGACGGTCAGCGAGTCTTTATTTTCGCGCAGGACTTCACCGTGTTTGGTGGCTCTCTGTCCGAGAGTTTCGCTGGCAAAATTTGTAAAGTCATGGACATGGCCGTCAAAGCCGGCTTGCCCGTGATTGGGCTCAACGACTCAGGTGGCGCGCGAATTCAAGAGGGCGTAGCCTCATTGGCCGGCTATGCAGAGATCTTTTACCGAAATGTCGCCGCATCAGGCGTGGTTCCACAGATCTCGCTGGTCATGGGCCCCTGCGCCGGTGGGGCTGTGTATTCACCGGCGATCACAGACTTCGTAATTATGGTGCGAAAGTCATCGTTCATGTTCATCACGGGCCCTGAAGTAGTGCAGACGGTCACCCAAGAAGAGGTTACCCAAGAAGAACTCGGAGGCGCTGACACGCACGCTGGAACTTCTGGAGTCGCTCACTTCGCCTGTGACGATGAACAACAAGCCTTGGCATTGACCCGTGAGCTCCTGAGTTACCTGCCGCCAAACAATCTCGATGCACCACCCATCGTACCAACGCAAGACGCTTTTGACCGTCGAGATACTGCCCTGGCTGAGCTCGTCCCCTACGATCCGATGAAACCATACGACATGCGTGAGGTGATCAGCCGTATTGTCGACGACGGGCGTTTCTTGGAAGTGCATGCGCACTTTGCAAAAAACATTCTCTGTGGGTTTGCCCGACTCGGTGGGCGTTCGGTCGGAATCATCGGCAATCAACCGGCGGTACTCGCGGGTTGCTTGGATATCGACGCATCGGTCAAAGCGGCTCGATTCGTACGCTTCTGCGACGCGTTTAACATCCCGCTGGTAACTTTCGTCGATGTCCCGGGCTTCTTGCCCGGCACGGCTCAAGAATACGGCGGGATCATCCGCCATGGCGCGAAGCTGCTATTCGCCTATGCCGAAGCTACTGTACCCAAACTGACTGTGATCACACGCAAAGCCTACGGCGGCGCCTACGACGTCATGAGTAGCAAACACATCCGTGGAGATCTGAACTTCGCCTGGCCCAGCGCCGAAATTGCCGTGATGGGGCCACAGGGTGCGGTGAAGATTATTCATCGAAAGGTCATTGGCGCAGCACAAGATCCGGCCGCCACCGAAAAAGCTCTGATCGATGAATACACCGATCTCTTCGCCAACCCCTTCAAAGCGGCTGAATTGGGCTACATCGATGAGGTCATGGATCCGATGGATACACGTCCAAGGTTGATCTCGGCTCTGCAACTGCTGCAAGGCAAGCGCGATCGTCTGCCGGCCAAAAAACATGGCAACATTCCACTCTAGGTCACATCAATCAGAGTATGGACTATGATGCTGGCACAGCTCACAAGATCTTCGGCGTCGACTTCAGCGGCGCACAGCAAGCGGGTCGCACCCTAGCTCTGGCCGAAGGCGTCTTAGTCCATGATCGATTAACCATTGAGCGTGTCTCGTTGGGGCGAGATCTGCCCAATTCGGGGCTTGCAAGGAAGCGCTGCTACGATGCGCTTGGTCAGCTGATCGCCGAGCAGCAACCAGCGGTTGTTGGGATCGATGCTCCACTCGCGCTACCAGCGACGATGATGCGAGAGTTGAGCCCATCATCAACTGACTGGGTCACTGCGAGCGCTGCCATCGCCGCGATGACCGATCCGTACGCACTTCGTCAATGGTGTCGGGCGCGAAGTGCCAAACCAGAACTCAAGCGAGTGACAGATCGGCATGCTCAAACGCCGATGTCGCCCTACAATCTCAGAGTTGTGGCTCAAACATGGGGAGCAGCTAGATTATTAGAGCCAATGCTGCGCTCAGGCCAGTGTGTGGTTTGGCCTTGCCAACCCATCGAAAACGGAGCTGTCGTCTTTGTCGAAAGTTGTCCTGCAAGCCTGCTACTGCGCGTGGGACAGCGCGTGGCGTACAAGAGACGGGAACACACAGCTGCGCGCAAGGACATTGTAGCTCAACTGTTGGCCGCCAAATGGGGCCTTCCCTTCATTGATCTGGCCGACTCTTCGGCCATTATCGAAGATCAGGGGGGCGATCTACTGGACTCGGTGATGTGTGCCTGGCTTGCAGCCCGTCAACTACAAAGCGGCTGGTCTACGAACAAGTGTCATCCTGCGTCGCAGCTAGAAGCCTGGGTGATCTTTTAGTATCGCGCGCCAAACGCCCCGCCAACTTGCGCCCTCCAAGCCAGGTCGCCAAAGTGCTTTGCCCTGGAAAGATGGAGTCACCGACGAGCCACAACCCCGGTTCAATGGGCTTATTCACCATTGTTAGATACGCGCCGAGTCCCGCATGACGTGGGGGACCTCCGACCCGCCCGTGAGGTCGACGAGTAAAACGCTGCCAAGTTCGTGGAGAAGCCTGCCATTTCCGCCTGACACCAGCCGCTAACTCAGGTGCGCGGCGTCGCAAAGTTCGCCACATATTGGCTTGTACCTCTTCGACAAAGGACCGCTCGGGAAGACGACCGGCAGGCAAGGGAATGTGGGTAGAGACCGTAATCGTCCGACTGTCATCGGCACATCGCTCAACTTCATCGATGGCGCTGATGGAGCAAAATATGTGATTGCCTTGGTCCAATGGAGTTGTCGTATCGTCGATGAGTTCAAGATGATGGGCGTCGACTCGCTGCACCGCCTGTGGGTCGACCGCCAAATAGAGCATACACGCACCCCAACTGTGGGCGACGCGACGCGCTAACTTGTCCAATGAGGCCGTAGGACTATCGAGCAACCCAGCCAAGGCAGAAGGCAAAAGGTTCGCCACCACAATCGGCGTCTTGACTTCATGTCGACGGCTGGTGACCAGCCACAGCCGCTCGTCGGGCAACCAGGTCAACGCACCAACTGGATCGGCCATGGATACCTCAGCGCCCAACTCGTCGAGGACCGTCAGCATACGCTGCGCCAAATGACCAATCCCACCGTGAACATGACCCGCGTCCCGAAAAAAATAATCCGCCGTGGCCAGCGCCATGACCGCGTCAGCTTGATCCGCTGAGCACTGAATCGTGATCTGACAAGTAGCATTGAGCCAGGTTCGCAGAGGCTCAAAGTCATGAATTCCATGTGAGCGCATCACGTCTCCGAGCGACCGCCCCACGAGAGGTAAAACAACGCCATATCTTGGCAGACGACTCAGATGCCAACGAATCCCGCGAGCATCGAGAGGCAGCAATCGGTCGGGGTCTGCGAGCACAGGCCACAGCGCATCTGCAACCTTGGACTGCAGAGCAAACCAGCGATGGATCTGATGCGAAGGCGCGCCCGGGATTGCGCAGAGTCGAGCGATAAACGCATCTCGAGAAGCATCCACCAGTAAAGAACCCTCCGCCCGTCTCAACTCGACCACAGGATCAGGAAAGGTGACCTGTAGTTTTTGATGATGTTGCTGCAGCCATCGACCAAAGAGACCATCGGAACCGAGTCCAGCGAAAAGCGTAGCGCCGGTTTCGAAGCGATCTTGGCCCTTGGTGAACGTGCTCGCACATCCGCCTGGGTATCGAAGGGCTTCAAAGAGTCGGACGCGCCAGCCGGACTCCGCTAACCCGAGGGACGCGCCCAAGCCGCCGAAACCGGCGCCGATTACCACCGCTTGTGCGTGTTCCATGCTCGCCCTCACCTGCGTCGACAGCCAAGTCGTTCAAGATGGATGCGCGCAATGCGTCGAAGGCGTGATTTCCGAAGATCTTCGCGACCAATCAACAGCTCATTGCGTGGGCTTTGACTTGGTCGAGGGGGCGGTGTTGGCAGTGGGCTTGTCACCGACGCGAGACTTAGATGAAGGCGCCTCGGCAGACTGCTTGTCGCCTTTGCTTGCGTTCGACTCGAGAGGTTTGGTCGCTTTGGGCTTGACCGCTTTGGGCTTGGCCTTGAGAGCGAGGACGTGAATCTCGATTCGACGATTCTTTGATCGGCCATCGAGGGTGACATTCGAAGCGATGGGCACCTTCGAGCCCTTGCCGACCGTGCGAATCTGATGCGCCTCAAGACGACACTTACTGAGCAAGGCCGCTTTGACACCTTTTGCTCTCGCCAAACTGAGCTTAAAGAGCGCGCGCCGCTTGCCGTTCGAATCCGTATGACCTTGGACTTCGATCGCGATGATCTCGGGACGCGAATCCAAAAACCGCCCGAGCTCCGCGACGATGCGCTGACTTGAGGGAGTTAATGTCAACGAGCCTTGCTCGAAGGTAATGGGCTTGGGCATGTCGATGATGCTGCCTTGATCTTCCGAATATCGAGGCCCAGGAAGCGCACGATCCGGACATCCATCCTGGTCTTGATGGTTGTTAAAGTTCTCCGGAGCGTTGGGGCAAAAGTCGTCAGCGTCGAGGATGCCGTCACCATCGTTGTCCTTCTCGGGGCATCCATCGGCGTCTTCGAAGCCATCTTTGTCCTCGGGCTTGGTCGGACACTTGTCAATCACATCGGCAATGCCATCGCCGTCATCATCGAGATCAGGACATCCATCATCGTCTTGTCGGCCGTCACGATCCTCAGCTTGTAGGGGACAACGATCGACGCTATCGAGCACGCCATCATTGTCATCGTC
>PBTG01000034.1 GCA_002726535.1 Myxococcales bacterium | reverse complement strand
GGTGCGTGACCGTATCTGACAATTCGACTTCATTGACGGTCTGGTTCGCAGGTAATCCAAGCACCTTTGCGATCTCGGCAGCAGCCTCAACCGGTTGCGACCGTCGCAACGCATTCCGCATCTTTTCGTAGTGCCTCGCAAGGCCGTATCGACTCAACATTGTCTTTCGGGTCCAAACAGAGACTTGGTTTGTCCTGTCGTGGTTGACCTAGGTTTGGGTCACCTTCAGCATGACAATTGAAGCGACACCACTCGTCAACCATGAGTTGGCTTATCGGAGCGCTCTTGCATGAATGGACATCGATATAGTTCAACAACGGCAGCATGTTTTGGTGCGAATACGCCCCTGAGAGGGTTACAGTTGCGCGTGCCTTCACATGACTGCGGCGGAGACATCGCTGGTCGCTGCTGTGGTTTGTCATGAAGAGAGTCACGAGGGCGATCTTGACCGCTTTGCTGATCCTGAACTGTGGATGCCAGTCGGATTTACAGGGGTTTGAGGTCGAGCTTCCTAGCCGCTTGCGTCCTGGAAGCCCCGTCGTCGTTACCGGACTTCCACTGTCTGGGCGTGCGCTTTGGTTGTGGACTGAAACTGGCCAGAAGGTCTTGGTGGCTCTTGACACCAATGATCTCGGTCGCGATGGAGTCACCGGGCACGTCGACTCACAAAGTACGCTCGCGATTGGAGCCCGTCTGACCAAAGCTTGTCTGGGCCTTGGGCAGGGCGGCGACGACCGCTGCGTGGCGCTATCGAAAGGCGTGCCTTGGGTCGGAGGGCAGTGGTCTGATGCGCCCTTAGAGATTCAATCCAACTCACCGTGGTCCCATGGGCAGCGGCTCGCTTTGCATCTATCAGATGTGCCGCTACCGGGCGAGGGGGTCGCGTGGGTCGAAACTGAGGTGCAGCGGTCGGACGTCACATTGCCACTGAGTACGACACAGGTCCTCTCCACTAGCTTTCCTGAGTCCTCTCATGGGGTGTGGGTGACGCCCAAATGGTTGGGCTCGAAGTTGGGTAGTGCCAAGGTACGCCATCGCCTGATGATTCAAACCATCACAAGTATCATGCATCAGAGTCAGTGGTCGGCTTGGGCGACCGTCGAGATTCAGGCTCCGAAGCGTCAAAGTTCTGGTTCAGCAATCATGCAGCGAGGTCGACTCAGCCAGGCACTGCGCTTCGATGAGGGAGCGATTGCCATCGCCCCTAGGTGGCTGAGTGGCATCAGTTGGGTCCCTCTGGGTACGTGGTCCAGCCCGCAAGGGAAAACTCTCGCTTCATGGGGACCAGGGGACGCGAAGTTGACGGGCTTGCCCTTGTGGTCGAAGGGGTCTGTCGTCGGATTGCCTTCGTCTCGATGGTGGATAGGGGGATGGAATGAGCTGGCTGGAGCCACCTTTAACGGAAGGGTTGGCTGGCGACTTGTGGGCCCTGATGGCGTTCAATTCATCGAAGAGCAAGCCCCACTATCGTTGACGATGAATCCGAGTATTCAGGTCGTCCATGTCATGTTCGATTATGCGGCTGAAGTGGGCCTCGCCCAGTGGGGCTTAGCGAGCGCAGCCCCGACCATACGCACGAGAGTAATTGACTTGGTTCGCTCACACTTCGAGGGCTTCGTGATCGAGGTTACCGGGGAGTTGATGCAACCGAATCTATTTGAATACGTTCGCGTCGCTGTGCTCGATCGTGATCCCAACGCCTTGGGCTTACTGGGCAATGAGCCCTCTCGTGGCAAAGACGTTGGCAATCGAACTTTAGACGAAGATCTCTCTGGAGCACGAGATCATGGCGGCGCTGGAGCAGGACAACCACCTTATGGTGGCGTCTTCTTGGAGAGTATGCTGTTGTTTTCTCCAACCTTGAATCCCGGCGGCTCGACAGTCGATACACGTTTTGACGAAATTTTCGGTGCCTTTTGTCCGCTCTTAGCGGGTAAGCCCGCGGTGGCCAATGATCCAAAGGCCGCGATGGCGATCGAGACCTTGAGTCAGTTGATTGCCTCGACCATCAGCCACGAGCTTGGTCATGCGCTTGGACTCGCCGCCGCGTCGGGATTTCATCACGCAGCAGACAACCCAGGCTGGCGGATGGACGCTGGTGTCGCGCGACCTTTCGCAGAGCGCGCCAATTTACCTGGAAGCGCAGGGGAGCGCTGGGGCCCCATTGACGCAGCGGCGTTGGAGCAAAGTCTCGGCGCTTTGCCCTGAGCGTTGGGTCTGACACACTAGCGCTCATGATTCGCTTGTTGTTGTGCATCGTAGTTGTGTGCGTTGTCGAGGTTGGCTGTACCGAGCGTAACCCTCGACCCTCTGCTCATCGGGAGTGGACGCCCCCTGTTGCGAGTGAACCCGATCGAGCACCTATCCCCTTGCCTACTCGAGCCCAGGTGACCCTCTTCGATCAGGTCGCTGGACCGACGATTGATGTCGAGGTCGCCCATACTGAGATTGAGCGAAATCAAGGTCTTATGTTTCGCAAGTCACTCGGTCCGATGCGCGGCATGGTGTTTGTGATGCCGCGTACGCATGATTGGGCATTTTATATGCGAAACACGCTGATCCCCTTGGATATCATCTTTATCGATCAGAGTTGGCGGGTCGTTGGAGTCGTCGCTAAGGCTGCCCCTCTGACTGAAACGCTTCGGCGTGTTGGTCAGCCCTCGAGATATGTGCTTGAACTTGACGGCGGTCAAGCCGCGCGATTGGGTATCACACGGGGTTCGAAACTGAGGTTCTCTCAGGGAGGCAGCACACCGTGAGTCAGTCCCTCACTGAAATTGTCCGTGAGCAAGCGCGCCATTTGGCTACTTTGCTGCGAAAGCGACCTGGAGACCGTCGTTCGCGAGCTCGAGCCCGTGACGTGCTACAGCAAGTTTTTGTCTTGGATGAGGCTGAGCAGGACGCAAAAGACAACGATCCTGCTCACAACAAGGACAGTTGGGTTGAAGTCTGCTGGCAGTTGGTTGAACTCGAACGTCAGTTCTCCGAGTCCGATCAAGTCGAACGTTGTGTATTCAATTGGACTGTCCGCGTCCCCTTTCCAGAGCGATTTATGCGACCGATCAGCGCCTATCGAGCCGAGCAGTTGTCCATCAGGTGCTTGGAGCACTGGAGGGTTAACTTGGCTTTGAGTGAGGAACGAATCGCTTGGATGGAGTCACGTTGTTCGGCCGCTCAACCAGGTTTGTTACGGCCGATGCGCCAGTCTGAGGCCACACGAGCAGAGCGCCTGTCTGGCAGCGAGCTTGAGTTATTACGAAAACGTGGCCGTTCTCGCTTTTCCTGACATTTACATCAGGTCATCGCCTGTAAACTGACGATGAAATCTCCCCTGCCGCATGACGAAGCGATTGCGCCGCGGGTCTGCATGATCGCTTTGCGGGTGGATCGGGTCATCTGGCAGGGCGATCATCGGCGAGCCGTCGGTCTGTCGCTGGACAAAGGGTTCAATCTTGGGGCCTATGCCTCGGGCAGTCAGTCGCTTGGCTATATCGGCGCTAGGGCCGCGGAGCGAGGCGATTCGCTGCAAGGTGTGTAACGTCGGCGGAGGCAGATACAGATCCCCGCCTCGCTCATGCTCTTGTAGCGCCGATTCGGCTGACAGCCAATGTTGAGCGGTGGTCTCAAAGCCATCAATATGGCCCTGTTGGCCTGCTGGTAAAGTCGCTACGAAAAAGCGCGTATCGAAACGTTTGGGCTCCACAGAGGGAGTGACCCACCAAGCGAAAGGATGCAGACAATCTAAGGCGGGCTGGAGCCCGTGACGTTGCCAAAGGGCATGAACTGCGTCGGCTTCGATACGATGACCTTGCCTCAACGCTCTCATCTCACGATGGAGCTCGCTCAGGGTTTTAGGATCAGCGAAAGTCCCCTTTGAGGTGCGAGCCAGCACGATCTCGGCCTCTTCGTGTAACTCCCTGATCGCGGCAATATAATACGCTCGAGCGGCTTGATGGTCGCTCATCTGGAGCGATAGAGCGCATTGTTCGGCACTCTGGCCAGCGCTGGTGACTCGATAATCTGCAGGATCAACTTTGCCGCCCGGAAATACAGTCGCCCCCGCCATAAACCCACTCGCGCCGTGTCGACGCACCAAAAAGACTTCAGGCTGCCCGAGCGCTTCAGGACAATCTCGTAGGACAACGACGGTCGAGGCAGGGAGCGCTCGACTGGGTTGGGTGGCGGTCACTAAAAGACCTCACAGGCTGCTGGGTTCAGGGTTTGCAGTTTGGAAAGGCTTCGAGGTCCAACATGCGCTTGACGTATTTAGGCAGCACATTGGCAAAAAGCGCATCGATACTGACCTCGCACCACTGACTACCACCATAGGTGCCCGGTGCCAGACCATCGCCTAGCCCAGTGCCCAGCCAGCAGCTTTGCCCAGTACCGAGGGCTTCACACTGAGCGTCACTCAGAGCCGACTGGCAAGGTGGCATGTCATTGAGCCCTACGTATGGACAAGCTTTCGACGCGAAGGCCGCCGAGATCGCAACCCTGCTGGACCAATGAGTCGGTGAGCGATGATCGACTCCGAACTGAAGTCGCTGGTAGCGCACCGCCAAACTATTGAGGCTTTTGGCTGGCTCTCTCGTCGCCCACCAGGCGCTCGTACAATCTTCTCCTGTTTCGGTGATAGGCCACGCGCCCTGAGCACAGACCACACTCGCTGGTTTGTCCTCCGACGCCCCAGGAAAGACCGCGGCGATGCTCTGGTTGCTATCGATGTGACACGCGGAGGAACTCGTTCCAGGGCCATTGTCTGGACCGACGCCTTTGTTGAGTTCTTCGGGAGCTTGCGAGGCGGCGCAGCGGTCAACCGGACCTTCTACGTCGATGAGAAATAGCGTCTGCTTCAACGAGTTGATTCCAAAAGTTTTTAGTGCTGCAGCCGCTGGGACCAAGCCATAGCCTATGGTTACGTACCCGGTCGCTTGTGCATCGACTTCGTCGCGCTCTCGGAGCAGGCGCATGACCTCTTTGACCGCGGTTAAATGGTGAGTTCCACCGTAGTCATTGTCTCCCTTGGATTTGAAGCCGCCGATGCCAGTACCAGGCAGATTAAAAAGTGCAACATGGACCTTGGCGTTGGCAGCTAGGTATTTCGCTGGATTCGTGTATTGAATCATCGCGTCAGTCTGGCGGTCTGGGACCACTACCACCAATGGACACGGGGTGGACTGGCTACAGCCATTGGGTTGAATCAACCGCCCATTGAGCTGATAGCTCTCCTTTAGGACGCCAATGGCGACTTTGTAGTCGACGACTTTTACGTCTGAAGGTTCAGCACCGAGGTTGACGACCGGGCAGCCTGAAGTGGACTGACCACCTCCATCGTTGCTCGATGAAACAGGGTCTGTGTCATCGCTACCACAACCGATCATCAGGGCGAACAAGGCGCAAAACGCTATCTCTGTATGGCGGACTCGCATGGTCTCTCCTGGATCAACCCCAACAGCATAGCGGCTATAGCCTTAGATGGCGAAGCTCGCTGTGAATCTTCGATAGATTTTAGCAAACGACCCGAGACGACAGATAAAAAACTTGATGAGCACTCGAAAATGCGTAGGGCTTGAGGAGTGTAAATAGCGCTCACGGTTACGCTTGGCTCTTCGATCGCCCGATCACATAAGCGTCGATCGTCCAGAGATCTCCATCTCACCTCGATGAGGAGAATTGTGGATGAATTTTTATAATTCAATGAAATCTTTAGGTAAAAAAAGAAATCGCTTGGTGACTATTCGTCTGGTCGATCGCTCCAAGCTCAGCAACTCGCTCCATCGAAGATTTTGGTCACTAAACGCTGGCATCACCCGACATGGCGAAGCTGACATACGTCAGTCACTGAGTTCTTATTTGACACCCCCTAAATCCCCGCATACACACGTTTGGTGGGATAAAGTGGGGAAGAAAGGATCATTTTGGATCAAAAAGGCAAACACTCGCGGCGGTGACCACTGGCTCAAAACCGGTTGGCGCACAACCCAACGCTCACTGACGCGAGGGCAGCAGCGCAGGGAAGAGGCCCTTAGTCATGATGTTCGTAGGCGTATTCACACAGAGGATGGACGCCAAGGGGCGCGTCAGCGTCCCTGCGGCGATACGTCAGGAGTTCGATGGCGACCCGTTGAGCTTGGTGCTCGTGCCGACTTTCGATGGCAACTGTCCCAGCTTGCGAATTTACCCCAAAACCATCTACGCAGAGCAGGTTCAATCACAGCTCGACACGTTGAAACGACGTCATGCTCAGGTGTCTTCAGATACAGACAAAGCGGCGATCGTCAAAGAGACCAACCGTTTTTTGAAGGTCGCCGTTCAGAATGCCGACTCGGTCCGTCTCGACGGCATTGGTCGCTTCGTGCTCAACCAGCGTATTCGGTCCGCGCTGGAGGTCGATGCGCCGGCCGAATTGGTTTTCGTCGGAACCATGAATCACGTGCGTGTGTACGAAATCAGTCGCTGGAAAGAGTTGGACGCCGAGTTGGCCCCCACCTCTGCCGAGCAATCGAGCTACATGACAGAGATGGATATGCACTGGAGTGCATCGTGAACGCCGTGTCGCTTACTTTTGATCATGTGACGGTATTGGGGACCGCCACCGTCGACGCGCTTCGAGACGTTCCGGCGGGCTGGGTTGTCGATTGCACACTCGGTGGCGGGGGACACAGCGAGTTGCTCCTTGAGAGTCTGTCGCACGTTCGAGTTTTGGGAGTTGATCGCGATCCACAAGCCCTCAAAGCAGCTCAAGAGAGGTTGTGTAAATACGGTCCACGATTTGAGGCTGTGCATGCTCCATTCGGGGATCTTTCCGTCGTGTGCAAGCAGCACAACATTTCGAAGTTCGTCGGCGTGATAGCCGACCTCGGGGTGTCTTCGCACCAACTCGACACCGAAGATCGTGGCTTTTCCTTTCGTTATGATGGTCCCTTGGACATGCGGATGGATCCGACCCGTGGGCAGACCTTGGCGGACAAACTGAGGCGAACCTCCAAGAGAGAGTTGGCTGATGTGCTCTATTACTTCGGAGACGTCCGGGCGTCTCATCGCGTCGCAGACGCCATATTGGCCGCTTACGGCGACGGAGTTCGAGGCACGAGCCAATTGGCCGATTGCATCGCGGCCGTTTTGCCCCGCGGTGGCAAAATTCATCCAGCGACGAGAGCTTTTCAGGCCTTGCGGATGTGGGTCAACGATGAAATCGAGCAACTCGAACGCCTGGTGGCAACGGTGCCCTATCTCCTGAGTCCCGGCGGGGTGTTCGCTGTGATCTCATTTCACTCTGGCGAAGACCGTGTGGTCAAACAGGTGTTTCGCGAATTTGCCCGGGGCAAGACCTCGAGTTTTGAGCTGCCCCATCGCAAGCCGCTCACCCCAACACCCCAGGAGTGTGCGCAGAACCCACGGGCGAGGAGCGCCAAACTGCGCGTGCTGCGTTTTCGAGGCGCTTCAGCCGAACAGGAGGCCTCATGAGCTCCCCTGATTTGGTTCCACAGAAGGCCGCTGCCCACGCCGCTGCTCGCTCCGAAGCCTTGGCCCGCTCGGCCATGGCGCGAGCCGAGTCCTCAGAGTTGTTTTTTTGGTGGCGAGTCGTGGCTCTATTGGCCGTTTTTGGAATCATTGGATCGATCGCGATTCAGCGCGTTCGTCAACGCTCTCACGGTGTGCAAGCCGTCTATGAACTCGAGGCGGTTAATCGACGATATTTAGAAGAGGTGGAGCGAGCGCGTAATCTACGCTCTGAAATCGCGAAACGGACCGAGTTACTCAATGTGTATCAGGAGGGACAAGACGACGGATGCGTGATTCAGGGTACGGCTCAAGACAATCGCCGCGCCCCCGAGGGAGACAATCCCTGATGAGCACTGTCCGTAGCTCCCGGTTTTTGCGTCGAATTCTTGTCGCGCTGTGTATTTTCGGGTTTGTCGGATGCGGAGCAGCCCAGAGAGAGGCCCAGAAGCGCAACAAAAAAGCAGGTTTTCACCACAAGCTGGCAGCTGGCTATTTTCATTCGAAAAATATCGACTTGGCGATCCGCGAACTCATGAAAGGGCTCGCCTTTGAACCCGAACACAGCAAAAGCCGGTATTTACTGGGCTTTATCCTCTTTGGCCGCAAGCGTTATGAAGAGGCAATTTCGAACTTCAAGCGCTCGCTCGCTAGCAACAAGGGTTTTTTCGCCGCCCGCAATCATCTGGGAGTTACGTATCTGGCCCTAGAGCGATGGCAAGACGCCATCGACACGCTCAAACCACTGCTCAAAGAACCCACCTACACCACCCCTTATCATCCCTACAACAACATCGGTTGGGCTTACCTCAAGCTCAGGCGTCTCGATCTTGCCGAAAAGCATCTTCGAATGGCGGTCTTTATCAATCCGAAGTTCTGTCAGGGACATCGCAATCTGGGCTTGCTGGCTGAAAAACGGGCCGATCAGCCCGGAGCCCAACAGCATTTTCAAGAAGCCGTTCGTCGTTGTCCGAAGATCCCCAGCTTTCATTTCTCGCTGGGGAATTTGTACTGCAGATCTCGGCAACCTGACCTTGCTTTGAAGGCCTACAAAGTCTGTACGGAGCGAGCCGGAGCGTCCGCGCTTGGGCGTCGCTGTCGAGCGAGAGTGGAGCTCGTCGGTGAAGGGGGTTGTCGATGAAGCAACGCTGGAACCTTCGCCTGAAAGATCGAGCCGGCTTGTCGCCGCGGTCACGCTTCGTTCGCACACGCAGACGTGTGCAATTGGTTATGGTCATCGGCCTTGGGTGGATGGCCTTTTGCGTGATCGGCGCGGCGTTTTTTGTCCAGCAAAAGGAATCGGTTCTCGAGAGCACTGATTACGTTGATGTTCGTAAGAAACGAGGGCCAAGAGGGCCGATTGTCGATCGCAACGGTGTCATCATGGCGGAGGACCTGGTCACCGAGGCGCTGACCGCCGATCCGCGATGGGTCCATCCCAAGCGTCCCAAGTCTCCGTGTATGGAACTCGATCCCGATAAAGTGCGTAGCACCCGAAAACAAGACGTAGCATTTCGCCAAAAGATGGCTGAAAAGATTGCTGAGGTATTGGTTCGCAACCAACCGACAGACAAAGTTGCGCGGAAAAGTCTGAAAACGAAGACCAAAGAAGTACTCGCGTTGTTGAGTAAGCAGACGCGGCAGGTCACATTGCGAGCTGGCGTATCCGCTGCTGTGGCGCGCGAGCTGCGTCGGATGATTCAGCGAGAGAAGCTGTCATTTCTTACTTTGGTGAAGCGAACCCTCGAGTTCTCACCCGACTCTTTCCCGAAGTATCGCAAGCCCAGCGTCGCCAAGGCGCAAGGCAAGCGCTTGGGAGCGGCCATAGCGCGGCCGCTTGGAGTGTCTGCCGATGATCTGAGTTATCAGATCGGTTTCGCGCTGCGGATGCGTAAAAAGCGTACTTTGATTCATAGCCTTAGACCCCGTCAGGTGCGCGCACTCGGCAAGGTGCTACGGACGAAAAAAATGCGCGGCTTTGATTTCACCTACGCTTTGCGGGTTGATCCCGTCGAGGCTGCGCGTTTGGCTTTGCACCAACTCCCGTTGTGCAACAAAGATATCGACTGTCAGAATGGTCGTAAGCAAGTGTGTCGAGATCTACCTGACACCTCCGGAGGCGGACGTTGCGTCGCTGCTTGTACGCGCCTGGAGCAAGGTCGAGATGGCAGTTTGCAGTCTGCTTCAAAATCAACCTTGACTCTCGCGGCGCGCGAGCGCTGGGCGACGTTGATTGAGCAGACCATCTCCAGTGCAATCGCCTCCACTACACCAAAATCTCAGAATGCTAAAGGCGCTCAGTTAAGCAGCAAAAAAGAGGCTAAAAAATCGCGCAAATTTCGGAAATTACGTCGGAATTTGGGCTATGAGACTAGCCACGTCTATATCGCCAAAGAACTGCCTCTGTGGAAAGTCGATCGCTTCAAGACCATGTTAGTTGAGGGGCAGCTTCCAGGAGTTAGCCTTGAGCAGAGCACTCGTCGCCACAATCCAAGCAGTGCGGTAGCCGGCTCCTTACTCGGCCGCTCTTCTTGGCCTGGTTCGATTGAGCGGATGCTCGATCTGATGCTCCAAGGTCGCCAATACAAGGTGGTGACCCTCAGAACTGTCGGTGGTCGACGCATGCCATGGTACGGCTCCCCGGACCCAAATCATTACGCTGGCAATTCGGCTCAACTGACCCTCGATAGCGTCGTTCAAGAGGTCGCTGAGCATCATCTAAACAAAGGGGTCGCAGACGCGAAGGCAAAATTTGGCGTTGCGGTCGTTATCGATGTTCGCACAGCAGAAGTGATTGCCATGGCCCAGACGGGACAGGTCAATCCCAACGACCGTCTGACGAGCGCTGCGGCGACTAAAAATAAGGTGACGCAAGATGGAGCCGAGCCTGGCAGTACGCTCAAAGCGCTGGTTTTGGCGACCGCCTTTGATCTAGGGGTGGTCAAACCCAGCGACCTCTTCGACGCCACCAAAGGTATTAAGGCCGGCTCGAAAGTCATCCGCGACAGCCATCGACACGGCGTATTGACTGCCTGCGACTGCCTGAAGGTGTCTTCGAATATCTGCTTCGGAAAAATTGCGATGAAAATCGGTAAAAAGCGTCTCGATGCATCTCTGAGACGCTTTGGACTTGGAGTCATCACTAACGTTGGGTTGCCAGGCGAGAGCAGCGGAAAGCTCGCATCGTACAAGACGTGGCCCTTTTCGCAGTTTATCAATATCGCTTTCGGTCAAGGTGTGGTGACGACGCCTTTGCAGATCGCGCGCGCCTACACAGCGATCGCAAATGGTGGAGTTTTGCGGCGACCGAGGCTGTTGCGCGAGTTTCGTCGAGCTGATGGCAAAGTGATAGAACACCTGACTTTTGAAGTCGAACCGGGTCAGAGAGTGATCTCAGCATCGGCCGCACGCGAGACCATGCGTTGTCTAAGTCGGGTCACCAAAAAAGGTGGGACAGCTCGTCGGGCACGCCTACCTAATTACAGCGTTGCTGGTAAGACGGGGACAGCGCAGCAAGCTGAAAACGGGCGATACTCCAAGACGCATTGGGTGGCTAGTTTCGCCATGGTGACGCCCGTACAAAACCCACGCTATGTGATTTACGTGGCTGTCGACACTCCTGATCGGCGGCATCCGAAATACCCAAACCTCGTGATCCGCACAGGTGGGGCAATCTCTGCGCCAGTCGCCAGAGAAATCGCTCGCTTCTTGTTGCCTTACGCCGGAGTTGCCACCAGCCCAGGAGCCCCCTGGTTGACCTACGACGACCCCAAAGAGGCGCAGGCACGAGCCGCTCGTCGTCAGGCAAAAAAGAGGAAACCGGCCAAGCCAATCGAGGTTGTACAACCTGCTCCAGCGCCCTTATTCAAAGTCCCCGCAGGCAAGTTGAGGATGCCGTCTTTGCGTGGCATGCCTATGGCCAAAGCGGTGCGGACGCTATTGGCCAAAGGACTCAAACCACGAGTTCGCGGTTCTGGCGTAGTTTTTCAACAAACGCCAAG
Source organism: Myxococcales bacterium (assembly GCA_002726535.1). GTDB lineage: Bacteria > Myxococcota_A > UBA9042 > UBA9042 > UBA9042 > UBA9042. The sequence continues at coordinate 10,845 of PBTG01000034.1, read as the reverse complement.
TGAAGGGGCTGTGGTTCGCCCGGGAACTTTGGTTCGCCTCGTTTTGGCGCCACCGAGCGCTACGGCTCGTCTGCCACAGGAGCGGCCATGACGCTCGATGAACTGTGGCGATCGGCGGGTTTGACGATTGCTGATCTTCCGGTTTCGCTCAAAAACCTCGAGATCCGATCGGTTCAGTCTGACTCTCGTCGTGTACAGCCAGGTGATGTGTTCGTTGCGATCGATGGCCACTCTGCGCGTGGTCTAGATTTTGCGGACGCAGCGCGCCAAGCAGGAGCAGTCGCTATCGTTCATGGGGGCGATACTCAGGCGAAAGGCTCGGGGGCCGATAGCATTTTGGTAGACGATCCCCGTGAAATTCTCGGTGATTTGGTCAGCGCCAACTTTGGGCACCCTTCGCGCCAATTGCGGGTTATTGCCATCACAGGCACCAACGGCAAGACCACTTCAGCGATCATTACGGCGCAATTGCTCAATGCCGCGGGCATTCATGCCGTGGCCGTCGGCACCGTTGGTATTTGGACGCCCTCTGGGATTCGACCGGGAGGACTTACCACTCCCGATCCGGTCGCGTTGCATTCGACTTTTGCCGCATTAAAAGAACAAGGGGTCGAAGCCGTGGTGATTGAGGCCAGTTCTCACGCTTTGGTACAGCGACGTCTCGTCGGTGTGGATATCGAGGCAGCCGCTTGGACCAATCTCAGTCATGATCACTTGGATTACCATGGTGATCTCATCAGCTACGCCCAAGCAAAAAGTCGGCTCTTCACACATCGTCTACGGCCAGACAGCGTCGCTTGGGTCAACGTCGATCAAGAGCACGTCCGGGCGCTTCAGCATCAAGGACTCGCGCAAGGTTTTACTCTGAGCGCTAATCCGGGGGCCCAAGCGAGTGCGAGGGTCCTCAGCGCCGATCGTCGTGGCGTATCTCTGGACCTCGATCTCGCTGGTCAGGTGGTAAAGATTCGTTCGCCTTTGCTCGGCGCGCACAATGCCGAGAACCTGACTGTCGCTGCGCTGATGGCTTTGGCTGTAGGGGTCTCTGCCCGAGACATCGAAAAAGCATGCCCAAATTTGGTCGCTCCGCCTGGCAGACTTGAGCCCGTGGCTTGGCCGGGTTCTGGCCTCATGTTGGTGGACTACGCACATACTCCTGAGGCTCTCGAGGCCGCGTTGAAGACCTGCGCTGCGCTCTGCGGAGCCGAGGGCAAGCTCTGGGTCGTCTTTGGCTGTGGTGGCGACCGTGACTCAAGTAAAAGAGCGCCAATGGGCTCGATCGCTGCGCGCTACGCGGATCGATGTGTGGCGACCTCGGACAACCCTCGCTCCGAATCTCCATCTGCCATCCTCACTGAGGTTGAAGTGGGTCTCCGAGCGGCTGGAGCGCGGTTGACTCGCACAGAGCAATGGCCCAGCACGACGGGCTATGTTCTCGAGCCTGATCGCCGCAAAGCGATCGATTCAGTCGCGATGCAATTCGGGCCCGATGACGTCATTTTGGTCGCCGGCAAAGGTCACGAAAAGACGCAGACATTCGCTCAAGAGGTCGTTGAATTTGATGACGTCGCTGTGGCTGCTCAAGCTCTGCAGCGACGCTGGCGGCTCGATGGCTTTCGTTTCGATGGAATCCGCGCCGCTCAATGCACCAGCGGTCAACTGCGAGATGGCAGTGCAGGGGCAGGACAGTGCACGGAGGCCTTGAGCACCGATAGCCGCAACGTCCCGACCAGCGGCCTGTTCGCGGCGCTCGTCGGCGACAAATTCGACGGTCATGATTTCGTCGACCAAGTCGATGCTGCGGGGGTAGCAGGTCTAGTGGTGCAATCGGGGTCAGAGCCGTTGAGGACACGCGCCTGGCAGGTTGAAGTCGCCGATACCTTGGTCGCTTTGGGTGATTTAGCGGCGGCACATCGAGCCGAATTTCATCGACCAGTCGTGTGTATTACTGGGAGCAACGGCAAAACCTCTACCAAAGAATTGACCTCGTTGACGCTCGGCGCTGCAGGCGAGGTGTTGGCAACCTACCGTAACCACAACAATCGAATCGGAGTTCCCCAGACTCTAGCGAAGATTCGCTCTCATCATCGTTTCGCGGTGATTGAGTGTGGGATGAGTATCCCCGGAGAGATCGCAGAACTCGCACGGATCGCAGGGCCTGACATCGCCGTGATAACGAATGTTGGCGCCGCTCATTTGGAAGGGCTCGGTACCGTTGAGGCCGTCGCTACGGAAAAGACTGCTCTCCTTCGGGGCCTACGCGACGAGGGCATCGCCGTGGTGCCCGCTGATTGTCCACTTTTGCTGCCACACCTCGCAGAGTTGACCTGTCGCATCGTCACCTTTGGTCCTGGTGGCGACGTTTATGTCGATGGTGAGGTTCAAGTCGAGGGTCTACTGCAGCGCTTTGAGGTCAACGTGTTGGGCAAGCGTGTACATGTCACGCTTGCTGCGATCGGCCAGCACATGGTCACCAATGCCTTGGCAGCCTTGACGGTCGCTGAACTCTTGGGCGTTGACCTATCAATGGCCGCGGCCAACTTGGCCAATTACCAGGCTGTGGGTCAGCGCATGCGTCCGCTGCAGCTCGATGGTCGATTGATTTTAGAAGATTGCTACAACGCCAACCCTTCATCGGTGACGGTAGCGCTACAGACCTTGGTATCTTTGCCGGGGCCCCATGTCGCCGTTCTGGGCGACATGCTTGAGTTGGGACCAAGTGCCTCGACTTTGCATGAGTCGATGGGTCGTCTGGCCGGTGAGTTGGGTATCAATCTACTTTTGGCTCGCGGTGAGTTTGCCCTGGATGTGGTGAGAGGTGCTCGTTCAACAGGAGTTACCGCAGACGTTTTTGAGCGCGACAACCTTGCGGCCAACGCAATTCTGGCGGCTACGCGCGCTGGGGGTACCGTACTTATCAAAGGCAGTAGAGGCGCCCGCATGGAGCGAGTGATTGATTCGCTCAAGGGCAATGGCGACAGCGCCGAGGGAGGTGGGCATGTTTCTGTGGCTCTCTGAGTTGCTCCGCGACCAGTTTGGCGCACTCAACGTTTTTCGGTACGTGACCTTTCGAACCATCGGCGCCATGGGGACATCTTTGTTGATTGCGATGGCCCTGTATCCCTGGTTTATCCGACGACTTCAGGCCAGACAAATTGGTCAAGTGGTTCGCTCCGATGGCCCCGAGACACATTTTTCCAAAGCAGGGACGCCGACCATGGGAGGCGTACTCATCCTGGTTGCCATTGCTGTCTCTGTCCTGGCCTGGGGAGACATTCGAAGCGCCTATGTGTGGCTGACCATGATTCCAACCGTGGTGTTTGGGATCTTGGGCTTCATCGATGACTACCTCAAAATTAGATTCAAGAACTCCAAAGGGGTCACTGGGCGCCAAAAATTAGCGGTTCAATTTTTGACCGCTGCAGGGGTTTGCTGGGCGATGTACAGCGGCGCGTTGGGCTCGCAGCTCGCTGACACCCGGATGTATATTCCCTTCGTAAGTGCTCAAGCCTTCAGTTTGCTCTTGCCTGCTTGGCTCTATGGATTGGGCGCAGCGGTTGGTGTAGTTGGCCTGTCTAACGCTGTGAATTTGACGGACGGCCTCGATGGCCTCGCCATCGTACCGGTGATGGTCGCCAGCGCTACATTTGCAGTTCTATGCTACCTGTCGGGCGGCAGCATCGGCCTTGAAGTCAACGGAACAGTCCATCGTTTCGTGATGAGCGATTATTTGCTGATTCCTAGCGTCCCGGGGGCTCAGGAGTTGACCGTTGTGGCCGCTGCAGTCATTGGTGCTGGCGTTGGTTTCCTTTGGTACAACACCTTTCCTGCTCAGGTCTTTATGGGGGATGTCGGCGCGTTGGCGCTAGGCGGCACCCTCGGCATGTTCGCCATCCTGTCGAAAAATGAGCTCTTGACCTTAATCATCGGCGGAATTTTCGTCGTGGAGGCTTTGAGCGTTATCACTCAAACGACCTCATACAAGCTCACCGGCAAGCGCGTGTTTCGCATGGCGCCGATTCATCATCACTTCGAAAAGAAGGGCTGGCCTGAGCCACGAGTGACGGTTCGATTTTGGATCATTTCGATTGTCTTGGCTCTCATCGCCTTATCCAGCTTGAAGTTGAGGTAATCCATGTCTGACGCCGCGAGTTTGCATCCTAGCGCCGACCTTCATGAGTTGGAGTCTGACCGCTTACGGGGACCGACTCGTGTGATCGAGAGTCAATCCCCGATTCCCGCTAGTCAGCAAGATCTGGTCCGTAAACCAGTAGGCATGGATTGGCGACTTCTGACGACCATTTTCGCGCTCTGCACGCTCGGACTCGTGATGGCCTATTCTGCTTCGTATTGGGTCGCCCTGCGAAGCGGTGGTCCGGAACACTTTTTGATTCGCCACATCTCGTATCTTGCGATTGGCACCTTTGTTCTGCTCACCTTCACTTGTTTGCCTTACCAATTACTACAGCGTTTCGCTTCGGTGCTGATCGTTGGCGCCATCGTTGCGTTGGTTTTCGTCCTTAACTTTGGGGTCGTCGTGAACAATTCACGGCGCTGGTTGGTTTTGGGAGGCGTACGCTTTCAGCCGGCCGAATTTGCCAAGCTAGCCTTTGTTATTTACCTGGCGAGATCAGTGGCGACAAAGGCTCGCAGAGGCGTCATTGAGACCTTTAAATATGGCCTTTTACCGCATTTCATCGTCTTTGGACTCTTGTCGTTGCTCTGCATCAAGCAACCCGACCTAGGTACTGCGTTGGTGCTCGCGGTGTTGCTCTTCACCATGACCTTTACCGCTGGCGTGCGGATCAACTCCTTGATGTCTATTGGTGGCTTAGCGATGGCCGCTTTCGTCGTCTTTGTCTTGAACTCCCCGATGCGGATGGCCCGTATCGTCGACGGCTGGCTAGACGTTGAACTCAACCGCCATGGTGTGGGATTTCAACTGTGGAATTCGAAGGTCGCTGTGGCGGGTGGCGGTATTTTTGGACGTGGATTAGGTAACTCCCAGCAGAAGCTCGGGTTTTTGCCAGAGGCTCATACGGATTTTGTGCTCGCGATTATTGGTGAGGAGCTTGGACTGGTTGGCATCATCTTCGTTGCCATGTGCTTCGGGTACATCATCATACGGGGCCAGCGAATCGCGATGTCGGCAAGAGATGAGTTCGGCCGTATTTTGGCCATCGGCATCACCAGCCTTTTCGCCGTCCAGGCCTCGATTAACATCGGTGTCGTCTTGGGTATGCTTCCCACAAAGGGGCTGACCTTACCCTTTGTCAGCTACGGCGGGTCATCGTTAGTGATGATGTGTGTCGCAGCCGGAATTTTACTCAATGTGGGCCGTGGAGGTGACCCGAACTGGCAACCACCGAACTGGATACTCACGATTATCGATAAGGTCGATAAAGTCGTTCGGGGAGGCAAAACGAACCGCCGCAGAGTCACGCGAGCGACGCCGACTCATGTATCTGCACCGCCGAGCAATTGGGAGCGCACGTGAGCCCTTTGCGACTCGTCATCGCTGGTGGAGGCACAGGTGGTCACGTCAACCCCGCGTTGGCGATCGCCGACGCATTTCAGGCCAGATACTCTGACGCAGAGATCTTCTTTATTGGCACCGAGCGAGGTCTGGAGACGCGCTTGGTCCCCGCCAGGGGCTATCGCCTTGAGCTTGTTGAGGGCTCGCGGTTGGTCGGCGCAGGCGTTGTCGGGAAAATTCGAGGTCTACTCGCACTGATGCGAGGAGTTCGGCAGGCGCGAAAGATGCTTCGTGAGCATCGCTCTGACCTGGTCATCGGTGTTGGTGGTTATGCTTCTGGCGCCGGACTTTTGGCCGCCAAGACGCTGGGTATTCGAACCGCGATTCACGAGAGTAACGCTGTTCCTGGCATGACCAATCGGGTCCTTGGTTGGTTGGTTGATCGAGTATATTTGGGCTTTGAAGCTGCGAGCGATTCTTTTGCCGCATCGAAAGTTCGAGTGACAGGAAATCCAGTGCGCGAAGAGATCGCACGCTTGCCTGCACGCACTGAAGTGCGTCACGGGCCTCGACGACTTTTGATTGTTGGCGGTAGCCAGGGCGCCCTCTTTCTCAACGAGCAGGTACCAGCGTTGTTGGCAGCTGTCGCACGACGTGGTGTTTCGTTGGAGATTCGCCATCAGGTCGGAAAGTTAGATCCAGAACCAGTCACCAAGGCCTACAGCGAGTCCAATCTCTCCGCGACAGTCCTACCTTACATTGACGATATGGCCTCCGCGCTTAGCTGGGCCGACTTTGCCATCACTCGTTCTGGCTCGGGGACTGTCTCTGAGCTAGCCGCCGCCGCTTTACCTGCACTTTTGGTGCCTTTTCCCTATGCAGCGGGTGATCATCAGGCAGCCAATGCACAGGCATTTTGCACCGAATCAGGAGGGTTTTGGAGTCGCCAACGGGATTGGAACTGCGAAAAACTGGCGGACTCGCTCACCTCGGTGTTGACTGATAATGCAGCGCTTGAAAAGGCCTCCGCTGGAGCTAAGGCGGTCGCTAAGTCCGAAGCAGCATTAGCGGTCGTCGCCGACTGCGTAGACTGGGTAGGGGAGCCACAGTGAGGACCCGTCGTAGAAATTCCAGAAGTCGCTCTGTGCAGGGTTGGCGCCAGCGTATGGTGAGCCGCTTCATGTCTTCAGATAGCGAGTCCTCTGAGGTCGACCCCCATGAGTTGGTCGCCTTACCGAACTTGTGGCCTACACGTCTGCTGACTCTGTCGTTGGTGACGCTCTGCGCTTGGGTTTGCTTTGACACGGCGGATCGCTTCGATGGCTACCTCGACAACACCAAACAGCTCCACGTTCAACGCATCGTCGTTCACGGTGTCCGGAATCTCGACAAAGACGCTGTGATTGAAGCGAGCGAAATTGAGTTGGGAGCCAAGCTCCTCGACATCAAGACCGAAAGATCAACTCAACTCGTCGTGAAGATGCCTTGGGTCAAGAGCGCTCGAGTCGCTGTTCAACATCCAGACTTGGTTGAGATTTATGTCAAAGAACGCCAGCCAGCGGCGCTGGTCAATAACGACGGACAACTGGTGGTGATCGATAGCTCAGGTCAACTCATTGAGCCAGCGACGACGCAGGTCGATACCGAGTTGCCCATTGTCAACGGCATCGACATACACCTGCTGGGATCGGGCAACCTGGCTGAACTCGAGACCAAAACTCGCAAGCAGTGTCGAGTTCGAGCGGCGCGGCCAGCATTGGCCGCCTCTGGGCGCAACAAGATTGAGCGTCGCGAGGCTCAGGAGCAATACCTCCTCCATCGTCGACAACTACTGGCGAAGTGCCGTAGTAGTCGCCGCCAATTGCGAGACCTTCGTGATCAAGTTGAGCAAGAGCATGCGTTGTTGACTCGGGCCCTTAAGTTGATTGCCGATTGGAACCAAACTCCGCTTCGCAACCGTTTCTCTGTCGGGGAACTGCACATCAATCCAGCGCTGGGCTTTACGATCTTTCGGCTCGAAGATGGTGCTGAAGTGAGAATCGGTTGGGATGATGGCGACAGGTTGCCTCGTCGACTCGACCAGCTCGCCCAACTGCTCCATCACGTGGAGCGAAAGTCGCTACAGCTTCGCTACGCCCGACTCGATGATCGCTTCGCGCCCCGTCGGGTGGTTTACGACGCCCGCGGTGTGGGTCGCGCTGCCCTCGTCGATCGCATTCATCCAGCTGGGCCAGCGGCGCCACGAGCCCCCCGCTCGCAGAATCGAGACAAGATGAAACCATCGCCCAAGAGCACAAAAACGAGGAGGAGATAACCCATGGGTCGCACAGGCGAGATTCTAGTCGGACTTGACGTTGGCACGACCAAAGTCGCAGCGGTCGTTGGTGAAGTTCGTGAAGATGGCGTGATTGACATCATCGGTGTCGGCATCAGCCCTTCACACGGCGTTCGTAAGGGTATGGTGGTGCACGCAGACCAGACCACCGACGCCATCAGCCGAGCCATTCGAGAAGCTGAACAGATGACGGGATGCACCATCACGGCGGTGTATTGTAACGTGTCGGGCTCTCACTTGAAGTCATTCAATAACCGTGGGGTTGTGTCCATCGCCAACGGTCGAGTGAGCAGTGAAGATGTACGTCGGGTGATTGAAAATGCACGCGCAGTTCAGATCCCCGCGGACCGACAGATTATCCACACCGTCCCCCAAGAGTATTTGATCGATGAAAACGATGGCTATGAGGATCCTTTACAGATCATGGGTTCTCGATTGCAGGCCAACGTTCATATCATCACGGCGTTGAACTCGGGGATTGAAAATGTTCGGCAATGCCCTGAGCGCGCGGGACTGCATGTTCAACGAATTTACAGCGGCTTGTTGGCTTCATCGAACGCCGTGCTCACTCGCGATGAGATGGAGCTTGGCGTGGTGATGGTCGACATCGGCGGTGGCACCACCGAAGTAGCGGTTTGGCACAATCGGGCTTTGGTTCACTCTGCGGTGTTGCCTTATGGAGGCGATCACCTCACTCATGACATCGCGACCAGCCTGCGTACACCTCGCAAAGAAGCTGAGCGCATCAAAATCTTGCATGGATGTGCGCTGTCGTCTTTGGTCGATGACGACGAGAAGATCAACGTCGCTTGTGTCGGTGGGCGAACCCCCACTGAACGGCCACGTACATTGCTATGCGACATCATCGAGCCGCGTCTAGAAGAGGTATTTCGATTGGTTGAGCGAGAGGTTCAGGTAAGTAATTTTGCTGATCTTGTTGGCGGATTTGTCGTCACTGGTGGCACCGCATTGATGCAGGGGATCACCGAGTTGGGCGAAGACGTTCTCAATCAACCCGTTCGTGTCGGCAAACCCCATCCAAACGCCAAAGGCGTCATTGGGGTCGGCAACGGCACTGGCATGACCGGTGGTCTGAGCGGTCTGTATGACATCGTCAAGGCTCCCAGTTACTCCACTGCAGTAGGACTCCTACAGCTAGGCGCGGCCGAGGAGCCGAGTCAACCGAAAAGAGGCTGGTGGAGCATCACATGGATCGAGAGTTTGAAGGGGTATATGTCCAACGCATGGGCCGATCATTGAACACCCAATTGGAAACGATTACGGACGGCGTGTTGGTGAGGGCGAGCCACCGACAGGCAACGACAATAAAGAGCCAAAGGAGATAAGATCATGTTGGAGTGGATCGGGCCTGAGCAGGAAGGGCCAGTAGGAGCGAGAATCAAAATTGTCGGCGTCGGTGGCGGCGGTGGTAATGCGGTCAACAACATGATCGACGCGGCGCTGAGTCACGTCAGTTACATGGTCGCCAACACAGACCAACAAGCCTTGGCTCGGAGTTTGGCGGTCGAGCGAATCCAGCTCGGAGCGGACATCACTCGGGGGCTCGGTGCCGGCGCGAATCCTGATATTGGCCACCGCGCTGCGATGGAAGATGAGGCTTCGATCCGAGCCGCCCTTGAGGGCAACGATATGGTCTTTGTCACCGCTGGAATGGGCGGTGGCACCGGGACAGGTGCTGCCCCTGTTATCGCGCAGATCGCTCGGGAAGTAGGTGCGTTGACCGTCGCAGTTGTCACTCGGCCTTTTGGGTTTGAGGGCAAGTCTCGCTCTCGACGAGCCGACCGTGGTTTGCTTGAGTTGGCCGATGCTGTCGATACCTTGATTGTGATCCCCAATGATCGGCTGCTTGAGTTGGCTGATGACAGCACGACACTGACTGATGGCTTTAAGATGGCGGACACCGTGTTGCTCGACGCCGTACGAGGTATCAGTGACATCATCCTCACTCCCGGATTGGTAAACGTCGATTTCGCTGACGTAAGCACCATTATGAAAGGCAAAGGCATGGCGTTGATGGGCACTGGCTGCGCGAGCGGTCCGGAGCGCGCTCGACTCGCTGCGCAGCAAGCCATTAGTAGCCCCTTGCTAGAGGACGTTCGTATCGAAGGCGCGACAGGACTGCTGGTGAACATCACAGGCGGCAACACTTCGTTACGTGAAGTCAACGCTGCATTGAGCCTGATTCAAGATGCTGTTCACGACGATACAGACACCATCTTTGGTGCCGTAGTCGACTCCACCATGGGCGAAGATTTGCGCATTACGGTAGTCGCTACGGGATTTGATCGAGACGCAAAGCGTCAAGCGGATACAGGGCCTTATCCTGCCGTTGATTGGGATCCCAGCTCTAACTCTGGTCGTGGCTACACTGGCCCTACAGCACCGGTTGCAGCAGAGCCGATCCCAGTCCAGGTGCCGGTGATGGTTCGAGCTGAAGCGACGAGTGAACTCGCTGCGAGTCTCTCAGGGGGCGGCGTCCCGGCCGTACCGCAGATGCCGCTGGAGTTTCAACCAGCGACTCCTTCGACCATGGTCGCCCATACGGAGCGCAGCATTCACTCAGGTTTGTCTTCCCAGGGCTCGCATACGGTCCATGGACGACCGACACAACAACTTCCTGTGCAGACTCAGGTGCAGACTGCTTCGAATCATGGCGCATGGAGCCAGCCGGTACGCAACCCAGCGAAGCCAGCCGGTCTCAGCGGGACGATCAACTTGAGTAATCCCTTTAAAACCGACCCTGATCACTGGTGAGTATGTAGCTACTGCTCATCTGCATTCATATGCGGAGTCTGCACTGATGTGTGGACTCCGCATTTACTTTTGCAAGTCTAGAGCACTTGTCTTTGGGTGCCTCAGCCGGTGGTCTTTGGACAAGCTTTACCGTGGCCCGCTGCGGGAAACTTTTTCGCAGCGGCCTGAAGTCTCTTGCTCAACAGGTCGATTGAGATGACCTCCGGTAGAAGATCGTGAGAGCCATCTGGCAAATAGATCACATAGGCGGGAATGCCTGCTC
>PBTG01000033.1 GCA_002726535.1 Myxococcales bacterium | reverse complement strand
GATAACGAAGATTGCACCACGGATTCGTGCAACAAAATCTCCGGTGCATGTACGAACCTGCCTTACCTTGGCAGTTGTGATGACGGCAACGCCTGCACGGTCGGTGACAGCTGCGGCAAAGACCCAGACAAAGGCGTCCACACCTGCATTCCTGGGCTCGATCAGCCCAAGTGTGATGACAAAAATCCGTGTACGGACGACCTCTGCGACACTCAAAAGGGTTGTGTGAATACAGCCAACGCAGGCTCTCAGCCATGTTACACCGGCGACCTGAAGACCAAAGACGTGGGCGAATGCAAAAGTGGAGTCTCGTACTGTAAAGACGGCAAACTTCAGGGTCCCTGTGTCAATGAAACTCTGCCCAAGACCAAAGAAGCGTGCGACGGCAAAGACCAAAATTGTGACGGAATCACCGACGAGGGATGTGCGCCGACCAGCGTGAACCTGACCTTCATCGCCGCCAAGATTCAGGGCCAAAGCGCAAAGCTGAATGTAGAGATGTTGGTGGGACAATCGAGCCCATCAGGCGATAGCGCCAACAATAAATACACAATGAGTCTCGGGTTCTTGGCGTGGCTGCAGGCGCTCACAAAATAACCACGATCTGTCCCATGAAAACCGACCCACTCGCACACCTCGTGGAGTATTGACCCGATGTGGAGCAAATCCCAACTACAAGCGCTGCTCGACCAGCGAATCGTTGTCTTCGACGGTGCGATGGGCACGCAGTTGTACGAGCAGGGGTTTAGTTTTCAGCAGTCACTCGATGCCCTTTGCGTCGAAAACCCATTGGTTGTTCGACGCGTGCATCGCGACTACGTGGGTGCAGGCGCGAGGATTCTCACAGCCAATAGTTTCGGCGCAAACCGAATGCGTCTCGATCACAAAGGCTCGTCAGCTAAAATCATTGAAATCAATCAAGCCGCTGTGGCGATTGCTCGTGACGCGGCGATGGATCGCCCCCCTCACAACCGGCCCTTAGTCGCCGCGAGTGTCGGTCCGCTCGGCCAGCCCATGGCCCCTGTCGGTCGAATTTCAGAGGCCAAAGCCCGAGAGGTCTTCACCGAACAAATCGAGGCGCTGCTCGACGCCGATCCCGATCTCTTTATCTTTGAGACCTTCAGTGACCTCAATGAGTTACTCGTGGCGATCGATGCGCTCAACTCTCTGTACGAAGAGGCGGCTTTCGTGGCATTGGCCACTTTCAACGCCGAAGGTAAAACGCTGCTTGGACACAAACCGGAGGAGGTCGTTCGCGCGGTCTTGGCGGCTGGAGCTGCGGCTGCGGGCGGTAACTGCGGGGTGGGTCCCCAAGGGATGGAAGAGGTCTTCGAGCGGATGTGTCGCGTCGCGGAGGCGCGCTTGGTCTTCACGCCCAACGCTGGTCTCCCTCAAGTCATCGACGGTCGACTGCACTACGTCAACTCTCCGGAGTACTTTGCTCAATGGGCCGAAGAGTTGGTGCAACGGGGTGCTCGCGGGATTGGCGGCTGTTGTGGCACGACGCCGGAGCACATCGCTAGGGCTGTCCAAGCGATTGGCTCCCGATCGCCCGTGCCCTTACAAGCTGCATACGGCGAATCGGTATCATCTGTCGTCGAATCAGGCGGAACATCATCGGAAGTCCAATCCATCGAAACTGACTCAAGCAGTTGGTCCGACAGTGACTTTGAGAACAAGCTCAGTACAGGACAATTTGTGGTCAGCGTCGAGCTCGATCCACCGAGAGGGGTCAACGCCGAGCGCTTGGTTCGTGGTGCCGTCGCCTGCCGTCAAGCTGGGGTGGATGCGATCAACATCGCCGACTCTCCGATGGCAACTGCTCGCATGAGCCCCTTGGCGTTGGCTGTACTGATCCGTCAACAAGTCGACATCGAGATCTTGCTCCACGTGTCGTGTCGAGATCGAAACGTCTTGGGTTTGCTCAGCGAAACCATGGGCGCGCATGCGCTGGGTGTCCGACACATGCTCTGCGTGACAGGAGACCCTCCCTCAGTCGGAGATTATCCCGGTACCCGCGCAGTCTTTGAAGTGGACTCAATCGGTTTGCTTACAATGCTCAACGGACTCAATCATGGCCGCAATGCCAACGGAAAACCACGCAAGTACAACACCGACTTCCGCTTGTCCTGCGCGGTCAATCCCACCGCTGAAGATCTTGACCGGGAGATCGAAAAGTTCCATGCCAAGCAAGACGCAGGCGCCAAATACGCACTCACGCAACCGATCTACGACATCGACATCTTTGAGCAGTTTTTAGAGCGCGCCAAGCCCAAAATTCCCCTCTTGGTTGGTATTTTACCGCTACGAAATGCCCGTCATGCACACTTTATCCATCACGAAGTACCAGGCATGTACGTGCCTGAGACTATCCGAAAACGTATGGACGAAGCGGGCGAGTCAGGCCCGAGCGAAGGGGTCGTGATTGGCCGAGAGTTTCTCGAGCGTGTCCGCCCCCTATGTGCAGGGGCTTACTTGATGCCGCCTTTCAATAAGTTTGAGATGGCGATTGAACTGCTCAAAGACTGAGCTTGATAGACACGCTCATACGCTCAAAATAGCTATAGCAGGTCGATCCGGCGCCCTTCGAGCGCAAACTCCAGATCGCTACGTCCAACGAAGAGTCTAGCTGCGATGTCGTCGAGTCCGCCGTCCGTCCGTGTCTGCTCGTGATGGCACATGACGGTTCTCTTTACCCCTGCGGCATCAGCATGAGCGATCGCGGCCTCGTGACTCGCATGCCCCCAACCTCGACGAGAGGGACCACAGCGTCCTTCATATTCCTCGTTTGTGTAGGTCGCATCTACGCTGAGAATATCCGCGTCTCGAGCGAATTCAATGAACTCTTCGTCCATGCCCTCATCCGGATGCTCCCAATCGGATGCGTGGACAAAAACCTTGCCGCGGTACTCAAATCGGTATCCCAAAACGCCACCTGGGTGTCGCAAAAGCATCGTGTCGATCTTAAGATCGCCCATTTCGATACGGTCGCCAGGCTCAATGAAGGAAAAACCCACTTCTGACTGAAAAGCGTCCATCGAGATAGGAAAGGCTGGCTGAGCCATGAGCTGCTTCAACACACCGTGGATGTTGCCACCGTTGTGGTGCCCCGAGTAGATCTTAAAGTGGTTGCCCGGCACCAAGAAAGGCGTGAAGAAGGGGAACCCTTGAACGTGATCCCAATGCAAATGGGTCATCAAAAAGGTCACCTGTACCGGCAACCTCTTCATCAGATCTTGACCATAGAGACGCACACCGGTCCCACCGTCGATACACAACAGGCGATCACCTGCCTGCACTTCGATGCAGGTGGTGTTGCCCCCATAACGCACAGTGTCCGGGCCTGGCGCTGGAATGCTGCCCCGAACTCCCCAGTATCGCAGGAAAAACTGGTCAGAACCCATCGGTTTACGTCTCTCCTTAAGCGAGTAGGACGAGCGCTCGATCAGATCAGGTCACCGCTCGACACCTGTTTGGTGTCACGAGTCTACCGCCGCAAAAGCCCAGACGGCAAGTCTTCAAAACAAATCAGAGGGCATCATGGTGCTACTAAGGAGATTGTGGTGGATAGCAATGAAGCTCGATGTGACCGGGATAAGCCCCAAGCGAGCGCTCAGCAGGCTCGTTTAGCGCGTAGCAGTAGCCTTGGACTCGGCGACGATCGGAATCACCACTCGCTTGCGTTGACCAGCCCTGTTGAGCTCAATTACCAGTTCAGTGGCGTTTCGCAACCGCTCAAAGAGCGCCATCATATCGTTTGGTCGAAGGATCTTGATCCGATTGACACGAACGAGACGATCACCTGGCCGAACGCCATAACGCAATACCTGCGGGCTGTTGTCGTGCACACGCTCGATCTCAAACCCAAGGAACTGCCGCTTTGTACTCACGATAGGGCGCAAAGGCACCAAGGACAGCAGCATGCCAGGCCCGCCCTTGAGAATACGATCGACGAGCTTTTGCGGGAGGGTATTGCTCCCAAAACGTCGAATTCGATCGGCGCTGTTTGTAGCGACTTTATGGACGGCACCAGATTGACTGCGTCCCTTGGACCAAGTCGATTGGCCATCTTTGTCGACGATCAAAGGTCTATCAGGCTGCCTTGGTGTAGGCGCGCTACAGGCAGCAGACGACACCAAAAGGACTGCGATAATACCGAGCGAATGCTTCACTTGATTCCACAAAATTGGCAGGATTTCAGATCATCTAGGCATTGAGCGGATAGCTCGCCGGAGTCGCCGGATACACAACTCAAGCCCGATCGACACCCTTGTCCATTGTCACAGCGGCGCATACACCAAGAGGCCTCAACGCCAAAGTCCACGCACACAGACTCCTCTGGACATTCCCCTTTTCGACAGGGTGACCGAGTACAGTAACCATCTTTGACCGATAGGTCGCAGATCAATCCAGCGCCGCAGGCAGAGTTATTCGAACAACTATCGCCGACGCTTTTGCCGCAGCCAGCGCTCACGGAGATGAGCGTGATCAGCAACCCCAGCCGGAGCCCCATCATGGGTCAACCTTGTCGACTTTGACCGGTTTGTTTGGCGGTGGCTTCTGCTCACCGCCCTGCAGAGCTTTGAGTTGAAGGCGACAAGGACGACTGTACGACGCCGCAATGATCTCTTGAGCCCACACCGGATTCTTTTCAACGGCACTGTCGAAGTCGGTTCGGAAAGCGAGTTCATCAGCCCAAGGCGACCCAGCCCAAGGATTACGACTCTCGCCCAACATGGCGCAGCGCGAGCGATGAAAGGTCTCCTCGAGAGCCTTGCGTTTGCGCGCCTGCTCAAGAGCTGATTCGGCAGCAGAGTTCGCGACTGACTTCGCCGCAGAAGCCGCTTTAGTGGCCGGTTGAATTGGGGTTGGCGTAGACTTTGAGCAAGCGCAACACACGATTGCGCTCAAGATGGACAGCCCGATCAAGTGCCTCACTTTGTCCCCCGCGAGTTGGCTAAAATGGAACGCCCTGGATAACGAGCAGCCAAGCCGAGTTCGGCTTCAATACGAAGCAACCGATTGTACTTGGCCGTGCGCTCACCTCGCGAAAGTGAGCCAGTCTTAATCTGGCCCGCGCCCGTCGCGACGGCGATATCGGCAATGGTCGTGTCTTCGGTCTCGCCAGAGCGATGCGAAATGACAGCACCAAACCCATTGCGCTGAGCCATCTCAATGGCGTCAAGCGTCTCTGATAAAGTTCCGATTTGATTGACCTTAATCAAAATAGCATTACCAATCCCCTCGGTGATGCCGCGCCCGAGACGTTCAGTGTTGGTCACGAAGAGATCGTCGCCGACAAGTTGGACGCGATCACCACACAAACGTGTCAGGCAAGCCCACCCTTGCCAATCATCCTCATCCATCCCGTCTTCGATGCTGTCGATCGGATACCGGTCGGCGAGATCTGCCAGATAGGCGGCGAAATCTTCAGAACTCAACTCTCTGGACTCACTGTGCAGATGGTATTTGCCCTCTGAGAAAAACTCACTGCTAGCTACGTCAAGCGCCAAGCTAACCTGGTCGCCGGGACGATATCCAGCAGCCTCAATGGCTTCGATGAGCAGACAAAGAGCATCTTCATTGCGCTCGAGGCGAGGCGCAAACCCTCCCTCGTCACCAACTGTCGTTGGAAGTCCACGCGCACTCAGCAACTTTTTGAGATGCTGGAAAATCTCTGCGCCGGCCCGTAGAGCCTCACGATAGGTCTCAAAGCCATGAGGCAAGACCATAAACTCTTGAATATCAAGTCCACCGGCAGCGTGAGCCCCGCCGTTGATCAAGTTCATCATCGGTACGGGCAAGGTCGCGGCTCGTGCGCCTCCAATGGAGCGATACAAGGGCAATCCAACCGCGTCTGCGGCTGCGTGAGCACAGGCTAACGACACTCCTAACATCGCATTGGCACCCAGCTTGGATTTGTTGGGTGTGCCGTCCAGATTAAGCAGTAAATCATCAATCTCACGCTGATTGAGCACGTCTTCACCGATCATCGCAGGCGCGATGAGCTGATGAATATTGTCGATCGCCTTGAGGACTCCTTTACCCAAGAAGCGGCTGTCACCGTCTCGCATCTCGAGGGCCTCATGAACGCCCGTCGAAGCGCCCGATGGGACCATCGCGCGTCCGTACGCACCTCCACTCAATAACACCTCAACCTCGACGGTTGGGTTGCCTCTAGAATCCAGCACTTCAAGTGCGGTCAAATCTACGATGTCAGTCGGCATGGCCAATCTCCTGAGTGCCGGTTGTCGTGGCGGCAAGCTACCCCCTCTCGTCACCTCGGGTCAACGCGTCAAATCAGTCCTAGGCGACAGGGCTTGCGTGGCGAGACGAAAGCGGCCAACGTTAGGTCGTCAACGACTCTTTACACAATCGAAGGAGGGCGAAGATGGCGAGGGTCAAAACAGCCGAGATCCAGCTGTGCTCAACAGAAGAGGTTGCTCAAAACCTCATCGAGGCAGAGGCACAAGTACGCGCTGGAGCAGCAGATGGGGCCACGCTCATCGCGCTGCCGGAAAACACTGGGTTCTTGAAGACGCGCAATCATCCAGATCCAGGGGAGCCGCTGGAGACCAGCATCATCGTCAATCGTTTTCAAGACCTCGCCAAAGAGTTAGAGGTCACGATTTTGCTGGGGTCATTCCACCGCTGCAGCGAGTTCGAAGAGCGCGCGTACAACACCTCCGTCCTGATCAATGAACGGGGGGATGTAGTTGGTCATTACGACAAAATCCACTTGTTTGATATCGACGTCCCGGGCGAAGTCAGTTTCAAAGAGTCCAACGACATTGTCCCGGGCCAAGAGCCAGTGATGCTCCAAGGCGCTGGACTGAACATCGGTTTAACCGTCTGTTACGACCTCAGGTTCCCGGAGTTGTACCGCAAGTTGACCGACATAGGCGCCCAAGTGCTGACCGTTCCTGCCGCGTTCACCGCAGAGACAGGCAAACATCATTGGTTGGTACTTCTCAGAGCGCGTGCGATTGAAAATCAATGCTATGTCGTAGCGCCTGACCAATGGGGACGGCACGGTGGCAAGAGACACTCTCACGGCGAGTCCGTTATTATCGACCCTTGGGGCCAAGTTATTGCCAAAGTCGGCGATGGCGTCGGCTACGCTACGGCTTGGATTGATACCGAATTAATCGACCGCATTCGTCGGAATCTTCCCTGCGCACAACACCGACGGTTGTAGCGCGTGGACTCCTTATAATTGCCATTCCCTTGCTAGGTGTAGCAGAAGCACCTACGGTGGTAGTGAGGAGAGGTCCGAAACCATGGCGAGTTCTACGAGTAAAACGGTGAGTGACGTACCTTTGTCTACTGACCATCGAACGATGCGTAGAATCCTCTTTGAATCATTTTATTGCGACCGCCGCTCCGATACCTTCATGCTTCACGTATGTATGACTGATTATGTCAATGCCAATGCGCTGCGCAGCAAAGCATCACCTTGCTTTAAGTGCAGCACGGGTGAAGAGAAGCGAGTTCATTTCGCAAAGAAAGGCTAGATTGCCGGCGCTGATTGCCCTTCATCCCCTCGTGTAGGCGATCTATTTTACGACACATAAACCGACGAAACCCCCGCCGAGTCAAAGCTCGACGGAGGTCAGTCGTGAAAAG
>PBTG01000032.1 GCA_002726535.1 Myxococcales bacterium | reverse complement strand
GAATGGGTCCAGCGGGAACGTTCGCAGCACTACAGTTAGCCGACTATGGAGTCCAAGCGATCGTCTTGGAGCGGGGACCGCGGGTCGACGACCGCAGCCATGGCGTTCGCGATCTGCGGATGAAAGGTTCGTTAAATGAGGAGTCCAACCTGTGTTTTGGAGAAGGAGGAGCTGGCACGTATTCCGACGGCAAGCTGTACTCGCGCACCAAAAGTCCCCGTCTCAAAGAGGTCTACGAGAGGTTGGTAGCGCTTGGGCTGATCGAGCGCATCTTGGTCGACGCACATCCTCATGTAGGTACCAATCGGCTCATTCCAATGTCACGGCTGCTCCGGCAGCACTTGCAAGACGCCGGTCATGAGTTGCGATTTGGGGCGCGTGTCTTCGACTTGGTGACCGATGAAAGCAAGGGCCAAAAGCGTGTAGTAGGTGTCGAGTTGGACACCGGTGAAGTCATCACAGGGGGGCCTGTGCTGCTGGCGACTGGCCATTCAGCTCGTGACATCTATTTGATGTTGGCGTGCCACGGAGTCGCCATGCAGGCCAAGCCCTTCGCCATCGGAGCTCGCGTTGAACACCCGCAAAATCTGATCAACGAGATTCAACTGGGCGACATGGCCGGTTGGCGGTCAGTGGGTGCCGCAGAATATTTTTTGAGTCAGAAAGTCGCCCAGACTAAGGGCGCTCGCGGGGTCTACAGCTTTTGCATGTGTCCAGGGGGCATCGTGCTCCCAACACCGACCGAAAAGGGCCATCTGAACGTCAATGGCATGAGCAATGCTGGGCGAAACTCACGCTTCGCGAACGCTGCGCTCGTCGCCCAGATTCAAGCCGACGAGATGTATCTCGAGACGCCGGGAGATCTCGATGATCATCCACGCTTCGGTCGGCACGTCGCGGGCGGAGCCTTGCTCGGAATCGCCCTACAGAGCGTACTTGAAGAGCGCGCATACATCGCCGGAGGTGGCGATTATCGAGCGCCAGCGCAGAGGCTCACGGACTTCGTGTTCGATCGATCTACTTCGACCTTGCCGGCCAAGAGTTCGTATCGTCCTGGTTTGACTCACAGCGAGGCGCAATCGTGTCTACCGAGCCGCGTCGTCGACGCGCTTCGACGCGGGGCGAGCCAAGTCAATCGCGCTCAACTTCGTGGATATCTGACTGAAGAGGCGGTCATCATCCCTGTAGAGACGACCACCTCGTCGCCGGTTCGAATCGTCAGAGGAGCCGATGGCCAGAGCGTCTCTCACGTTGGACTCTATCCGGTCGCCGAGGGCGCCGGGTATGCCGGTGGCATCGTCTCGAGCGCAATCGACGGCATGAACGCTGCCCAACGCATGTTACAGACTCAAGGCTTGTTGAGCCTCTAAGCTTGACAGTGCGACTCATGCCCTCGGAATGTTATGCGGCTTCGAGCAACTGCGGATTGGTGCGTTGCACGTATTGCACGTACTCGACGGCTTGGAGACCGCCGAGCAGGCGTCCGGCTTCGACTTCAGCCTCCAACCATTGCTGAATGTCGCCGAGCCATCGACCAGGGCCGTGGCCAGTGGCCGTCATCAGCGCGTTGCCGAGTCCCTTGGGTAAGGGAGGCACCCGCGCATCAAGCTCTCGAACTTGGTCAATCCGTTTGACCAATTCTTGGCCCAACTCATTGACCTCTTTGATGCGCCAGGCGCGTTTGGTCGTGTAGTCGCTTCGAGAAAATGCGATCACATCATCTAAGTGCGGCCCCATATCACGGATCAGGCGTCTCACGGCGCTGTCAGTCCACTGAGTGGAGTACACATTGGCTCGCGCGTGGTTGCCGATTACGTAGCAGATCCGATCGGTGAGGTCTTGCGATAGGGCAAAGCGGGCAGCGGCGCCTCGCATCAGCGACGCACCGAGCTCCTCGTGCCGGAAAAAGTGCACCTTGCCTTTGTTATTGACCGTACGTGTCCACACTTTGCCGGTGTCATGCATCAGAGCCGTCCAGCGTACAGCTAGGGTAGGCGGACATTTGTCGACCACTTGAAGGGTATGATCCCAAATGTCTTTATGATGGACCGCGCAGCTTTCGTGAAACCTGTGCATGGCACAGACCTCGTGCAACATCATTTGGAGAACACCGCAGTCAAAAAGCAGTTGCAGCCCAACGCTGGACTTGAATGCCACCAACATTGAGTTGAAATGCTCGCGCCACACGTTTCGGTCGAGAGACAGGATGTGTCCGGCATCTCGTTTTGCAGCGCGGATAAAGTCCCTCGTCGGTTGTAGCCCCGTTTGACTCGACCATAGGGCCATTTTCAAAATGCGATCGACTCGTCCACGCAGCCATTTGCGTGGTTCGGTTTTCATTCGCAGGCGGCCAGCGTCGATGTCGGCGATCGTTGTAGATTTTAATGCAACGCATCCCTCAGCAGTTGAGATCAGTCGCCAAGGCTCGATGAAATATTTTTCTGCAATTGCAGTCGCTTGTGAGATTGGGTCGTCAGCGATCGTCACATCGAACTGGCTCAGATCGTGCGCGATCGTCATGTCCTTCAACGCTCGATTTAGGACAACTGTTGGTCGATGTCCCTTCGGTAAAGGCACCGAAAAATGCAGCGCCAACACTACCGGTCCGGCTGCAACGATCTCAACTCCGTCTCGACGTAATCCATCGAAAACAGACGATATCTCTTCGATTGTAAGGTCGTTGGTGTGATTCATGAGTTCGCTTTATAGGTCGCACACAGAAGTGGATTGGCGGTTTAGAGCACGGGTGTGGTACTCGTCAAGGCTTCTTTCACCCTATACCAAACAAAGCGTAGAAGGGTGCGTGCAGTCGAGTATATAGAGTAGCTATCGTTCATGTTGTTGACATGGGCGGCAACGATTGGTACCTATGATACAGGCATCGAAAGTCTGCACTACGTTCCCCCAACATGTGTTGACGCCGTTGCCCGGAAGGCATAGATAAGCCAACGCGCCCGATAGATCGTTTACTCAATGGGGTAGAAAACGACCAAAGGTCGCAAATCAGGGAAGGCGGGATACCGCCAAATGTTTGGGGAAATCCATGACGAAAAAGAAATCGCTTCCAACCGTGAAGAAGAGCGTCGCGGACTTCCTGTCTACCGAGGAAGTTGCGATCAGTAGCAAGCAAGAAGAGCGCGTCTCTACTTACATGATGCTGAGCGACAACCAGTCGCTGGACGTCGGTGACGCGGCGCTTGGCGCTGAGCACTGCAGCCACGGCAGCCACGGCAGCCATGGTAGCCACGGCTCGCACGGCAGCCACGGTTCGCACGGCAGCCACGGCTCGCACGGCAGCCACGGCTCGCACGGCTCCTGGTAAGACAGAAGAGACGAATCAATCGAAAAGCTACGCGAGGTGTTCTGCACCTCGCGCTAGCTGTTTTTGTCGTTGAATCTTTTTGAAACATCCAAGCCCACAGTCTGACGCAGCCTACTGAGGCACGTGTGATGCCGGCGTCGCGCCGTCGCGTGAGACCAGCCTTGTTGATCCGCCAGTTGTTGCAGCGTCTCTCCCGCTACATACACCACTTGCAGTACCGCTCTGTCATCGGCGCTCAAAGAGACCTTTGTCAAAATTCGGTTTAGATCCAAAAGCTCCACGCTCGCCGAAGCCATCGAGCTGTTCAATGCTGGATCGCGCTGAAACCTTTGCAATGTAGTGGTTTGGGTACGGACCTTTCTCCAGCGATCGATCGCCCGGCATCGCAAGACCACCCAGTTTGGATTGGTGTACATCTCTTCGGATGACAGGCCTCGTTTCTTGGCGTGTTCGATCCACCCGAGCAGTGCATCTGCTGCCAGATCATCTCTTTGACCTGGATCTGAAGTCAGGCGCCGCGCGACGATCGCGGCCGCCTGAAGTGCGCTGCATTTGATTTGTGGTTTGGACGAACTGGTTGGTTTGGTTGCTAGTGAGCGGGGTGTCTTCATAGGGGCAATCTCCACTTTGTTGAGGTGTGAAGCGATTGAGCACAAATGATTCCAAGAGGTAGACGATATTGTTTAATTCATTGAAATAATGAATGAAAATTTCATATTTTTAGTGTTTTGAAAGGTCTTTTTGGGGTCAGTGCGCCTCGATTGCGACCGCAACTTGGGGAGCTATTGCCCCACTTGGCTTGCGACAACTGGCTGACAATTGCAGGGAAGTTGACCGATCGCTGTGGGGTTTTAAGGTCTTTGATGAGGGCCGAGTTGAGCGCCCAAGGAGCAAAAGGATGCTGATATACGCGCAAAAGCTGGGGTGGGTTGTCCTCACGTGCCTGCTCATCTCAGGCTGCGATAGCGAAGAGCCAAACGTACCTGCTGCGGCTCCGAAGGCGTCGGCACCCGAGCCAAAGCTCGCGAAAGTCGAGGTCAAGCCGACCCTCAAGGGGCCGACAGCGGCTGAACTTGTTGCATCGGTTGCAGCTCGAGTGGACTCAAGTGTCGACGAAACAGCTTTGGTTGCCGCGCTCGCTAAGTTTGAAGATCGCAAGACGACGTTGGCGTCGATCTACCAGGCCTCCGAACGGCGACATTACGACGCTAGCGGTGCGATCAGTGAGCGGGGCACAGAGATTTTGGACTTGCTCGCCGACGTCAAGCGTCATGGACTCGATTCCAGGCCCTACGGCTTCGGACGGATTGATCATGGGACTTTCTCCGTTCATCAGAGCTTGAAGGCTGAGCAAGATGTCATTCGAGCGCAGTGTAAGACAGCCGCTTGCGCTCGAGTTGCGGCTGCGATCGCATTGTGGCTCAAAGGTGGCCAAGCGGGCGAGGCAGCTCTGGTCGCCGCTGGTTTAGACAAACTCGATAGCGCACAACGCCATCATCTCGATGCTTGCATCAAGCCGCTTGCGATCGAGACAAGCAAGACTCGACAACTCATCTGGCAGGCTGATGTGACCGTCAGTGCTGCAGTCATCCGATATCTCGTAGACTTTTTGTTGGCGAAGCCGGCGCATCCATTTGATTTTATGACACCTCAGACCATCGCGAAGCTCGCAGAGGAGCATTCGGAACGATTGGTTGAACGAATCGCTGCGCATCCTAACGATTTAGCAGCTGTGATGCGTGCTGCCTGGCCGATTCAAGAGCAATACAAAAAGCTGTTGAAATCGGTCGATCACTACGCGGCTATGGTGGAAAAGGGCGGCTGGGGGGAGGTGCCCTCTCTGCCAAAGAAGAAACTGACCAAAGGCGCAAAGTCGGCGTGGTTCCTCCAACTTAGAACGCGACTCAAAGCTGAAGGATATGATGTCGCAGAGCAGGGAGAGACCTATGATGACGAGCTGCTCAAGGTAGTGCAGACCTTCCAGCGGCGCCATCAACTGCAAAGTGAGGGGATCATCGGCAAGGGAACTCTCAGGGAGTTAAACGTCTCTGCGCAAAGACGTCTAAGACAGTTGAAATTGGCGCTGACGCGTTGGCGCAGCGCTCTAGCACGTGACGCCGCAGGGTTTTATGTACACGTCAACATCGCCGCGCAGCAGATGCAGCTTTGGGTCGCCGGCAAAAGAGAGCGGACCCATCGGGTGATCGTTGGTAAAGACAACGAAGACATCGATTACAGCAAGCGGGTGAAGGGCAAAATCAACCGTACAAAAATGTTCAAAGCCGAGATGAAACGCATCACCCTCGCGCCGCGTTGGTACCCGACTCCGCGAGTCGTCGACCTAGAACTCGGGCCGGCGCTGGCAAAAGACCCAGAATATTTTGAAAAACACGGCTATGTCTCGGAGATGCGAGGCGATGGCACAGAGCGCGTCTACCAGCGATCAGGTCCGAAAAATCTGCTCGGCGTCGTCAAATTTCAGTTTCCGAACAAGCATGCCATCTACATGCACGACACCCCATCGCGAGGACTTTTTAAGCGCGCGCGCCGAGCCTACTCGCACGGATGCATTCGACTGCATCGGCCGAAGCAGTTGGCCTATGACCTCTTGGGGCGAGATCGCAACATGAAGAAAAAGAAAATCGACAAAATCATCAAAGAGCGGGATGAGAAGGTCATCATGCTTAAGAACCACTTTTGGGTGTACATCGACTACATCAGCGCTTCGGTTGAGCCAGAAGGCGATGAGCAAGTCGCGACCTATTTCTGGAGCGACATCTATGCCTACGACAAGGCCTATTTTACCGGGCAACTCCCCGTCAAAGAGGTTGAAAAGTACAAGGCGGCTTCGCTGAGGGGGCTTTGAGCATGACCGATGAATCATCCCAGTCAGATCCTGGGTCAGATTCGTCGCTCAAGCCTCAGAGCGAAGTAAAAAATCAGTATGAAATCCGTATTCTCTCGGATGGCCGAGTGGTTTTTGGAGACCTTCCACAAGGTCTGGCCGAAGTGGCGCAAATTGTGGCAGGGTCCGAGCCCGGGCCCATCGAGCCAAGTGAATCTCCTGCTGGTACTGAGGACCAAGAGCAATGAAGCGTTTGTGCCCATTGTGTGGCCTACAAAGCGAAGAACTCCGCTGTCCTGAAGATGGCACTGTGACGCTTTTGCTCACTGAGATGCCCGATCATCGTCTCTTATCCGGTCAGGAGGTCAACGAGCGCTATGTGATCGACAAGATGATCGGCCGAGGTGGCTTCGGCGCGGTCTATCGAGCCACCAGCTTGGCTACTGGACAACCGGTTGCCATCAAGGTCATGGGCATCTCTTTGCTTCATGACGATGCCGAACAAATTCAGCGATTTTATGCAGAGGCTCAGATCACAGCGGGATTGAAACATCCCAATACGATTCGGGTCTTTGATTTTGGTCAAACCTCCGAAGGCGCCTTGTACATCGCGATGGAACTCCTCAGTGGTCAAGAGTTGACCGATCTGATGCGACAGCGTCGCAAAGAAAATCGGACGTTGACCCAACAAGAGACCATCACGATCGCGCTTCAGGTACTGCGGAGTCTCTCCGAGGCGCATCTCAAAGGCCTGGTTCACCGCGATTTGAAGCCCCACAACATCTTCCTCAATGAAGTCCCAGGCGATGAGCCAGCGGTGAAGGTTCTCGACTTTGGGATTGCCAAGCGACTTGGATCTCAACTCACCGGCACCGGCCAAGCCTTTGGTACGCCGGCATACATGAGCCCTGAGCAGGCGCAAAACAAAGCCGTCGATGGCCGCAGTGATTTGTATTCGCTCGCTATCGTGATGTTTCAGTGCGTCACAGGTAGTTGTCCCTTTGAAGGCGAAAATCCACTAGCGGTGCTCTTGGCTCACGTCAATCAGCCAGCTCCCGATGTCATGCAGCAGAGTCAAACACCGATCACGGAGCAATTTGCGGCGATCATCGAGCGTGCGTTGTCCAAGCGAGGCGAAGATCGTTTCGACGACGCTCAACAGATGAGGCGGGCTCTCGAGGCCTGCGCTGCTCCTGTCGAGAGTGGGGAGCAACGTGCCGTTGGTCGTAGGGAATTGGGCGATCTCGATACGCATGATGACGGGAGAACTGCGGCATACAGCGTCGTCAATAACGACGAGCGTTTCACGCTGGCACCAGACGGGCCCGTGGTGGCCTTTCATGAAATCCCGTCTGACGATTTGGCTAGCACAGAGATGGACTTCAGTGACTCGCATCAGATGAGTTCAGAGGACATACGTTCCCCTGGTCTCAAGCGCAGCAAAGCATTGACAGTGGGCGCGGTCGTGACCTTTGTTGTCGGGCTACTGGGAGTTGCCATGTTATGGAGTCAAAGTGGCTCCGATGATCGCCCCTCACCGCCCGTAGAAGAGCGCTCTCACAAAG
>PBTG01000031.1 GCA_002726535.1 Myxococcales bacterium | reverse complement strand
CCCAGCGCCAGCCAGCCCAGCGCCAGCCAGCCCAGCGCCAGCCAGCCCAGCGCCAGCCAGTCCAGCGCCAGTGGCAGCCCAAGCGCAGCCAGCGGCCCGGCCGGCACGCAAGACTCCAGCCGATCCCATTCAACCCATCTCGGCCCCAGCAGCCAGCGCACCAGCGCACCAGCAGATGCAACGAATTGCCGAGCCTATGCCAGCTACACTCGCGGGCCCACAAGACCAAGAGCCCATCTGGAAACTTATCCTCTTATCTGTCGTGACCTGTGGGATTTACCCACTGGTCCAGTTGATCAAAAAGCGCTGAGTTGCGCTTTTGCGTTCACAAGAGCGGACTCTACCGCCGGAGAATACATCGATGAAACAACTGACCTCGCTACTGTGTGTCTTGTTGACCGTTAGCACTCTCAGTGGCTGCTACAATACATATCGCGTCCCTTCGATCGAATTCCGGAAGCTGCAGTCTCGTGAAGCGCTCAGTCAGGATCGAATTCTCCAAGACAAAATCGGTGAAGACGAAGGCAAGGCTCTGCTGAGTCGAAACGACAAAGATGCGATCGCGGTGAAAACCATCGATGGCAAGCAGGTCGCCGTCACGCGAGACACCCGCATCTTCGCACGCTCTGAAGGCGGACGTCGCTACCAGGTCACGCCATTTAGCTTCTCGATGTACAGCAGCCAGCTGGTCGCTTCGGATCGCGACACACTCAAGCCCCTGGCTGCGCTCAAGAGCTACGAGGTCGATCTGCTGTCGACACCCAAGACCACAGGAATCATCGCCGCTGGCATCGCTCTTGCGACTGGATTTATTGTCGTGACCGCCCTTCGAGCTGGTACCAAGAGCTTCAACTAAGCTCGGATGAGTTCAACCAAATCTCTTCCTGGTATCGTCGCCAAGGACTGGATCACGCCAATCTTGGCGACGGTCTTTTTGGTCTTGGGGTTTGGGATTGGTCAAGCTCCGCAGTGGCTTGCCACCGAACTCCACGACCGCCTGCAATCGAAAGCTCAACGCCTCGGTCTTGAGGTCGATGTGGGCAACATTTGGGTTGATCCCTTTTCGCAGGTGACGCTCGACGAGATTGTCCTTCGGGCCCAAGGAGTCAAACGACCGCTATTTAGCGCAGCTCGAGTGCAAATCGACTTTGAGCTCTACGGAGTGTCTTCCCCCAAAGTCTTTGTCCGGCAGGTGCTCGTAGACCGCGCGGCTCTTCATATTCATCGTCGTGCTTCGGGCGATATCAACTGGCTCAACCTGCTCATGCGCAGCCCATCGTCGAGCGGCTCTGGCGGAGCTAGCGGCGGCCTCCGCTCCTACCTAAGTCCACACGTGCCGAAGGTCATCGCCACGTCCATGGCCGTGCAAATCGACGATGACTACGGACCTGCATTGCGAACCTCAGCGGGGCTCGACCTGCGTCATTGGTCGATGGACAATATCCACTTCGAAGCCTACGACTCTTCGATGCTTGAAGAGCGCATTGACCTGGTCTGTAAGTTGCGCGGGGAACTTCAAGGCATTGCCGATCAAGTTCACGTAGCTGGGTCGATGCGATGGCCTGACAAACGCGGCCATGTAGAGGTCACCCTCCCCAAAGACCTCAAGATTCAATACGCCAATACGACTCTGTCGCTCGGTAGCCTCTACGCAAATACCGATGGCAGTGTTGAAATGCGCGCTTTGGAGATTCGAAGACGAGGACTCAGTACTCTGTCACTGAATGTCGCCAAGGTGGCCGCTCAGGTCCGTCGCGAGCCGGTCGAGGAGCGACTGTTGCCGAGCTGGGTCCGGCGCCACGTGCCCAGACCTTTGCAAAGAGCACTCCGTCATATTCGGCGTTTGCGCGTCATCCGGCCTGTACTGGTTGGAAGTCGACAGGCTCCAAGGACGCCTGTCGCCCTACAGCCACCTACACCTGACCCCAAAAACGTCGCTAAAAAGCCAACGTCTAAAAAGCCAACGTCTAAAAAGCCAAAAACTCGCGATGGCTCCATCGTTCGCCGTGCCCTATCGCTGCTCTTTACCCATGCTGCCGACCGGCTCGAAGCCAATCTCACACGTGCCCGAGCGATGATGACGGCGCTTCCCTTTGACGAAATCGTTGTCGAACATGGCAGTGCAAGATTGCGAGGTGAAGGGGCTGCGAGTGCTCCCAAGCGCGACGTTTCTGATTATGGGCTGGTCCTCAAACGCGGTGAAAAGGAGGTATCGTTAGATCTCGACTTTGCCGTGAGTGGGAGCCAATCGGTCCAAAAGATTCACGGTCGCCTGGAGTTCGAATCCGGCGATATGCGACTGGACATCCAACTCGACCGATTGCCTTTGGCGCCATATGCAGCCGTGTTACCGAGCGTCATTAACCTCCATGACACCAGCGTAATTGAAGACACCAATGTATCGATTGAAGTCGATAACAAAGCTCGGAGCATCGTCGTCGAGGGACAGGCCTCAATCAATGACATCGACCTTCGTGCACCGAAGATCTCGCGTCATGTGATGACGAATCTGAGTTTGCGTACGAAAGGCCGGCTGAGCCTCGATTTGGCCAAAAATCGGCTATCTTTGAGTGAAGGTGAACTTCAACTTGGAAAGATGTTGTTGATGCTCAACGGCTCGATCTCGGAGTTTCGATCCGCTCCAGATTTCGATATGCAACTCAAAGTGCCATCGATCTCCTGTCAGGACATGGCAAGTTCCTTAATCCCCGATATCGCTCCAATGCTCGACGGTATGCGCTGTCGAGGGCAGCTGTCCTTTCGACTCGATTTCAAGCTCAACACCACGGACATGAAGTCCATGAAACTTCGATATCTGCCCTCGCTTCGTCGAGTCGAGGTGACCTCTTTGGGTCGCTACATCGATCTGTCGGTCTTAGATGGCCCCTTTGAGCATCACGCTCGACAACCCGATGGGTCGTTGTACACCTTCGTCACGGGCCCAGGATCTGAACGATGGGCGCCACTTGAGGGCATCAGCGACGACATGATCAAGGTGGTGACCACCACCGAGGACGGCAATTTTTTCAAGCATGACGGCTTTTCTCTCTTGCAGATTCGCAGCGCCATGATCACCAACTTACTTCGCGGCCGCTTCGTCAGGGGGGCTTCGACGATCAGTCAGCAAGTGGTCAAGAATCTGTTTTTTGTCGAGCGCGAAAAAACCCTGGCCAGGAAGCTTCAAGAAGCTGTGATCACGTGGCACATCGAGCGCAGCTTGACCAAACAACAGATCTTAGCCCTGTACTTCAACATCATCGAATTCGGACCGAAAGTGTACGGCATTCGAGCGGCAAGTCGGCACTTTTTTCATCGTGAGCCGCTACAACTCAATCTGACCCAATGTCTCTGGTTGGGCAGTATCATCCCCAATCCTCGCGCCTTCTATCATCAATTTAGCGAAGCCAATATGAGGCCTAGTTGGCGCAGACATCTGTGTGTAATCGCCGACATCATGGTCAAGAGAACCAAAATAACGGCGGCGCAACGGGCCGCTTTAACCGACTGCACTGTGTCTTTTGGCGTCGCGCCAGAGCCTGAAATCGACGACCAGCCAGGCTTGGGTCATGAAGCCGCGATAGATGAGACGATCGCCCCGCCCAAAACGATTGAAAACGCCGGCGCTGTTGAAGCCGAAGACGCTCCTTGAACTCAGCGATCTGATGTCTCTTGCTGTATGGCTCGAATGGCATCGTAGATGTTGACCGCTTGTTCTCCAGTCTTCTTTCCACGAGGTGCGACGCGGTGCTCTGGGCCAAGACTGGTCTCTGGTCCCCACCACGAATCGGGTAGATCGTCGGGGTGCGTGCCCTCGACGATATACTGATAGACCGGCCCGTCGTAGTTGGCTTTCGCCTCCGCTCCGAATCGCAGCCCCCAAGGGTCCTCTTGGAGCAGTCGCCTTAAGCTCGTCCGTACTCGATGTACGAAACGCTGAGTCCAGATTTGCGCCATCTCGGGCTTAGGTATCTTCGCCCTTCTAACCTCATCGAGCAGATCATCAGCGGCCGATGCAGCGACGCCTGGCTGACGTTGCATGGGCAAAGGATCTTCAGGGTCACAATCGGTTTTTTCCATACGCCCGATGTTGCGCAAGATGAATTGTGGATAGTGATTGTGCTGACATGCGTCGAGGACTTCGCTGGGGATGTCATGGTCGCTCTTGACCTTAAAATCAGCCGCGTAGGTCTCGTGCCCTTGTGTGTGGGATTCGATCAGATCTGAGAGACGATCAAACTCAAATGGGTGAGCCTCGAAGAGCGTGAAATCTCGCCGATCCGCCAACTGACTGTCTAGGGGCAGCCAACCTTCACTGAACTGCTGGCGCTGACCAACCAGAGCCACCAAAGGCCAATCGCTCTCGCGGCGTCTGAGTAACTGGCTTCCCCGAAGCTCCGATTGTTGGTCTTGGGACACCATCGCCTGTCACTCGTCCTCAAGGCTCAAGGTCTCTTCTGTCTGGCTTGGAATGTAGTATTCGCTAGTGCGTTCACGACTTCGAACGACTCCAAGAGCCTCTTCGATATCGCGTGTCAGCGACTCACAGTCGGCCCCCTCAACACCTTTGACCTGCAAGGAGACGTTGCCCTCGTCATCGATCGTGAACTGAATCTCTCGGCGCTTAGCCATGGTCTCTCTCCAGCCGGACACGGCGGTGCTCAGGTCAGTCGCTCCAGCTGCTGACGGTGACGTG
Organism: Myxococcales bacterium; assembly: GCA_002726535.1. GTDB lineage: Bacteria > Myxococcota_A > UBA9042 > UBA9042 > UBA9042 > UBA9042. The sequence continues at coordinate 2,379 of PBTG01000031.1, read as the reverse complement.
GATATGATTGTCGTCATCTACGGTCTCTTCTTCGAGGGTATAGCCTCGTTTGGAGATCTCGTCTTTGACGGTATGGTAGGCGTATCGCTGCATCACGCCGCGGGTAAACTCACCTTGGTCATAGCCAGCGGTCTGCTCGATGAACTCCCAGTCGGCTACGAAGGTGGCGCTGCCAGTTTCGGCGTCAATATTGACGCCGATTTCGTAGGTCTTCGAGGCGTGGATCACCAAATCGGCTTCAGTCGTTTGGCCCAGATATCCTTTCACCAATACTTTTTGGCCTGCTTCGGCCTTGGTGAACTTATGTCCCAACTCTTCGAGCACCTGCTCGAGACGAGCGATGTTCTTGATCTTGGTCTCCACGGTCGTGAAGTGTGACATGTCATGCTCCGCTAGTTGCGTCGGTCTGCAAGCTCAAGACAGAATCCTACAGTTCCAGTCGTGGGCTATCTTCTTCTTCATCTTGTTCATCTGCGTCAGGTGGTGATGCCCGACGAGCTCGGGATTTGGCCCACTCACGCATACCCGACAATCGCTCACGCATGGTCTGCGATAGGGGAATGACCTCATCCATGGCTGTGAGCATCGAGTCCGTGGAGATGTCTGTCTCGCCGAGCCCTTCGTCATAGGCGTTATAGAGCGCGGTAACGATCACCTCTTCGAGTTCAGAGCCAGAGTAGCCCGCCGAACGATCCACCAGACGACGCATATCGAAGCTAGCTGGGTCGCGACCGCGCTTGGCAAGGTGAATCTCTAAGATCTTGCCACGCTCGTCTCGATTGGGCAGGTCAACGAAGAAAATCTCGTCAAAGCGCCCTTTTCGTAGCAGTTCTGGCGGCAATTGCGACACGTCGTTGGCGGTAGCGATAACAAACACGGGGGACTCTTTTTCCTGCAACCAGGTCAAAAAGGTAGCAAATACCCGGGCAGTCGTGCCGCCGTCGCTCGACCCGGAGCTCTTGGTCCCAGAGAAGCCTTTTTCGAGTTCGTCGAGCCACATAATCGCAGGAGCGACGGCCTCAGCCGTTTGAATCGCTCTGCGCATGTTCTCTTCCGAAGAGCCCACCAATGAGCCAAAGACCTTGCCCACGTCCAAACGCAACAATGGCATCTGCCACGCCTGACTGATGGCTTTGGCGCTGAGAGATTTACCGCAGCCAGGAACGCCCAAGAGCAAAATTCCCTTCGGTGCTGGCAGACCAAAGTCGCGCGCCTGTTGGGTGAAGCTGTACTGACGTTTTTGTAGCCAGGCCTTCAGCTCTGGCAGACCACCGACTGAACCCATCCCAAGCTTGGTCTCATAGAACTCCAAGATGCCGCTTTTGCGGATGATGTGCTTTTTTTCCTGCAAGATGGTCGGAATCGAAAACATTTTGTCCCGAACCGAAGTCTTATCAAAGCCCTGCCGGGCCTCGGCCTCGGTCAAGCCTAAAGCGGCCTCGGCAACCTCACGCTGCAAGTCCTGACTCTCGAGCACTTTTTGAAAGTTTGCACCGAAGCGGCGTGACCGAGCGCCTGCATATGCTTTTTCTCGAACGATGTTCTTTAGCGTCTCCAAATCAGGCAGATCAAAATCGATGACTTGAACGTCTTTTTCGAGTTCCATCGGCAGCTTCAACAGCGGCGATAAAAAGATCACGGTGCGTTTGGTTTGAGCGTTATCAAAGAGGGTCACCAGATCGCGGACTCGCCGTGCGACCATAGGATCTTTGAGGAAGGGGTGAAAATCGCGAAGGACCACAACGGCGTCTCTGTTGAGACCATTGGCGATCCAGTCGAGCGCACGGATCGGCTCTCTGATGTCGCCTGGCACGTCGATACTGTCACTTTTAAAGCCCTGAGAACATGACCAGGTAATGAACTGACGACTCTTCCAATTGGTGATGTCCCACCGTTGGCGCAACACCTCGTTGTCGAGATGAGCCAAATCACGAATCCAACGCTCGACACGCTGCTCTTCAGCAGAGGCGACGTAGACCAGCTTGTACTGCGCTCGAATCAGGTAATGGAGTTCTTCAACAGCTCGGGGAACCGGTCGGTTCGGGTCCACAGAGACCGCCTCATTTACGGGATTATTCGGTTGATTCATGTGTCCTCACTAGCGAACTTGTCTTGCAACTCGGTGACCATCCGAGTTTGCTCGCTGATGTCTTGCACCAAGACCACTGCAATGTCGTAGAGCAACTCCGCTGCCTCCCCGAGATCGCTATCTTTTTCGACACCTTTTTCCAAGGTTTGAGCGTACTTTCGCACCAGTCGAGCGTTAGACTGACTCGCCTCTGCAGCGTCGTGCAGTGCCTCCATATCTTCGGGCAAACCGATTGGCATGCTGGGGCCGGATGGAGCTTGATCTTCGATCTCCTGAAGCTCTACGACCTT
>PBTG01000030.1 GCA_002726535.1 Myxococcales bacterium | reverse complement strand
TAAATGACCGAGGGACAGCGGTGTTTAAATCGATTTTCGCTTATACTGGATCGATGTGGACGAACTTGCGTCCTCTCGCACTGCCAAAGTTTACGACTCCATCGGAGGTCGCAAACAAAGTGTAGTCACGACCAGTGCCGACGTTGCGACCAGCGTGAAAAGTCGATCCCACCTGGCGAACGATGATGCTGCCAGAGGTGACTTGCTCGCCTCCGTAGCGCTTGATGCCGCGGTACTGTGGGTTTGAATCGCGCCCGTTGCGTGACGAGCCCTGTCCCTTTTTGTGAGCCATAATGCCCTCCTTACACCGAACGCCTGACGCGTCCGAGGATGCTCCGCTTAACCGACGATTTCGTCGATCCGCACGCGGGTGATGTACTGCCGATGACCTTGGGTCTTGCGGTACTTTTTGCGACGTTTGTGCTTGTGAATCAGCACTTTCTTGTCGCGAGTTTGCTCAGTGATGGTCCCTTTAACCGTCGCATTCGCGACGACGGGTGTGCCGATGTGAATATCGTCACCGTTGCGCACCAGCAAGACGTCCTCAAAGGTCACGGTTTCGCCGCGTCCACCTTCTAACTTCTCGATAGTGAGTTGAACGCCGGGCTCGGCGCTGTACTGTTTTCCGCCTGTGCGGATAATCGCGTAATCAGCCATCTTTGTTCTCCTCAATGTGCCCTCTGCTGTCCACGTCGTGTGCGCGCCTTGCGCAGAGCGTGGGGGGTTGAGAGCGCCCGGTGCGAGGTTCGGCGTGGCGATGCCGCACGCTCAGCCCGGAGTCCCCCGAAGGGGCGCCGGAACATGCACCTAAGCTGAGTGAGTGTCAAGCAGTTCTCACGCTCTGTGAGAGTAGACCTAAAAGCTCAACGAGCCACGTTGCCGACCCCATCGAAGACCATCACTCCAATCGTCTGTCGAGAGTTCCAATCCCCCCCGCACGAAAGCGCCCGCATCGGTGACGATCTCAAATCCGCCTTCGATAGACGCTGGGGAGCAAAAGTCGACGAATCTGGGACGCTCAGCGATTCGGTCCGATCATGGTCTCAGGTTTGACCCATTCATCGAACTGCTCGGCATTGAGATATCCGAGCTTGAGCGCCGCCTCTTTGAGGGTACTTCCGTCAACATATGCAGTCTTGGCGATCTTGGCGGCCTTGTCATAGCCAATGTGCGGGTTCAAAGCGGTGACTAACATCAACGATTCGTGCAAGAGCTGAGCGATACGCTCTTCGTTGGCTTCGATGCCACTGCCACAGTTGGTGTCAAAAGACACCATTCCGTCGGCAAGTAGTCGAATCGAATTGAGAACGTTGAAGATGATGACCGGTTTGTACACGTTGAGCTCAAAGTTACCTTGTGATCCGGCCACAGTGACGGTCTGATCGTTACCCATGACCTGGCAGCAAAGCATCGTCAGTGCCTCGGCCTGAGTCGGATTTACTTTGCCAGGCATGATCGAACTGCCGGGTTCATTTTCGGGGATCTTTATCTCTCCCAATCCACATCGAGGGCCACTAGCTAACCATCGAATGTCGTTTCCGATCTTCATGAGCGCGCAAGCGAGTTGTTTGAGCGCTCCGGAAAGACCAACGAGAGGATCGTGACAGGCCAAACCAGCAAACTTGTTTTGAGCGGTCACGAAAGGCAGCCCGGTGTGCTGAGCAATCGCAGCGGCAGCTTTACCTGCATAGGCCGGGTGCGTATTGAGTCCGGTACCGACAGCGGTCCCGCCGAGCGCAAGTTCGTAGATCGGCGCGAGAGTGGTGGAGATTGCGGTCTTTGCCTGGCGTAACTGGCTCGCCCATCCGCTCGCGACCTGACCTAGCGTGACAGGAGTTGCATCCTGTAGGTGTGTGCGACCAATTTTCACCACATCCGCGAATTGTACCGTCTGCTTGTCAAAGGTCGCCAACATCTGATCGATCGCGGGAATCAACAAATCGTGAACTTCCATCGCGGCCGAGACATGCATCGCAGTCGGGAAGGAGTCGTTGGTACTTTGAGCCCGGTTGACGTGGTCATTGGGATGGACAGGGGACTTTTGACCTCGCGTACCTCCCATCAACTCGCTGGCCCGATTTGCAATGACCTCGTTGACGTTCATGTTGGTCTGAGTACCGCTGCCGGTTTGCCAAATTTTCAATGGGAATTCGTCGCTCCATTTTCCATCTCTCACCTCTTGCGCTGCAGCAATGATGGAGTCGGCGACTTCAGCTGGGACCTCACCAAGCTCGTAATTGACCTGGGCCGCTGCCTGCTTGACGATCGCGTAGGCACGAATCAGTGGCTCGGGCAACGTGTCGTCGCCGATACGAAAATTCTCAAGCGATCGCTGCGTTTGTGCGCCCCAGAGACGATCGGCTGGAACCTGAACCTCCCCCATGCTGTCGGTTTCGATGCGAAAATTCATGCCTCAACTCCCATGTCCAAACGTTGGAGGTCGATGTCTTTAGCACGTCCGAGAGATTTGTCGATAGCCCCACCGCGGCGGCGAGTCTGTCCACAGCGATCGACGCTGCGCCGCCGAACTCGACGCTACAGGCCAGAGTTTCGAGATCGAGAGGCGACTAAACGCTTCACCAAATCGACGTGTTTCGCCATGAGTCGGGCCATGCTTGCCCCCGATTCCCAGGGATCTCACACCCCTGGTCGTCGACCACGAAGTTGTCGACGTCTGCAAAAGCGCGCTCCGAAGAGGTCTGCTCGCCGCGGTCTCTAAAGCCGCTGAGCAGACCACCGACGCGTAGCTTGATCATCTCATGCGGAGCGGGTCTTAGGTCTACGAGAGCACCCTTGCGTTTTTCGTTGAGCAGCTGCTCTTCGTTGCCGATCGGATCGGCAACAGTCTTGGCTTTCAATGTCCAAATCAACAGGCTCGTCGGCGCCTGATCTGCAAAATTAGTCGTCAACAAGTCTTGATGTCCATAGAACTGTTTGCCGATATCGTTTTGATTGACCGGACCAGCCATCAGACAAATTCCAGCAAGTAGATCACAGTCTTGTGGCAACTCGACCACACCCATGAGTTCAGCGTAGAGCGCCCCACGAGCTGCAGCAGCGCCACAAGCTTGCAAAGCAAGTTCCCAATCCACCCCTGTAGTCGTCAGTGCTCGCCGAGAGATGCCCGTGATGTAGACGCGTTGCCCGACCAAAGCGAAGGCCTTTCGGCTCTTGTTGGCGTTGCGAGAGAAAATCCGACCGGCGGGGATATCGATCCATTTGGGCATCCGGTTGACGATCTCATCGGTGACGGACTCGAGCATCTGCGACAAGGCTTTGATCCGGGCCGCCCCTCCATGTGAAAGGACGTCTATACGATCCATCAAGAGCACGTCCTTGGCAGTCTCCCGAGACAGACCCGTCCAGTGAGCAAAGGCATTGTAAGCGGCGCGACCAGCTTGAACCGTGAAGCCATCCGGCACATCCATCGACTGATGTTGTTGATATTCCGCGGGCGCTTTGGACTCCGCGTTTACGCCTGGTAGCACACGCTCGGACCGAAACGCGATCAAGTTCGCTCCGATTCGACGCCACAAATCACGATCCAAATCGATCCGCTCGGCGTCTGAAACGACACCGACCTGGGCAACTAAGCTCACCCGCCAGCCGCGCGCTTTGTCTTCGAGCTTTAGACCACACAACTCTTCGAGCGCCCTAATGATGGGTTTGTTCGATTGTCTTGGACTGCCGCAAAATGGCGCCATAAAGATCTGCGCTCGACGACGGCCTTCGGAGGCAATCACCGCGGCACGCTCCATCGCATCCGCCAAGATTCCCAGATGTAAATTTCGCAGATAGCCGATGGTTGGAATGTCATCGAGATGACGAGTCCGCTTGTTCCACAGACGCCATGGCACAGTCAGGATGCTCGCTCCAGGGCGATGGCCAACCAAGGTCAACAATGCTGTAAATGGGGTCCTGTAGGGTCGGGTCATGACCACATGCGTCATACAGGCTCGGTCGAGGACATCTGCTTCACGCTCTTGCAAGCCCTGCAGTAAATGAGCAACTCGCTGACTGTCCTCTGGCCCCAAAGTCACCTGTTTTTGACCGCGAAAGTTGGTCGATTGCCTCGCAGAGAGAACACCTAAGCTGACCTCGTCGAAGAGTTCAGCGTCAGTCACTGGCTCAGCGTCCACAAAGCTCAATGGTCGATTCAGACTCAAGAGTTCAAGTGCTTTTTGGGCCTCGGCGACCTGCAGCGAAACGCGATGTCGAAACCCAACGGGAGATCCCGACTGCAGTGATGTAGGCAGATGATAGCGATTGCGACGCTCGTCTTGTTTGGCAAAGGTTGCTCGTCGCTTTCGTCTGTACTCTTGAGCCGGAGGATCGATAGCCACGACCTCAAGGTTTTTCGGTGAGGCCTCGGAGTCGAAATGTTGTCCGTTTTGGGTCGCCATGATTGTCCCTCCAAGGTGCATCTTGACCCCTCTTTGGCGGCTTGGCTCGAATTTTTTCTCGGTCCGCAAAAAATAGCTTCATATCAGCCATGATCGCGATGAGATCGAGATCGAGAGACAAGAGCTCAAATGGAATCGAACCGAACCTTTCGGCGTTTGGCTCCGATGACATCAAAGATGGCCTTGGCGTTCGCCAGCAGTGTGTAGCTCCTTTGAGAGCTCGCGCCCTCAGCGGCGACCAGACCCACCGCGTCGACGCCTCGAGCGTCACAGAGCCATAAAGTACGGCTTAGATGATCACGTTGACTACAAATGACGATGGTCTTGCCATCGGCAACATAGCGGCAAAGAGCCTCGACGGACTGCATGGTGCGAATCGCTGGCACATCGAGTGTAATCTGCTCGACACCTTGCTCTTCGAGCCAATGGACCATGCACGCGCGCTCGTCCTGACCGGCACGACGTCCATCGTCTGCGCTCACCACTACCGTCTGAGCACGGCCAGATGCGAAGAGGTCTCGAGCCGCTTGGAGTCGGTGCTCCAAGGCGATCGTAGGGCGTCCATCATCTCGAATCTTCGCACCCAAAACAACGACCGCATCTACCTCTGGACAGGAGTGAAGATCGTAAAGACGGCTCTGACTCCGGTGCTCTACCCACTTCATCAGAAGCCAGAGCACCGGCCAAAACCACGTCAAAACGAAGAGCCATGCCCACGAATAGTTGCCGGATAGGGAGCTGTGTTTCATCTCACGACGCAGGCTGCCAGAGCGCCTCGACAGTGGCCAGGACTGTCATAGCTCGAATCGATCGAGTCGCATGCTGCGATGCAACACGCTAAGATGAGGATGGAAAGTTTGTGTGATTTGTGGCACGAAACGCTCGTCTTGTAGGCAGTCTTCGCCTCGCAGATCTGCCCGATCGTTCATTGTCGTCGTCACTCATCGGCGCCAGCAGGAATTCGACAGTGCTCCATTTCACCCTCGATGGATTTGGCGGTCACCGGTCTCGGTACGATGACATTCGTCTCGTTCAAGAGCTCTGCGAAGAGTTGCCCAACGCATTGGGATTGAGCCCGATCATGCCGCCGATGTTGCTGCCTTATTACAACGGCGTCGAAGCGGACGACTGTGGGATCAGCGCGTTCGTGATGCTCGCAGGCGGACATTTGACCCTGCACACCTTCAGCGTTCGAGAATGCTATTTCGCCGATCTAGTGACACCTGAACCCTTGAACCCGGAACTCGCCGAAAAGTTGTTCGTTCAGGGTCTTCCGGCTGATTACGTCGACGCTCAGATGACCCATCGAACCCAAAGTCAAAGGATTGCAATCAACCCAAATAGAGACTTTGGTCCACACTTGATGATCGATATCGAAGGTTACCAGGGCCCACGAGACATGGATGGGCTTTTTGAACTGATGGACACCTTGCCCGAGCGACTCAACATGACGCCGATCATGCGGCCTTACGTGCTGCCATCGTATACAGCGTCGGGTGAAAAAGTCCTCTCGGCCGTCACGATGATCGCGGAAAGTCACGTCGCGCTGCATTGGTTCGCTCAAAGCAATCGAGCCTACTTCGATGTATTTAGCTGCAAGTTCTTCGATGCTGACACAGTCATCGATCGACTCTATGCGGCCTTGCCAGGGATGCGACACAAGCACCGATTGATCTCGCGTGGCGTGCACTATCACACCTACAGAAATGAGCGAGTGAGCGACCATGAGCGCTCGAGGAAGTGGCTGGCCTTTAGAGTTCCTTCAGCCACCGAAGATATAGAAACCACCGAAGACGCTTGACGATCCACAGAGCGATGGGACATAGGGACCGGCATGGATGACAACAAACGCCGCAATATAAAGATCTTCGTCTCGATGACTCTGATCGGAGCCGTGCTCGACCTTGCAACCAAGGCTTGGGCTGAGGGAGCACTGACGCAATTGCCAGGTCAGTCGATGATGATTTTCGAACCCTGGTGCGAGTTCGCTCTGAGCTACAATCAAGGTACCGCTTTTTCAGCCATCTTTGATTTGGGAGAGATGGTCCGCTTGATTTTGGGGATCGCCTCTTTGTTGGTCGTTGGATTGCTGGGATGGTCAGTGACACGCCCAGAGGTCGTTCAGATCGAAGTCTGGTGTTACGGAATGTTGGCGGGCGGAGCCATTGGTAACGGATACGATCGCGTATTCCGCGAAGCACCTAGCGGGGGTACCGGAGTGGTCGATTTCGTCAAACTGAACTATCCATGGGGTGGCAGTTGGCCGACTTTTAACGTAGCCGACTCCCTGTTGGTCGTTGGGGTAGCCCTACTCATTATTCGTTGGTGGACTCATCCGCCGACAGATGATGCCAACGTTCGAGCCGAGCGGAGTTAGTCGCCCTCAATTGCGAATCGGATCCCTCGCTGTCGGGCCAACTCCGCGGCTTTTTGAAGACAATGGCCAATCTCATCGGTGCGGTCGAGATCTGCCTCCGACAATAACACCTGAACTTGGACTCCTGTTGCGTCGTGTTCAACTGCCAGCGTAACCAGTTTGTCGAGATCTTGATGCCCTCCACGTGCCAGCACGATCAGCATCCTCCATCGTAATCCGGCGGCCTGGACTTGCTTGAGCGCTCGATGAAACTCATCGCCTGAACCTGGCGCTTGCGTGAATTGATCCTCAAGTGCGTCATCGAGGCGATGACGTTTGAGTAGCAACTCTGTAACGCCAGCTTTGACCAAACGAGCGGCGACACCGTCGATTGCCAGCCCCCGACCATTGGAAACGAGTTCAACCCGCTGGGCTCCGCTTTTGCGTAACTTTCGCACGATACCCAAAATTCCAGGAACGAGCAGAGGCTCTCGACCACCAATGGTTACTGGGGCCCGCTCTTTGAGCGACGCTTGTGCTGCGATCTCGATCCGTTGATCGGAAATCTGTCCTCCGAAGCGATCATGGTCGACAACACAGCTCTGGCAGCGATTGTTGCATTCGGTTCCGAGCGTGAGTGTTCTTTGGGCATCAGCCGCTCGAGGCGCGTGACGGTCCCGGCGAGAGCGTCGACGCAACTCGACTTGCTGCTGCCAAGACCCGACCATCCCCTTAGCCAGTTCGGAAGAGCGGGGAGAGCGAGTTTCAAGGACTTGCTTCGATTGAGGCTGCCAAAGCCGCCGCAGATGCCGCCAGCCTTGCTCAGCCTCAGCGATTGCCAACTGCATCGACGCGACAGTCGCATCTGAGGGTCCACTCAAACGTGATGCATTGATCGCTGCCAAGGGCTTGGGATGCCGTGATCGCGCCCAATGCAGGGCCCCTCGTAATGCACCAATTTGAGCCTCTGGCTTGCAGTTGCGAAGCAGACGACGGCACAACTCTTCGATCACAGCGACGCGGCCGTCTGCAGTGAGCCATGGAGCTTCTGCCGCATATCCCGTGTGAGCCGCCCCTCGATCGACCGCGCCGGAGCCCTCTAGGAGTAATCCATCTCGCCGAGCTCGATGAAAGAGCGGCAAATTTGGATACAAACGCAACCGAGTATGGGCAAACCCTCGAGACAAACGCCTCACTGCATGGTGTTGGATAAAATCAACTGTGTCTTGCAGATCATCGACGGTGGTCCATGGATCCCAAAGAATAAAGGAGCTGGCACCGTATGCAGTGAGTCGAAAGGTCTCTGGCGCCTCATAGTGCAAATCCCACAAGGCGCTGAGAGCTTCTCCGTACTGTTTGGGCGTAACGCCTTTGTTGAAGCGCTCGAGTTGCGGAGCACTGAAAGACTCAAACCCGATCAGATAAAGAGTGAACCAAAACCCGGTGTCACGAGCGATATCGACTGCTTTGCGGAGCGTCTCTGTATAACGCAAGATCGCGTCACCTCGACCTGGAATCAAAATGCCGAAGGGCTCCAACCCACGCTCCACAGCTCCTTTGAGGAGCAGAGGCAGATAACCAATCGCGTGCTGATCACGCAGTACAACTTCATCTAGCCTTGGAAGCAGGCCTTGCCACTGGTCGATCTGATCGAGATGGACGCCAACCGTCTGCCGGACAGGCAGCGCACGATAATCACCTCCCATAAAGCAAAAGCTGCAACCAGCTGTAGTGACATCATCGCCTGAGAGTTCGACCTGATCGAAAGCCGGGTTGTTGGCCACCGGTTTTGAAAAGGGGCAGCCGTCATTGGTCTCTAAGGTTTTTCTCACTGGTGGAGGGCGCCCTAGCTCATCCATTGCAGCGCCAATGACTTCAATATCGGCGATCGGGCAAAATGGCATCAAGGCAGCTGATGTAGGTGGGTTCGGGCGATCGATGCCGACTGGCGCCGGTACATAGCTGGCTCCTTGCTGGACCAACAAGTTCGGGATGCCACGCAGGTCTTGTCCGCTACGCAATCGAGCGACCAACTCTCTCAGTGGCTGCCGATCTCGGGTGAAATGACGGAAACGAAAATCGACACAGCGAGTCGGATGAGCTGCCGCAGGCGCTGTCTCACAGAGCAACGCACCGACCGATTGCGCGAGTTGAAACATACGATCGTCCCAACAAGCCTCGACGACCACCAGTCCATATTTGCCGCGTGCGAATCGCTCTGCCAGGTCAGCGTCTAAGAGACGATTGTAGCTGTCTTGACCCCGCTCATACCGCAGTTCAAAGACATCGGCTTTAACGCCGTCCGCTCGCAGTTCTCCGGCAGACCAAGCGAAGGGCACGTCGGCGAAGAAGTCTCCGCCACCTTGAGATCGAAGATAGACGAACGCCACCGCCAATTGTGGGCGAGCACCATAATGAACAGCAATCTCGATGGCCTGTTCCATATGCACAGCGTCGAGGTGAAGTCTGGCGGGGTCAAGTCTTCCGCCCATCTAAGAGGCCTCGATCATAGTGTATTGCCACGATCGGGGCGGCAAACTTCGATGATCATTTGCTGCTCCCACCAGACGCGCTCTTGGTGTATGGATTTCAAAATCCACCCGTAGCGCCCAGCCAACTCGTCAATCGAGACCAAATCTGCGCTCTGAGCCATCACAAAAAAGCAGCTCCCACCATCGTTTAAATGCTCAGGCAATGCATCGAAAAAATGGTCGAACCACTGCAACTCAGAGCCAGCATTCCAGGCAAAAGATGCTTGAGAATCTGGCTGGTGTGGGAACCAAGGAGGATTGGACACAATCACATCCCAGCCACCGCGATCGTCTACCTGACAGAACCCGTCGCTGTGGATCAAGTGAACCGATAAACCATTGGCCATCGCATTGTCATGAGCGCACATCAGGGCACGAGCCGAGACGTCTAGCAGCGTCACCCGTGCCCCTCGAGAGGCCGCAACCAAACCCAGCAGGCCTGATCCGGTGCCAAAATCGAGCAGTGACTTGTCTTGCAGCGCTTGTTCCGTCAACCACTGAGCCATCACCTGCGACGAAAAAAACCAGCGGGGGTGAAACACCCCCGGCGCAATCTGTAACTGCAACCCAAATCCCCGGTAGGTGCGTGTTCGCCGTAGATACCATTGGACGCTCGGTTGAAGCGTACGCTTAGCGACCGGAATGAGCAGATGTCGAGCAACCAAATCGATCCACGAGGAACCCAACTTTCGCTTCGACGATTGGACGCCAGTCATCTCAAAATCCTGACGTCTCGGGACGGCGATATCGCAACAATCGGTGTAGCACTCGAAGTTCAATCGGCCAGCGATAAAATCCACTGTGATATCGCCAAGAACTCACCCAGCGCAGCATCCGACGATGGACCGGCTTGAGATGCGAAAGGGTCGATGTGGGATGATAGGCATTGAGCACACGCTCAAAATCTTGCAGACGCTGCTGAATTGGATAGCCGATCCACGGCATGGTCCTGCTGCGTCTTTGTGCAAATTGTCGCCACTCGTCACTCACCCAGCCCTCAAGGGTCTCTGGAAAGGCAAACCCGCTCGACTTGGCCTCCTCAAAGAGCGTGCCGTCTAAAGGTACCGGCGTGTACATGTAGAGAATGACCTCTGTGGCCGGGTTGATTTTTTTGATCTGTCGGACAAAGTCCATCGTCTCTTTGACGTCTCGCTCAGGGTCCGGAGGATTTCCGAGGACGAAACTATACTCTGGAACGATACCGTAATGAGCCATTTTCCGAGCCATCTCGGTGGTCTGAGAGACCGTTTGTTTGCCGCCCTTGTTCATCCTTCGGAGGGTCTCGTCGCTGCCGCTTTCGGCCCCAAGAAAGACCATCTTCAAGCCAGAGTCTGCCATCACCTGCCACGTTTCATCTGAGAAGTTCAGCATGGTGTCGATCCGACCTTCACCCCACCAGGAGATGCCGAGGTCCATGATGCTCTCGGCAAAGCGACGAACTCGGCGCTCAGCGACAAAGAAGTTGTTGTCGTAGAACTCGATCGCGTTGGCACCATGGTCCTCGACCAGCATTCGGACTGTTTGGGCGATTCTGTCTGCTTTTTCCGGGACCCATGCTCCATTGACCATGTTGACGACGGCACAAAACCCACAAAAATAGGGACACCCATAGCTAGAATGGTGTCCAATTGTCTTGGAGCCGAGGAAGGTCGGTCGGAGATAATCCTCAACGCGGACTTTGTGGTGAGGCCAGGTCGGGAGTTCTGACGGTTTGGGGATCTTTGGCATCCCACCATCGATCGGCTCCGCTTCTGAGTCACGAAAGCAAATCCCTTGGATCTCCGGCCGAATTTGGCCTTCATCGAGTCGATTGAGCAACTCGGCAAAAGCCAGTTCTCCGTGCCCCCGAATCACGTAATCGACGTAAGGTGCCCGTAAAGCAGTACGCCAATGTTGACTTGGAAAATAGCCACCCCAGATCACGATCAGATCCGGATGCCGTCTTTTAAGTTCTGCGCAGAGCGGAACGGCGTCTTGCAACTGCGGACCGGGCATCACGGTCACGGCCAGCACACGCGCACCAGTCTGAATCAGACGTTGATCGACCATCTCGATCGTATCGCCAGGTCGTACGGGCGTACCAAGCAGGTTCGCATCAACGATCTCGTAGTCTCTATGACCTTGCAAAACGGCCCCGAGCGCCAAAAGACTACAAGGCAAGATCGGTTTGCGACCAGCAGAGCTTGGAGGGTTATATAAGATCACCATCGGGCTGCGATCCTCTGGCCTAACTTGTCGATAAGCTTATCGTCCATCTGTCATGCTTTCTTTCCACTTCTGGTCACGGCAGTAGGCGCACTCACAGACATATCGGCCTTATCGGCTCCTTCACTTGATGCCGCAGCAGCTTTGCTCGTCGGGGGTGCCACCTTTGGTGTTGGTGCACTCGGCACTGGAGGGACCGGAGGCGGTGGAGTTTTTATGGCGCTCAAGCGACTGTAGCCATCACGTCGAAAACGCACTTCGCCAGTGCTGGCACCGTCGCGATGCGCTTCGAAAAAGACCACGCCCTTTTGACCTTCCAATTGAGTCACAGCGTCTCGGATGACTTGTTCGACCAAATGCTTTTGAGATTGGTGATAGGTCACCGAAAGCGAACTCATCACGAAACGGTCGAGTACCGGAACCTCAGAGGCCACGCGCAGGAATTGGGCCGCTTGGTCGCAGTCGTCGAAGCGATCGTCGATCTTTTTACAGGTCGACCGGCCGATGAACTCAACCAGATCATCGGGCACGTCGGGTCGGATTTTACGTACATCCGAAATCTGTCGACCAATGTGCAAGCGAAAGAGGTCTTGGACGGTATCGGCATCAAAGGGAATATCACCGGTGATGAGCTCGTAGGCCATGATGCCCAAACTGTACAGATCAGAGCGACCGTCGAGGGCCTTGCCCATGATCTGCTCTGGACTCATGTAATAGGGCGTGCCGAAGATACGCTCCTCTCCGCCGTTTTGGTCGGTACTCGTCGCAATACCGAAATCCATCAGCTTGGTGCGCCCATCGGTCAACAAGAATACGTTCTCTGGTTTGACGTCACGGTGAACAAAGCCGCGCTCGTGGCTGTAAGCGAGCGCCTCACAGACCTCGAGCAAAATACGCCTGACATTGTCATAGCTGACCACAGCGCCTTTTTCGATGACCTCTTCGAGCAGCTCCCCGGTGAGTTTTTCCATCACGATAAAGTGCGTGCCATACGCCTGTTCGGTATCGATAACGCGGGTGATATTTGGGTGATCCAACTGAGCTACCAGACGCGCCTCTTCTGCGAAGTGATCTGCGAAGCCTTGGTCATAGACCAACGCGTGGCTGAGCATCTTTAAGGCGACCGGGGTGCCCAAGGTCGGATGCAGCGCCTCAAACACGGTGGCAACGCCTCCCGAACCAAGCCGACCGATCACTTCATATTTTCCGACGCGACGAATCCCCTCGTTTTCCATCAAGCGTTCACCGACCATGCGAGTCAGAAAAACGGCGGTCCCTGGGTACTTGGTGAAGAGCTCTTGAACCGTCTTCTTGTCGGCACGCAGACAACCACAAGCCGTCTCAGCCACGATGGAGGCAGAGCGAGGCTCGTTGGTCACCAAAGCCATCTCGCCAAAGACAGTAGGCGCGGTGATGATCCGCTCAAACACGCCGTCTCCAGATTCATCTTGGACCGTGACTCGGATCGAGCCGGACTCCAACACAAAGAGATCGTCGCTGGTGTCGGCTTGTTTGATGATCTGCTCGCCAGCACCGTACGACTGGGCGGTCATAACCTCTTCGAATCGCGTCAACGCGCTGCCTGGCATGCCGACAAAGAGCGGCAGAGACTGCCACGCTTCTTCACGTATCGGCGGACGTTGATGCTGCGTATCACTGAGAGACTTGCACTCCTCAGCGCTAAACTCAGGGATCTGAGTCGACGGCATAGGATCTCCTTGTTTTGGCTGTGAACAAGTCCAAAACCGATTTCCTTTATGCCTGAAGCACGCGAGACTGCCCAGTGCTGAGCGCTCAAAGCGAAGCGATCAATGGGTCAGATTGCGACCTAGACCTACCCTCTGGCGTGGGTTCTGGTATTCTGCCAAGCGCTGGAGGAGATATGGCCAATATTGGCTACATCCAAGTCGTGCGTCACTGCAATCACTTCTGCGGTTTTTGCAGTAATCCGACCACACCCTACGTACACACCTTCGACTCGGTGAAGGTGTTGGTGGATGATTTTGTCTCCCGCGGCTACTTCGGGGTGATCCTCACGGGCGGAGAACCTACGCTTCACGACGAACTGCCACGGATCGCCGGCTACGCAAGAGATCAAGGTCTCCACGTTCGAATGATCACCAATGGCTGGCGAATGTCCGATCCCAGGTTCGCCAAAGAAATGGCCGATGCCGGCTTGCAGCACATGCACGTGTCCGTATATTCGCACTATCCTGAGGTCGAAGCGCAGTTGCGTGGCATGCCCAAGACTCTCGGCAAAGCTCAGGCGGCAGTGGGCAATGCCTTGGAAAATGGCATCGCAGTCAATATCAACTGCGTGATCAACCAACTCAATTGCGACCACCTGCATGAAACCATCGAGTGGTGGATTGAAAACCATCCGGGTGTTCGGCACTTCGTGTGGAACAACCTCGACCCCTCCATGGGTCGCGCTGAGGTTAACCAAGACCAGTTCTTGCACCGACTAGCCGACTTTGAATGGAGCCTCACAGAGGCCTGTCGTCTGCTTCACGAGAGCGGCCGAACATTCCGCGTCGAAAAAGTCCCGCTTTGTTACATGACCGATTACGCGTGGGCGAGTACGGAGACACGCAAAATCGTCAAAGGCGAGGAACGCATTGTCCACTTCCTCGATGACAAACAAACAGTGCGTCAGACAACGTGGGGACACAAGTACGTCGATGCTTGTCGAAGTTGCTCCGTTCAAGAGATCTGCGGAGGTCTCTTTGACCGCGGTGATGGCTATGACTCCGATGAGCTAAGCCCTGTTTTTGTCGATATGGATCGAATCGTAGAGCAAATCATCATGGATCCATCAGATCCGAGCTACAAACTGCGCTCAATGTCTGCGTGGAAGACCGATTTCGAGCGCAGACAACTCGCCGCCCAAACGGACGCTGAACACGACGCTCGCAAATCTTCAGCCCCTCCGACCAATGTGGGCTCTATCGAGGTCGGCAAAGTCACGACTGAAGGGTTACGCATCTTCCAGCGTAAGCGCCGCACTGAAGGTCGACAGGCAGAGCGCCATGGAGTCAAACTCGAAAACGATCGTGTGACTCGAAAAGGCGCATCGGTTGCACTCGCTCCGGCATCGCCAGACACCTAATCGTATTTGTATGCATCGAACCTGCCACGGCGTTGATGCTTACGATACAGAAGGGAGGTCGAGATGGTCCGAAACTCGACGATGTGCCTCATATGTTTGGTGGGATTTGCTTGCTCCTCGGAGGAAGTCGCATCACCACAAGATAGTACGACTCAGCAGTCAGATGCCGGCCCAAATGCTCGGATCCAAGACAGCAGCCCGGGCGTCGATACCCTTGTCGGAGGACAGGACACGGCGATTGTCGTCGATACCAGCGAGGAATCAGACGTCGCCGATAGCTCATCAGCCGGGCAAGACACGTCCGAGTCAGATATAGCGCTCAACGACGCACTCGAAGACGTGACCGATGTCAGCGTGGACAGTGGGGCAGTGGACACATGGACGCCTGAATGCGTCGCAGACCAGGATTGTCCAGACGACGGAGATCTCTGCAATGGCACATCGGTCTGTACTCAAGGAACCTGTGTTGACAATGCCCAAGGCAGCGTCAAATGCGATGCCAGCTTAAACACAGCCTGTACCACCCAAATCTGCCAGCCATCGACCGGGTTGTGTATTGCCGAGGCACTCACCGATGGCACCAAGTGTGATGACGGGGATGCCTGTACCCAAGATGACGCTTGCAAAACTGGAAGTTGCATCGGCAAAGACGCCAAGTGTGAATGCAAGAATGACAGCGACTGCGCCGCTCTTGAAGACAACAACCTATGCAACGGAACGTTGGTCTGCGACACCAGCAAGCCCGGAGCGTTTCAGTGCAAGGTCAATCCATCGACCGTAGTGACCTGCGGTCAATCAAAGGACACAACCTGCAGCAAGAACACCTGCTCACCGGCATCTGGAACCTGCTCGATGAAGTCTGTCAGCGATGCTACCAGTTGTGATGACGGCGATTTGTGTACGAAAAATGACCAGTGCAAGTCCGGTGTGTGTGCCGCTGGAACATCCACGTGTGAATGTAACAAAGATGCCGATTGCGGCGTCAAAGAAGACGGTAACCTGTGCAATGGCACCTTGGTCTGTAACACCAGCAAGCCTGGAGCGCATGTGTGCGTGATTGATCCCAAAACAGTGGTTCAATGTGATTCAAAGGGCGCGACTGCTTGTAAAAAACCTGTCTGTGCGCCGAAGACAGGCACATGTTCTCTAGCTCCTGTCGTCGATGGGGCGTCCTGCGATGATGGCGATCCCTGCACCAAAAGTGACATGTGTAAATCCGGCTCGTGTGTCCCTGGAGCGAGCACCTGCGAGTGCCAAGTCACGAAGGACTGCGCTGCCAAAGAAGACGGCAACCTATGCAATGGCACATTGGTCTGTGACAAAAGCCAACCTGGAGCTCACAAGTGCGTCGTATCACCGACGACGATTGTCTCCTGCAATCAACTACAACCGGGTCCCTGTGAAAAGGTAGCTTGCGATCCCAAGAAAGGTATGTGTGTCTTCGACAGTGCTACCAATGGCTCTGTATGTGATGATGGCGACCCCTGTACCCAAAAGGACATGTGTAAAAACGGGATGTGCGAAGGTGGTC
>PBTG01000202.1 GCA_002726535.1 Myxococcales bacterium | reverse complement strand
TTAGCGTAGCTTTGCACCAAATCTAAAGCCTTGGATAGGCCCAACTCGTTGCTCAATGCGCAGGGGCCAACCATGTCCAGAGCGACTCGCAGGGCCAACTCCAGGTCGTCGATCGATGCCAAGCCTGCGTCGACGATCTCAAAGGCGAGTCCAAGATAGCCTCCTCGGAGCGTGTCGATGATCGCCTGCTTACGACTGGAGTCCTGCACGTCCGCTTTTTCTCCACGTCCACAAACATCCCATCGGCCAGAGGGTCCTTCGGCCTCAAGTTTGTCGGTTAAGAGCTTGGGTGGGGCGTACCAGGGCTGGATTTTGGTGTGCATCTCGGCGAGGCCATGTGCGGTGATCGGGTTGCCTCCGGTGAGATTCATCGCAGTGAAGGGGCCGACCGTCATACCCAGTGCCTCTCGAGCGACGTAATCCACTTCGCGGACGGTGCCGAGACCGGCCTCGACCGCTCTGGCAGCAACGGCAAAAACACCCTCAAAGACGGGATCGCAGGCATATCCATAACGAGATTGGACGACTACCGGCAGTTTGCCGATCGATTCATAAAATCGCTGCAACCAATCGATCGTCGCTTCGGAGGTCGCAGCGCTCGGCACGAGTTCGACGACTGGATTGCGCTCTGCAGGAAAGAAGTAGTGCGCCACAGCTGTCCTGCCTGGATGAGGCGTGTCAGCGAAGATGCGCTCTGGCTCTAGATGACTGGAGTTACTCAATAAAATCGCGTCAGCATCGACACGGTCGGCGACCATCTGAAAAATTTTACCCTTGAGTTCGACGTTCTCGCTGGCGGCCTCGACGACCAACTGCGCGCCTTTGAGCGCGTCATAATCTGTGGTGAAGTTGACGGCTTCGCGCATGGCTTGGGCACGCTCGGGTTGGAAGGCGCCGCTTTGCTCGCCACGGCTGATTTTTTTGTCCAACTTTGCTCGACCTTTAGCCAGAGCCTGCTCGTTGACGTCGACAACCGCGATGGTTCCGCCCTTTGGGGCCAGGACTTTGCTGAAATGCAGGGCGATATCAGGGCCAATCTGACCAGAGCCGATGACGCCTACATGGCTAACCTCTCGACCAGCGATATTCCAAGACATATTGCCTCCTGTTGGCTTAGAGCATGTTGCGCTCCGATTGCGTACCAGCGGGATCCCTTGTTGGCAACACCTGAACGTGAAACTCGGCGTTTCAGCCCCTTTGTGGGCTGCTCAAAAGATCTCCGGAAGCTAAAGCGACGGCACCGATTTCATCGATGATCTACTCAGCGTGTCCGGCTCGCCTCCAAGAGTTGACTCAACATTTTTTGCGGTGACGTTGTCGGTAGCTTGCAAGTCTGTGCTGTACACACGTAGGCCGTGACTTGGTTGTTGCGAGCGACTTTGCCCTGCACCAAGGGAGATGAGCGGGCGAGTCGACTCTGCTCAGCGCCTTGCTCGACTGTCAAACGGACATGATTGGGTACAAAGTTCGCTCTGAGAACCTTAACAAAGGGTTCAAAGGCTTGAGGTGAACTGCCCTGTGGCCGGACAAGTACCAGTTCCTTTGGAGGCCAGTTGAGGAACTCGACTGCTAACCACATCTCGGTCATCGCCATGGCATAGCTGCTCAGGCGGCGATGAAAGGCGGCGATTGTTTTTTCGGCGCGCTCTTTGAACTCGTGTCTGCCGGTGAGGCTCCACAGTCGAGCTAAGTTAAAGGCAGCGATAGAGTTTCCCGAGGGTTCCGCTCCATCATAATCGGGCTTCTCGCGCGCGAGCAGTCCCTCGGCATCATCGGCGGTGGCGAAGTAACCTCCGGCGCGTTGATCGGCATACTTGCTGTCGAGTTGGCTTTGGAGTTTGAGCGCTTGCTCGAGTCTTTTGGGGTCGCCGCTGGCCTCGAAGAGTTCGATCAGTCCTTGGATCAGGAATGCGTAGTCGTCGAGGTACGCAGTGCCGCGCGCTCGGTCGGCGAAAGCCGTCCGTAGCAGCCGGCCTTTGGCGTCGACCATGTATGTCAGTATATAGTCGGCGGCTTGACCAGCGGCCTCAATGTAGCGCGGCTCCTTGAGGACAAACCCTGCGCTGGCGAGCGTTCCGATGAGCAGACCGTTCCAAGAGGTTAAGATCTTGTCATCCCGCAGCGGAGCGATTCGTTTGACTCGAACCGCCAGCAGCTTGTTCAGTAGGTTTCGGCACCTCACGCGCAGCGCCTCCGCTGACGTGTTGCGGCTCTTGGCCTCTTCAGCCCATGAGCGAGCACGATGCAAAATCGAGCGGCCCTCGAAGTTGCCACCCGGCCGGACGTCGTAGATTTCACCGATGATCCGAGCGTCTTGAACGCCCAAAATTCTTGTCAAATCGGCGGGAGTAAACAAGAAGTACTTGCCCTCTTCACCCTCACTGTCGGCATCTGTCGCGGAGTAAAATGCACTTGGTTTACCTGCGACTCGATGACGCATCTCGCGGAGCAGATAATCGAGGGTTTCGCGCAATGTGACCGCCAGTTGTGGATCGGCCGTGACCTGAAAAGCGTCGACGAGTGCTTGGCCAATGAGCGCTTGGTCATAGAGCATTTTTTCAAAGTGAGGTACGAGCCATGTACGGTCTGTACTGTATCTAGCGAAGCCGCCACCAATATGGTCGTAAATTCCGCCTCGAAGCATCTTGAGCAAGGTCACGTGTGAGATGTTGAGACTTTGCTTGTCACCGGTTCGTAGATAGTGGCGGAGCAGCACTCTGTGCGGCACGTTGCTTGGAAATTTCGGCGCACGTCGCGTGCCTCCGTGAACAGGATCGAAGCGCCGGGCCATCACCGCGGCCAGTGAGTCGGTACCGGATGTGCCGAGAACGGGACCGCTTGGGGCGGCCTCTAAACGTCTTTTGACGCTCGCTGCGATGGATTGGCCTTTGGCGATAATCGACTGTGAGTCCTCGGCGTAGCGCTCAGCGAGCTGACGCGCGAGCCCCAAGAACCCGGGGCGCCGACCGCGAGCGCCGTCGCGAGGTGGGAAGTATGTGCCGGCATAAAAGGGCAGCCCTTTGAGTTTTTGACCCTCGCTGCCAGGAGCAATCCATACGCTCATGGGCCAGCCGCCGCCGCGCTGCATGGCGTGCACCGCGGCCATGTAGACAGCATCCACGTCGGGGCGCTCCTCTCGGTCGACCTTAATGGGGATGTACATGCTGTTGAGCATGTGCGCGATCTCGAGGTCTTCGAAGGACTCATGCTCCATCACGTGGCACCAGTGACAGGTCGAATAGCCGACCGACAAAAAGATGGGGCGTCCGAGCTTGCGGGCTTCTGCGAAGGCTTCAGGGCCCCATGGACGCCAATCCACAGGGTTGTGCGCATGTTGGCGCAGATATGGCGAGGTCTCTAAAATGAGGCGATTGGTGTAGTTGGGCTTTGAGCCCGGTGGCGCATAAGGGTCGGCGTGTTTGGCGTGGCTCTTGTGCTCTTTTCCGCCCCAGTGGCGCGTGCGCGGCTTGTAGTCCTTGGCGACTTTGGTCACGGCCTTGGCGATGGCCTGGGCTGTGTTCGCTGGGTAGGCCAACGAGCCTGGATTGGTGTTCATGTACTCAATGGGAGTGGCTGGGGCCTTGGCGCCCTTGTTTTTGATTTGAGGTCCCTGAGCGCTCGCTTTGGTCGGCGAAGAGCTGCGATCAGCCACCCCGACACGGCGGGTACAACTGCAGGCCAACAAGACCAGCAAGACGATAGGTAGTTTGTTCATTGGTACTCGTACAGGATCCAGGGCCTCACACTCGAACTGGAGTCGCTGTAGCTGTTGCCCTGATTGTCTGTGGTTTTGCAGTACAAGCCGTCCCAGTCACTATGATAGTCCCATTGCACCGTGACGTCTGAGCCTGCGTTGGCTGTGTAGTTCACTGTCTTATACGTGAATCCTCGAGCCTGTCCCCCCAGGTTTGGCGTGAACCCTAGCCACTGATTCACCGATCCGGGGTTGCTTTGGCCAGCAGCGAAGCGAAAGCTTATCCCGCTGCCCGTAACCAAGAAGCGGTTGGCTCCAGAACTTTGGTCTGAATCACCACAAATTCCCAATTGAGTAATCACGATTTTCTTGCCGGCAATTCCAGGAATTTTGCCCATCGTGACATTCGGGCTCTGGCTACTCGGCGCCAGCACCGACCACACTTTTTTCCCGGCCGGCGCAGTTGGCTGACAGCTCGCCGAGCAAAAGTCACCGTCTTTGGTGTTGCCGTCATCACAGCCCTCACCTGGATCGACCTCGTTGTCTCCGCACACGGCCACAGACTTCCAGTTCGCGCCTACGTAGTCGATCCGCATCCAGCTGCGGAGCATCATGATCTTGCCGTCCACAGTGGCCGTGTTGCCGTACCAGTTCGGACTGTTGCTGCTCGAGTATAGACGCAGATTGACGGTGTCATTTTTCTTCAACCACAGCATCTTGTCGAAGCTCATGTGGTTGTCCGAGTTGCCGCTGTTATAATTGCGCCCCTCGGCGACGACTTGGGAGCCTTTGTACAATTCAAAGTAGCGGTTGTGACTGCGGCCCCAGCTTGAAAAGCTCACCTTGTAGTAGCCCGCGATTTTGACCTTGATACGCCCGGTCGCGTTGGAGGTCGACGAGCCTGACTTGGCTGAAGCCACATCCAGGTAGCGCCCAGCTGTATTGTAGTCGGTTTGATCCGTGCAGTAGTAATACCAGTTGCTCGTCGAGCCGTTGACGGTGCAGCCGCCCTGCCAAAATACCGGTCGATGGGCGTTGGTTACCCAGTCGCTGCCGTCGCATACTTGCCCACCTTCGAGCGCGTCCCAACGCATCTGGCCTCGTAAACTGGGCGTGCAGGCAGCGTTCAGTGTGCCGAGCTGTAGTCCGCCGTTGATTAGCAGCGTGCCCTTTGCTTGGACTTTTTTGTCGCTCACTGTGACGGTCTCGACGCGGAACTCCGTGACCTCGCCGTCGATCTTTTTGGTCAAATCACAGAGCTTCGCGTTACCGGGCTTTTGCGGGATACAAAACTTTGTATCCAAAACCTTAAGCGTCCATTTGCCAGCCGGGGAACTCGTCGCCCACTTTGACAGGTCGCCTTTTTGCGGTGGAGCGCTGGGCGAGAAGGTCTTGTCATAGGCCTTTTCATCGACCTTGCCGCAGGGGTCACAGATGACATAGCCCTTTGCCTTGTCGTCCGGTGGCAACACCTTGACCGACACTGACGACAGGTCCGAGTTGCTGAGTTTGATTCGGAGTGTAAAAGCCTTCGGTGTGCCGAGCTTAGGAAAGTCCAACTGAGCGACGGCTTCGACCCCTGTGTTGTCCGGGATCTTCACGGCAGAAGCCAAGGACATGGCGTCGACGAACTCGTTGCTCAGCACGCCGTTGCTGACCTCATCGAGTCCATCGGCGGGAAGTTTGACTTCGACCGACGGCACGACGCACTTCAGTGAGCCGTCTGGGTTGATGGCGGTGACCACGGCGCCAGCTTTGCACTGACCTTTGGGAAGTTGCAGGCCTGTGAGTTTGGATCCATCTCCGACGAAGGCCTGCGCAGCGACCGTAGAGGCCTGCAACGAGCCCGTGAAAATACCGTTTTTCGCCTTTATGCTGTTGCCACTCAGGTCCATGTCGCCGTTGAACTTCAGGGCGCTGATTTCAATGCACCCACTGCAGTTGACTCCTAGAGCCACCGTCGCCACCGTCGCCACCGCGGCCTGGAGCGTGCCGCCAACTTGCACGCGCGGCATCTCAGGGTCTTGGCCGACACTCACCCCAATCCAAGGGGTCTTGAGCAAAGCCAGCGTCGTGCTGTCGAGCACTTTGCCGCTGCCCAACAGGTAAGCAAAGTGTCCGGATGTCACCTGGACTTTCACTGGCCCGTCGACCCAGGCCGCGCTCTTGGCGCTCTTGGCGGTGTACAGTGACAGCGTCACGTCGTACTGGCCATCTGCGGCTGGGGCGCCGCCACCAGAGGTCAACACACCCTCAAACCAGACTCTGGGGCTCGCACTCGCTTCATTTTGGGTGCCGACCGAGAGCGCACCAAGCAAAAACGCGCTAATCAATATGATGGCCTTGCAGTTACTCATTCGACATGACTCCCATATGGGCTGAGTGGACGTTCGCAGCCAGTATACTCCGATTTTGTCATGCAAGGGACGATTTACTCGCCGAGGACTTCGACAGTCACTTGATCATCCCAAATGCGAACCTCGACCAAGGGGAAGCTGCCCTTGATGGCGTGTTGCGACTCGGTCGAAAGCCGCCGGTGCTTGAGTAGATAAATTAGGCGTTTGCGGCCGGCCTCATCCCGAAATCGAGAGTCCTCGGTGTCCTCTGGGTCGCCCTGTCCGAGATGAAAGCGGTCTCTGTCACGAACCAGCACTTTCCAGGCGACCGTTAGCTTATCGCCGGAGGGGCTGATGTGATCTTTGGGACTCAATCGGGCCCGAAACACCAAGTTTGGTTTGTCGTCTTCGGCCTCTTCATCGAGCGTCTGCGCTTGGGGCTTTACATTGACTTGGGGCGCGGACTTGGGCGGCGACTTTGTTTTGTCGGGCGCCGCGAGCACAGCACCCACGGCGGGACTTGCAGATTCGGTAGGTGGTGGAAGGTCATTTTGCGACAGGAGATACGCCCACAATGCACAGGCCGAGACGATCATCACTGCAATGATGGACCAAACAATCAGGTGCGACGCTGAATTGGACTCGTTTGAAGGGCGGATTTCAGGTTCACCTTGTCCAGATTGTCGCTCTTCGATGACGGCAGGCGGCTGTGGTGCTCTGGCTGCGGCCGATTCTCGCGGCTCGAAGTCGCGACCAGCCTCACCGAAGAGTTCGTCGCCCCATCCCCCGGATCGACGAGCATCTTGGGCGGCAGGCGCCGCCGTAGACGCATTAGATTGCGTCGGTTGCGCTGAAGCGTTGGGCCCGTCGTGGACGTAGCTTTGAATCAACTCGTCGAGCGGGTCCGATTGTGACGAAGACTCGCTTGCCCCTGCACCCGTACGAGCTGCAGACGGCTGATCTCGTGGCAGCGGCTTCGTATCTCTCTTGATTGCTCGGTCATCCTGCGATCCTGGCGCATCCCAAATCTTCGGCAGATCTTCTGCCCGGCCGGCTTGCGACAAGGGCACTTGGCGCATCTGTACGGCTCCCGGCAGCGTCGACTTAAACGACACTTCAGCACTGTGGGTACCAAGGGCAGGTACATCTACCGAGGCTTGATTGCTGTGCCGTGCAGTACTCTGACGTTTTGAGCTGCCAACTTTGGGGGCGGCCTGGCTCAGAGCTGCGCGTGGTTCTGAATCTTCACCGGCATTTGTTGCAACTGTCGTGCCACCATCGCGCGGACAAACGAGCGCCGTCGTCGACAGACCACAGACCTCACAACGCCGCATGCCTTGCTCCATCGCCTGCTGAGCCACCTCAGGGCCGATATTCAGCGACCGCTGGGACTGGTTTTTGGGTCTCGAAGACCCGCGCCGCCGCGACCGATACTCGTTCGTCCCCAAGTGTATCTTGAGCGACCTCATAGAGCCACTTTGCGATGCGTTCGCTGGTTGGCGAAAAGGGAAAGACCACGACCTTCATTCCGCCTGGGTACCGGTTGCACGCTCCAGCCAGGGTCGTGACCGACGAGTCCGAGGTCTCTGTGGTGCCGTGTCGTGGCATGCGACTGTCCAGCAGCGCTTGACCGAGAGGAATCAAAGCTCTCTCTGTTTCTGCATAGGTGTCGGCCCCGATCGCCAAGCTATGATCCAAGAGCCGATGGCAAGGTTGCAGCACTTCGGTCTTCAGGCGCTTGAAGTCGATCACGAAGCCGTCTTCATCGAGAGACTTGGCTTGCAACTCGACCTCAAATCGCCATGTATGTCCGTGTATGTGGATGCATGCGCCGGCATGTCCACGGATGTGGTGGGCGAAGTCGATGTCTAGGCTTTTGCGGATCGTATACATCCCGCTGCTGTCCTCAGGGGTCATGCCCTCGTGTGATAGATACTGGCTAGGAACTCGATTAAGGCGTCGGCGAGGCCACCTCAAGCGCCTCGGGATTGTTACCGGTTGGCGAATACTCCCACTACGGCTGTTTTGTCATCACCACCCATGTTGGCGGTGACACCGATCGATAGGCTTCGCTGCACTTGGTAAGCGCCGCACAGGCCTTTCATTTGTCGGTAGATCTCAAGGATCTGTTTGACGCCTGTGGCACCGACTGGATGACCAAACCCGACCAGTCCACCTCCCGTATTGATGGGCAACTGGCCACCGATTGCGGTCCGTCCATCACAGACTTGGGCGGCGCTCTGTCCAGGCGATGCCCATCCAAGGGCCTCCATCATCAAGAGCTCGGTGATGGTGAAGCAATCGTGCACTTCTGCGATGTCGACCTCGTCGGCGCTGACTCCCGATTGGCTGTAGGCCACGGCTGCAGCCGCTGTAGTAGTCTCCATGGCTAGTGGGTCATTGTCTTCGTATAGGTTGCCCGTGGCATGGCCCAATCCGAGCACTTCGATGGCGTCAGCCGGGCTCTTTCCGAGCTTTTGGAGACCAGCCTCGCTCACCAAAATCAGCGCTGCGCCGCCGTCCGAGACTTGTGAGCAGTCTGAGACTTTGAGGAACTCGCGGACGTCGGGGTTGCTGAGAAACTTGGGATTACCCTCGACTCCAGCAGCTCGCTCGTGGGTCATGGACACTGCGTGCATATGAGCCAATGGGTTTTGGTTGGCGTTGGCGTATGCTTTGACCGATACGTGGGCAAGATCGGCTTCGGTCAGACCATGAGCTTCGTGATAGGCCCGAATACGGCGAGCGAATAGCGCCGGGAAAGTGAAATCGTCGATCGACCGCTGACGGCGGTAGTGTGAGGCACGAGCTAGGTAATCTCCGCCGTCGCGCGCTGAGGCTGTGGTTTGAACCTCAGCCCCAACCACCAAGGTTACGTCAGCGCCGGCTTGGATGGCCTCGAGCGCTGAAGAAAAGGCCAAGCCACCAGAAGCACAGGCTCCTTCGACGCGCATCACAGGCTTGTGCAGCAGCGCTCGGTCGGCGCCGACGACTGCAGCGCCCAGGTGGCCTTGATTACAAAATAGCTCGCCGACGAAGTTACCGATCCATGCTTTTTCGACCAGTTCGGCCGGTGTCCCCGTGCTCTGCAGGGCGCCTTGGACACTCTGCGATATGTAGTCTTCAAGACTCGGATTTTGTCGCGTGCCAAAATCAGGGTGACGTTTCCACACGAAATCAGGGTGACCTTTGCCAATAAAAGGCGTGATGTGTCCGCCCACCACAAAAGCGCGACGCTGTAAGCTCATGAGTCGATACTCCGATGTAGGAGGGTCATCCCCTCGCTAGGGCCCCGGAACCTACCGCGTCAAGCAGCACAACGGAAGACCCAAAACCTGGCTGCTCTCAGATGTTGATGGGGCGTTGGAAAATCCTTTTTGGCGGGTCGGTTTGAAACCGATGAAGTTGCCCTTGGTCTTCGAAGCGCGATAGACTCTCGGGACTCTCAAGACAATAGGAGGCTTTCGGTCATGAGCAAAACAGTCACGAACCAGGTCCTGGTGGTGTTGCTAAGCACCACATGGCTCGCTGTCGGTTGCGGTAAGAAGACAGACAAAACACCTGCCAAGTCCACCAAGGTGGCACCTGCATCTGCGCCGAAAGTCGATGCGAAACCAAAGGCACCAGCCAATCCCGCTGGCGCAGTGCCTGCCACAGCGCGAGTGTTTTTCGTTGAGCCCAAAGATGGCGCCAATCTCGTCGGGATCGTCAAAGACGGACTGGTGGCTGTGAAGGTCAAGATGGGACTCGAGGGCATGAAGCTCCGTCCTGCCGGCCAAATCGTCGAGCATACGGGGCACCACCACATCTTGATCAATACCGAACTGACCAAGATGGGTATGCCGGTCAAGAAGGACGCGCAGCATCTGCATTTTGGCAAAGCGCAGTCCGAGGCCGAAATCTTTTTGAAGCCAGGTAAACATGAACTGAGTTTGCAGTTCGCCAACGGAGCTCACTTGTCCTATGGCCCCAAGATGTCCGCATCGATCGGGGTGACTGTGACGGCCGCGCCGACTCCAGCTAGCGGAGACAAACCGGCCTCTGCCGATGTGCCGGTTGACCAAGATAAGGTGCCGCCGACACCAAAAACTCCGCCTGAGCCCGACCCCAACCTGAAAAAGTAAAGCGCGATGAACGACGACCGATACAGCCTCGCCGCCGCGCAGGGACTAGACGCTCAAGACCCGAGTTGGCGAGAGCACTTTTGGGTGCCTCCGACGGCCTCTGGCGACGAGTGTATTTACCTCTGCGGGAACTCGCTTGGCCTCCAGCCGAAACGAACCCGGCAGCTAGTATCTGAGGAACTCGACGATTGGGCTCGCTTCGGTGTCGAAGGTCACTTTCAGTCTCGGAGGCCTTGGTATAGCTACCACGAGCAGGTCAGTGAGCCGCTTGCGCGCCTTGTAGGAGCGAAGGGGCACGAGGTGGTCGCCATGAATGGTCTGACCACCAATCTGCATCTGCTGATGACTTCCTTTTATCGACCGACCCCAGAGCGCTATCGGATCGTGATTGAAGCCGGAGCCTTCCCATCTGATCGCTATGCTGTAGCGAGTCAGGCACGCTTTCACGGTTTCGATGCCGATGATGCGGTCGTGGAGTTGGCGCCTAAGGCTGGCCAAACGACGCTGCTCACTGAGGATGTGGAGGCGTGGCTTGCTG
Organism: Myxococcales bacterium; assembly: GCA_002726535.1. GTDB lineage: Bacteria > Myxococcota_A > UBA9042 > UBA9042 > UBA9042 > UBA9042. The sequence goes on along the minus strand of PBTG01000202.1, from coordinate 9,666 downwards.
AGCATGGACACTCGGTCGCGTTGGTCATGATCGCCGGTGTTCAGTACTACACGGGGCAGTGGCACGACATTCGACGCATCACGGCTGCAGGTCACGCGGCAGGCGCCTTGGTTGGCTGGGATTTGGCTCATGCTGCCGGCAATGTTCCCCTTAATCTTCATGATGATGGGGTCGATTTTGCTGCTTTTTGCTCGTACAAATACCTCAATTCAGGCCCTGGCAGCGTTTCAGGTGCCTTCGTCCATGAACGATGGAGTCAGCGCTCTGACATCCCTCGCTTCGAAGGCTGGTGGGGCACTGAGCCTGAAACGCGATTTGAGATGGCACCGAAGTTTTCGCCTCAACGTGGAGCGGGCGCTTGGCAGTTGTCGAACGCACCGGTGTTTTCCATCGCGCCGCTGATCGCCTCGTTGGAACTTTTCGACGAGATCGGCATGAGCGCCTTGCGAGTTCGTTCGCTGCGGTTGACGGACTATTTCCTCGAGTTGCTCGACCGTTTTGGTGCAGGCACCTTCGAGGTCATCACTCCGCGGCACGCTGCCGCTCGTGGTTGCCAACTCTCTTTGCGGGTCCCTGGGCGAGCCCGTGAGCTTCACAGTGCATTGGCCGACGCTGGCGTCGTCTGTGATTTTCGAGTGCCGGATGTTATCCGTCTTGCCCCTGTACCACTGTACAACACCTACGAAGACATGTGGCGGTTCGCGGATGTCTTTCGGCGGGTGATTGGGACTAGCTGAGCGAATCGAACACTGGCGGTGGCTCTTTGAGCAGCAAGGCGATGAACGCCTCACTGGTCTCATCTACTTCGCTTTGCGACGCGGCTGCAAGTCGCTCGTCGAGCCAACGACTTTGAACGCGTGAACGGCGGATGGTTTCGGCGTAAGGCAAGTTCGAGAAGGTCACCATCGAGTACAAGGGTAGATAGGGGCTAGCGCTCGCTCTTTGGATCCGCTTTTCGATCGCGCTACGCCGGAGAAATTCTGGATCAGCGACGTGGTCGCGCATCTCTAAGAAGTTGTCCAAGGCGAGTTGTCGGATTGCATCCGCATCCGCTTTGCGTTGCCGGGTAAATGCGGGTAGGGCGGCGCTGAGGTCATTGCCGTGCTCGGCGAGAATCTGGTCGAAAATCGAGGCGCTTTCGAAGGCGGCGTTCATCCCTTGACCGTAAAATGGCACCACGGCGTGGGCGGAATCGCCGATCAGTACGGTCGTATCGCCATGATGAAAAGGAGCACATTGAATCGTTGCGAGACTGCTGACCGGGTTGGCGCGCCAATCTTCCAAGAGGTTTGGCATCACCGGCAACACGTCAGGGAAGTGCCGACGAAAAAAGTCCAGGACCTGCTCGTCGCTCTGCAGGTTGTCGAACCCATCATCGCCTCCATAGGCGTGGAAAAGGGTGCAAGTGAAGCTGCGGTCGAGATTTGGCAGGGCGATGAGCATAAAGTCTCCTCGTGGCCAAATGTGCAGCGCTTCAGGTTCGAGCTGAAACTCACCGTCTACGCCCGGAAGGACGCTGAGTTCCTTGTAGCCGTGAGCAAGGTAGCGTTGCTCGTAATCGAATCGGTCAGTCTTCATCATCCGACCACGGACGGTGGAGAAGATTCCATCGCAACCGATCAGCAGATCCGCCTTTTTCACGACCGGCTCTCCGTCGCGGTTGATGAAGTGCGCTGTCGGGGCATCAATATCGACGTCTGTACAGCGCAGATCAAAGCTCACAGAGACATTGGCCTGCTGCTCAGCGATGTTTAGCAACAGTTCATTGAGGCCGCGCCGCGACACCGATTGAATTGCTTGACCGCTTTGTCCATAGGGTTGAAAGGTGAGTTGTCCTCGGTGGTCATGCATCATGCGGCCATGCATGGGGATGGTCTCTTCCAGGACGTTGACGGCGAGTCCGACTCGCTCGAGCGCGGTGATGCCGCGGGTCGAAAGAGCGAGGTTGATCGAGCGTCCAGCAGAGCCACTGCTAAGGCGAAGATCGCCACGACGCTCTACAAGGTCCACCTTCCAGCCACGACGCGCTAACATGGTCGTCATGAGGGAACCAGCAAGGCCTGCGCCAACGACGAGCGCGCGGGGGATATCTGACATGTTCGTATCTCCAGACCGCAACCAAAGGGGCCTTTACCATGAGGCTTGTCAGGGCGGCGTGCAAGCGTCATCGCTGCGCTCGATGCGATGCTTAGACCCTTGGTGCGTTACGTTCTTAGTGTTGGGGATGCTGTGTAGCTTTAGTCTACCAGCCTTGGGTGCCGTTCCGAGCCCTCAGCAAGCAAGTCAGACTCACTCACCATCATCAGCCAGGGCTCGCCTCGATCGACAGGATCTGGCGCTCGCCGAGTGGCGATCCGGTTGGTCTCGCCCCGTACGAGGCCTGTATTTACAGGGACTCACGCGAACCGATGAGCGGGTGGTTCGTCGAGAGTTGACCGTCGCGATCGCAAAGACGTTGACCAAGACTGATTTGGTCGAGTCTCTCACGCGACTGCGAAACCTTGGGATTTTTCGTCGCGTCGACGCGATCGTCACGCCCACTGCAGACGGTGTTACGTTGACCTTCGGCTTCGACGAGAAGTGGTCGACCTTGCCGATTGTCTCGGCAGGCCGGGGCGGAGGCCGATTGTTTTTTCGATTGGGGCTGCAAGACCGCAATCTATTCGGCCGTTATCTGGGGCTTCGCGCCTATTATTGGTATTTCGCTGGCACTCATTCTGCGGTGGTGAGTCTCGTCGACCCTCGTTTGTTCCATCGACGCTTAAGCGGGGCAGTGCTGCTCGAGCATAGCAATCGCAATCGATTCCAATATGGCGACAATGGCGATTTGATTGGAGGCTGGTCTCGTCAGCGGCAAATGCTTACCTTCGAACTCGGCGATCTACGAGATCCTGAGAAACTATACGGGATGAGCCTCAGTACAATCAGGGATGAATTCAGTGTGGCCACACTTCCCAAAGCGTATCGGTCAAAGCAGGACAATGAGGTCTTAAGCAGCGGATTACCTGCCTCAGGCTGGTGGCTCATCGCAAAGTTGTGGGGACGCTTGGGGCGGATTCAACTGGATGATTACTTGGAACGAGGCATTCAAGCCACGGCAACCCTTGAACTGGCGCGAGGGTGGACCCAAGGCGACAACGATTGGCTTCGAGGGCGAATCAGCGCCAAGGCGGCTTGGCTGGGCCCAGCGCGGCTCAATCTCGTCGCTCAAGCGCGCCTTGCCCTACAGAGTCGCGCCCACCCTGAACACCGGCTCTTTGTGGGCGGATACACAGCGGTGCGAGGGTACGCAGAAGGCCGCTTCGTCGGCGAGCGGAGCGCGGTGGTGAATGTGGAGGCGCGAATTCCCAGCGTACATCGTCGATGGTTTGTCTTGCAGCATGTGCTCTTCGTGGACGGGGCTGCTGTGCAAGACCTTCAGAACTCACGTTGGATGGGGGCGGCGTCAGCAGGCGCCGGGATTCGGATGATCGTCCCGCCCCTCGTTGGCCTCGTCGCTAGAGTCGACGTGGCTTGGTCCATTGGTGACCAGGATTGGCTCTTGTCTTTCGGTTCTCAGCAGTTCTTTTGAACCGAGCCTATTCGGTAGTGAGGGTCTCTAATTGCGCATGCTAGGGCCCGCCGATCAGGGTCACAGAACGAATCAGTTGATGAACGCTGCCATCGTTGCTTTGAACCTCAAAATTGATGCTCGCTTTGTTTCCGCTCACACCGTAGGGAAAAGACCCGGTCGGCAGCTTCACCACCAGCCAAAAGTTGTAATAATAGTCAAAGCCGTCGCCGCCAGGGAACACCTTTTGCTTTTTGAGCTTCATGGAGCCAAAGGCTTCATGGTCTTCGACCTCGATCGATCCCGATAAAAATAGTGGAGCGGAGAGCATCGCTTGGGTCTTAAACGCCAAGACCACCATCCACAGGCCCTGTGGACCCAACTCAACCTCAAGCTCATCGCCTTCATTGATTGGGGTGTAATACTTCGGAGTGTTTTTCCCGGTTACATTGCGACCGAGCTCAAAGAAGGGCGGAGTTGAAGGTTGGCTTTCGCCTTGTACGACGTCCGCAGGACCGTTGGTTTGAGTCTGGACATTATCGCTCGAACCTTGTTGTACATCGCAACCGACGACGAGCAGAGCGAAGGTCAGAGCGACGCGGGTCTGCAACAACTTCATGGACGTCAGAACTTGCACAATCCAGTTCTCCTCACGTGCGAGGTGCCCCCTCGGCTTGATTGTCCCTGGCGAGTCGGTAGTAGACACACGGGTTGATGTGTAGAGCGAAAGCCAATCGCTGCCAGGGTGCTTGTCGGTCAACGTTCACGGATCCAACGTTGCGAGTCTCGGCAACCATCGTGTCGCTTTAGGTATCGAGATCTGGCGTTTAGGTCAAACGAGCCGAGGTCTGTAATGGGTTAGTGCACTACGATTTCCATGCCTTGAGGACGCGGGGTCAACTCGTGGGCCACGCTCTGCAATCCCGCATGGGCGAAAGCTGCTTGCATGGATTGAGCGACCGCGGCGCCTTGTTGGTTGCCCTGCTCGATGAGCGCGATGACCGTAGGCCCAGCTCCGGAGATCGTTGCGACCAAGGCTCCAGCTGATTCGGCAGCGGCGACAACCTGGGTGTAGCCGGGAATATGAGGGGACCGAAAGGGCACATGCAGACGGTCGGATATGGCCTTGTGGAGTAGTTCTAAGCGGCCGGTTGCAAGAGCTCCGATGAGCATGCACGCATGAACTCCGTTATGAACGGCGTCCTCAAAATCAACTTCTCTTGGCAATGCCGCACGCATGAGCTTGGTGCTCAGAGATAGCTGTGGAGTACAGGTCACGACTCCCAAAGCTGGAGATATCGGCAAGTGGAGCCATTCGCAGCGTTGACCATCCCAAATCGCGGTGACCAATCCGCCCATTACGCAGGGCGCAGCGTTGTCGGGGTGACCCTCGATGACGCAGGCTGCATCCAGGATGGCTTGACGGTCCAGGGGTAAACCAGCGAGCACTTGCGCCAGCGCGAGGCCTGCTACGACAGCCGTCGACGAAGAGCCCAAGCCGCTGCCAAGCGGCACTCGGTTGTGCTGCGTCAGCCGTACAGGCGGCAATTTTTGGCCGATTTGGGCGAGAGCGTCCGAGGCGACTTGCAACACCAAATTGCGACCGTCACGCGGTAGCGTTTCGGCGCCGTAACCGGTGATGTTTACCTCGGGGCGCTGCACATCGGTATCCATCTCAAATGTGCTGTGAAGACTCAGCGCCATACCGAGTGCATCAAAGCCCGGACCGAGGTTCGAAGTGGTTGCTGGTACGTGTAAAATCACTTTCACGACAATCTTTCCTCAGCGCAAAACTCGCATCGTCGCCGCCACCGACACAACAGTCGACAGTGAACCGATCTCTGCGAGCGCTGCCATCAATGCCCCGTGGCGGACGGTGTGTGTCACGAAGATCAAGTCTACGGGCGTCGCACCTTGGCCCTCTTGGAGACAAGACGCAACGCTGACCTGATGCTCGCCGAAGACGTTCGCCACGGCCGCCAGCACACCGGGCTCATCGGCGACCTTGAGGCAGATGTAGTAGCGGCTCAGGGAGTCATCGATCGGCAGCACCGGCAACGTTTCGGTAAAGCCCGATATGGGCCCCGACGTGTCGCCATTTGAGCGGATAGCTCTGGCAGCATCGATGACGTCAGCTGCCACCGCGCTGGCAGTGGCGGCTCTGCCAGCTCCTTGTCCGTAGAGCATCAAAGGCCCAGAGCTATCTCCTTGCAGATACACAGCGTTGAACGCTCCATGCACGGCGGCGAGGGGGTGCTCAGCAGGTACCAGAGTCGGATGTACGCGGACATCGAGCCCTTTGGACTGGCGTCTACCCACGGCCAATAGCTTGACCACATAGCCGAGACTTTGAGCCCGACTGATGTCCTCAGCGCTCACCGAGTCGATTCCTTCACAGTGGACCGCATCGATGTCCACCCTTGCGCCAAAGGCCAAGCGAGCGAGCAAGGTCAGCTTGTACGCGGCATCTTCGCCGCCGATATCGCTGCTTGGGTCAGCCTCCGCATAGCCGAGGCGCTGCGCGTTCGACAAAGCTTGTGACAAGGGCGCTCCAGATTGCGTCATTTCAGTCAGGATGTAGTTACAGGTCCCGTTGACGATTCCCATCAGCTCGTTGATTTGATTGCCACGGAGCGCTTCAGCAACCACCTTCACAACCGGGATCGCACCGGCCGCCGCGGCTTCATAGTGCAGGCTGCCGCCGCTTTGTTCCGCCGCCGCCTGAAACTCTGGACCAAATCGAGCGATGATTGCTTTGTTGGCGGTCACCACGGCCTTACCAGCGCGCAAAGCCTGCATCACCAGCGTCCGCGCGGGCTCGATGCCACCCATCAATTCGACGACGATATCGACGCGTGGGTCGTCGATGAGCGACGACGCATCTGTCGTCAGCAGCTCAGTACGAACCACTGGGTCCCGCTCTTTGTCGAGACAACGAACGACGATTGCAATGACCTGAAATTCACCTCCGCTGCTGGCGGCGAGTCGCTCTGAGTGACCGGTTACGATATCGAGCAAGCCGCTTCCGACAGTGCCGCATCCCAGCAGCGCAAGGCCTATCGGGCGATCTGAATGTGAAGGTGTTTTCATGGCTGAATGCGGGTCCATTTTGTATATTTTGCCGCTGGCGCAGGTCCAGCGAAGACTTGGATGGCTTCGAGCGTCTGTGCGCCATTGGTATAGGTAACCTCGGCGTTAGCGGGCATATAGACCGTATCCCCAGGACCAATCTGGGTCGTGACGCCATCGATCGTGATGGCTCCTGTGCCAGCCAATACGTGGATGTACTCTTCGGTGGGGTCACGGTGCAGGGGCACTTTGCCATTGGCGGCCATCGATAGTTTTCCTATCCAGGCTTGCTGGCCATGAGCCAGGGCCCGAACCGACGCCTTGCCTCCACCGACTTGCCAGGTAACGGCTTTGCTCAAGGAGACAATAGTAGGTGCGCTCGGCGCCGCATTCGGAGGCACTGTCGGCCGCCCAATTTCGGTGGCTACGGTGGTTACAGCACTCCCAGCACAGGCGCCCAACACAACCCCGAACAAGAGCACAATAGGACGCTTTAGTAGCAACAAGGACGGCATCGACTTGGACATGAGACCTCCGTCCGCTCACAACGGAGCGGTTTCAGGGCCTTATCATGAATCCCAAGCGAGATAAATCTCTGTCGCTGAGGGATTGCGCGTTGGCTTAAGGGTTGAGCGGGTGACCGTAGTTCATCAAAAAGCTCATCTCGGCCACTGCCTTGAGCAGTTGCATGTACTTTTTGAGTTCCGCTGTCGCTACGGCGCGCTGGTTTGCGTTGACGTTGCTCGCGCAAGCGGGTCCTGAGCACTCATTAGAGCGCAAAAAGAGCGCTTGAGCCTGCTCGATCATCGCTTTGCCAGCGCCTCGCTCACGCTTGAGAGCTGCATAGGTCATCCCGGAGTCGACGTCGGTAAACTCAACCAGATTCGATGCGGCGACTTCAGGCCCTTTGCCAGTGCCTTTGATCCAGACCTGCGCCTCGTCCAAGAATGCGCGATCGTAGTTGGTCATAAAGTTGGCTTGACCGAGCAAGGAGAAATACAGTTGAACGGTAAAATCTGCGGCAGGATCAATGGCGTCAGGATGAATGGTCGTCAGCTTACCCGCGTAGTTGGGGAAGCGGATTTTCCCCGCCCCATCGCGAAAAGGGCCTACTCGACTCCAATCTCCGGACTGTAGGGCTGCGTTGATGGTTCGAATCGACTCGCTGAAGGTATTGTAGTAGCTGACATGCCACTCACGGATATCGATTGGGTTGGCGCGCGCCACGAAGTTTGTGCGGCTGTCGGAGATGGCCATCATCGCCATGACTTTGTCGACGTAAAAGCCAATTCGCTCGAGGCATTCGTACCAGAAGTATCCACACTCACGGCCGCCTTGGCCGCCGAAAGACCAACTGGTCGAATAGTAACGGGCGTCGGTGACCCCCAAGCTCAGATTGCCGCCGCCTCCGGCCTGCCACAGGCTGCTGCCATCGGCTTGAGGTCTCTTGGCGTAGCTTCCAACGTCGGGCATCAAGATGGTTTCGACTAGGTATTGAAAGGCGTTTTGAATGGCCCAGGTATTGCCGCCCCAGCCATTGACGGGGTCAGTCAAGAAGGCGTTGAGCGTCTGCGGCGCATAAAACTGCGGCAAGAACGCGGCGTAGAGCCCGTAGATGTCGTGCCATTGTTTGATGCGATTATAGATTCGGCGGTAGTAGCGATTGGCGTAGGTGTTGTTGTTCATGCCGAGATTGCCTCGGACGAAAGCGCGTGTGAGATACCAAGTGTCCCACTCGGCTAAAAAGTGCTGCATCCGCTCCATGCTATCGGCGCCGAAGTCTCGGGTGAGACACGAGTCCGAAAGATCGCTGCGGCCGTGCGTGCAGTACACGTAAGGCACCCGATAGTAGGTTTGGCCGTCAACACTCGCCTGGCTCAGGTCTGTCGACAGCGTGCCTGCATCGACGAGCATGCGGTTGTCGTCTAGGTACATCTTCGGGCCGGTCTCGTTGTAGATCGTTGTGTAGTGAACGGCCTGTGGCCCAAGCACGAAGAACTGCAAGATCTCCGAGCGACCGTCGAACCATTGCTTCCAGCGCTGTGGGACGCTGCCAGGATCTTTGTAGACCTCGACCTTGTTGCTGTAGCCGTAGAGGATGGCCGCCCGGTCATATTTGCCGACCCCGAGGCCATCGATGGTCAGCCGGCCAGCGTAGTCCATGACCGAGGAGTACGCGTAGTTGTAAATCTTGCCGTCGATTTCTTTGTCGCTGATGGGGTCGTTTAGTCGTGGACCGACCTTGCCGTCGTCACGCAGCTTCCAGTAGCCATCGAAGTAGTTCACTGCGTCGTCAGAGCCGCCGAAGTTGTGCATCAGTCCCAAGCTGTGACCGACCTCGTGTGCAAACACTGCGGTGTATACCGACTCACGGACGATTTGATAGACCTCTTCACTGGTCTTGCCTTTGACCTCCCTCGCTAGACCCATCAGCGCGTCGTCGAGCATCTCGGGGAGATACATGTTGCGGCTGGCGGCGATCTCCTGGCGGATTCGATCGCGATCTCTCACCGATGCCGACAGGCCCTGGCGAACTGGGCTGACTGCATCGAGGAGTTCTTCGCTCAGGTCAGCGTCGGGCGCAAAGCCGGCCGCCATCTTGAGTTCTGGATGAATCAGAAGCTTCTCAAGCCCCTTGCCCTTGATCCGGTCGAGTCGCGCCTGCGGGCTATTGCCCAGTCCGCTCAAGTGACCAGCGTCGTACATGGTCTGCAAGTGTTTGTGAGCCCATTTGTGGTGGCCATGTTTGTCTTGAAAGGCTTCGTCTTCGGCGGTAATCGGCGTCCGCCTGCCAGCCCAATACTCGCTAAAAACACTGTTGGCGATTCGATCGACCATCGTGGTCGCCTCTTCGAGTCCGCGGGTCTGAAAACGACCTTTGCCTGCGTTGATTTGGTCGATCCACTCGGTCAGGTCCAGCCCTTTGATAAAATCGCCCGGCTTTCGCGCGCCGTTGAGCAGTTCGATCATCTCCACGGTACGCCACGCAGCCGTATTGTTGTGGTGGTACATGTAGGCCATACCGCTGACGATCTCCCCGGTCTCCG
>PBTG01000201.1 GCA_002726535.1 Myxococcales bacterium | reverse complement strand
TTCTCTCCGACTGCCTCGAGGAACTGGGTGACCTTCCAAAAGGCTTTCTCGGTAAATACGAGGTTGTCCCACACCCGATTAGGCTTGCCGCCGATCTTGAGGTTCAGCTTGATCATCTCGTTACCGGATGACTTAGCGAGGGTCTCAGATGCCTCGATGACTTCGAAAGCGTAGCGGCCCGGTGCGAGGTTCTCAATAGGACCGAGGTCCTCCGACTTAGTTACTGTGATGCTTGGCATGTTATTTTTGTCTACTTGGTTTTGGTTGTTTGTTTTTGTTTTACTGAAATTAGAGTCCTACTCGAATGTGGGGAGAACGTATCACAACCGATCCCCGGTTGCAAGCGTGTTTTCCTCTTCTTACTGCTGGACGGAGTTTTCCGTCTCTTCTTACGTTAACAGGCATGAGGCCCTTGGCTGCCCAGCGGGGAATGATCCGCGCTTTTGGCTCGTCTATTGGAAGTGTTACCTTGCTCATCTATTGTGTTCTTTTTGCTTTTCTTAGTTGTAGGACATCGTTGCCCCGAGTGATTGCTTTTTCTGCGTCGTCTCCGACTAGCTCCCGAAGTTTTGCTGCAGGAATGCGAACATATTCGAGAACGCTAGCGAAGTCAATGCCGTTTTTGTCTAAAAGAGAAGATATTTTTTCCGCCTTCACGAACTCCCTTCCCTTGAACTTTACCGTCTTCCATCCATCGATGCCACCGAGCTCTTTAGCCTTGTTTTTAGCTTGCGCTTGGTAGTCTCCGATTACTGACGCTCCGTCGAGGAACTCTGACAGCTTGTCCTCGTCGTTGAGGATCTCGTCAAAGGACTCCCCGGCAATTAACCTGCCTGAGGTATTGAATGCCTGATTGGCTGCATGGATGCGAGTGATACAATTGTTCTGATGGGCACACCATCCGCAATACTCACACATAGTCGGAACCTTGCCCGGTGTATGATATTCTGCGGCTACGTGCTTCACGATTGCATCTGCCTCCTCGAAGGTGAAGTCATGGCGGACCACTTCCTCCTGATCGCAAAAGATCAGATAACAAGTCCAGTCCGTTGTGAACGTCCGGGTCATCATCCCAAGAGCATATGCTGCCATCTGCTCCCGGTAGTTCCGGATCATGCCGGTCTTCAGATCGAAGGTCAGGCGCTTCTCCTCGAGGAGTCCGTCCATCTCTCCGGTTGAATTGGTCCGGGGGATGTCTACCTTCAGGTCGCTGGCCTTAGTCATCAGGAAGGCGATGTCGGATCCGCAGATGCTCTTGACGGCGTCGATACCCCACTGAAGGGACTTGATGTCGTCAATATTTAGCTCTGCGGGCTCCTCGTCGTTATCCCATGCATCGAACTCACAACCCCAGTATTCCTCATGGAGGGCCTGCCTCCACTTGTAATCGATGGTCGTCCCCCGGAGGGCAGCGGGGCCCGCAGGCCCGCGCTTACCCTCGAAGGAAGAGCACGCTGCCAGTTTTGGCAGTGCTGAGGATCGGAGGCTCATGCTAAGGTCTCCTTAACTATCTCAGCGAACTTCTCGATATTCTCGGTAGCTCTCTGGGCGTAGCCCTTGCCTACGTCGACGAAGCCCTCGCTGTCCGATAGCTGTCCCCTGAGCTTCAGGAAATCGACAACCTCGCCGATTTCAAGACCCTTGGCCTTGAATGCCTCCTCAAATGCCACGAGGATTGGATCTAGTGCGTCCGGGGCGCTTTCTGGAGTGGTTACACTCTCAGAGGCCTCGGAGCCCTTAGAGTCGATCCTGGGGCCCTTATGGGGCACAATTAGCTCATTAAGAGCCTCGACTCCGAACTCCACCTTAGCAGGCAGACCGAAGCGGTTCTTTGCGTCCCACGCTGCTGAGTGCTCGGTATGCATCACCCGTTGGGTTCCGCCAACTCCACGAGCCTTACCCTGCTGGCGATCCTGCACCCGGGTCTGGAAGTTACCGAAGAGGAGAGCGTCAGCCCACTCCTTGAGGATGGGGGCTGTCTGCTTCGTCATCTTCAGCTCATACCGGTCGTAGCCCTGAGCTGCATCCGGTGGAGTGAATGGCTTGACGTGGCTGTGAGCCAGCACAAGAACATTGACTCCTGCAGTGATCACTCCGTCCAAGGAGTGGAGGAACTTCTGGAACTCCTCCGCAAGGTAGGTGTAGCCCTTGCCATATCCGAAAGACTCAATCGAGTCCTGCTTATTGGTTTTGCAGACGTGCTCGATGATCCGCTTCTCCAGCCAGTCAGCTGTATCCACGACCAGCGTCCCGAACTCCGAGGAGTTGCCTGTGACGTGAGCCACGACCTCCTTAGCTTCGGCGTAGCTGTCTGCGGTTACCCTCGCGACGTCGAGGTGATCCGTCCCTCCCTTCTCCATGTCGAGAAAGAGCGGTGCCGGGAACTTGCTCCCGAGGGTGGACTTGCCGAAGCCCTCCGGAGTGTAGACTACAAGGCGCTGAGGCCTCTTCTGTTTTCCTGTTGTTATGTTCATTACTTGAAAGAATAATGGAATGGGTTGAGGGCTTCGCTTGCGTGCTCGGCATCATTGGACGGATCCGCAGATGAGAACCAAGCTGGAGTCTCGGAGTGAGCCCACTTGGCCATGTATGCCTTGTCCGCGAGGTAATAGGCACGGTATGCACGGACGGTGTCGGACTGCTTGTATGCGTCAGGCATACACTGCGGAGGAGCAACGAATGGCGTCACACTAATGTTGCGAGGCTGACGCGATAGCGCGACGAGTAGGCGAGCGCTGGCGTGCGTCTTGCCGTAGCGCTTGGTGTATTCGTCGAGCAGGCCGCGAAAGTGCTCGAAAGTCCACAGGTAGTGATAGTGCGACTGACGAACCCAGACGGCGCTGGGGTGATTCTTGTGAGTCCGCTTGTATAGGCCGTTGCTGTCGGCGTAGTCGTCGCCGTCGATCTCGCGGTGAGCGGTGGAGAGCAGCTGGGCTGTCTCGAGGATCATCTTGACGACGTGCTTGTCGCACTGCATACGTGCTGACGTGTAAGGTGAGGTGTGTAGATAGAATATGTTCATTGCGCTACGGGGTATAATCCGGATTGCGTAAAAGGTCAAGCGTCAAAAATTAAACTTTTTCGAGGACCATTCTGCCGAGGGTTTCGTTCTTGCGACCACGAATCCACGCCTTGCTCCAGTCTCGGGACTTAGGCCTACGGACATACTCTGCGAAAATCTCCCCGGTGAAGTTATCCTTTACGACCCACTTGGCGTCGACCGGCTTCACTTCGTCCGCACGGTAATACTGCTCGGGGCGTGCTCCAACCTTAACCGCCCACTCCTTCCACAGTGGGCCGTGCCCTGCATTGCTACCGGCGAGGACGTGAGCGATCTCGTGAAGGACAGTGTCCTTGGCCTGCCCCTCGCTATTGCGCTCGGTGAGCTCCCGGGAGAGGGAGATAGTCTTGGTGCGATAGTTGCAGCATCCAAAACGGACCTTTGCGTTGTCCCACTTGAACTTCCAACCCCGGAAGCGTGCCACGTTAGTATTCTCGAGCTTGCTGATAGGAGCGGACTGGAGAAGGATGTAAATCTTGTTCTTTGCCCAGTTCTCGATGCTCTTTAGGTCTGCGAGTTTCTCGGTAGTTGCTGAAGTCATAAGGGGACCCTATTACAGGATCCCCTTATGAGCAAGTTTTTATATGTAATCTTTTTGGGTTACCCCATGAGATCCTCGTTCCACTGGTGAACAGTCTCCAGACCAGCCTTCTCGTCATAGACCAGACCGAGGGCTGCGGGGACGCTCCCGACATACCCCATGGAGGAATGCCACTCGTCATTAGCAGAGAGGCTTGGAAGGATCCGCACGGATACTCCGTCCAGCTGGCGCTCGCTGTCGCTAACCTTGACGTTAGTCTTGCGTGCCTGATGGAGGTGGCCCACGAGCCACTCCCGGCCCTGATTGCTTCTCCACTGGTCTGCAGCCTCGACGCTCATGATTGCGTTCGCGTCAGTTGCCTTAATGTGGTGAGTCATCCCGAAGAGGGTGTTGCCGTATTCGTAGTAGCGACGGAGCCCGGTGGAATTGTCCACGGTCACGTTCTTGTTCCCCTCGGCCCAGATCTCGATAGCATCTCCAAGGAAGAACACTTTCTTAAAATCGTGATTGCCGGGGATGATAGGAACGAACACAGGAGCGATCTCGCTGAGCTCGTCGATCATCTTGCACATTAGAGCCCGGGTCTCCCGGTAAACTCTCTGCCAGTCCAGCTCAGACTGCTGCGGGGTGCCGCTAGTGGTCGAAGGCACCTTGTTGATCTTGCCGTCGTCGTTGAATAGGTCGTGACCTACCACGAACTGGATTTGGTCGATACCCTCCTTGCTGACTTTCTCAGCTAGGCCGTGAATAGCCCGGGTGAACAGATCCTTCTGGAGGTCGAAGTTTGCGTCCCGGTCCATGACGACCTCGCCCACTGCAAGCTTGTCTATGTGAAGATCCGCAGGAGAGATGATTGCCATCTTGCCCCTCTTCTTCTTGGCGCGTCTCTTAGGCACGCGCACCTTGACGTTCTTCTTGGCTTCCTCGATCAGCTCTCTGATCTCGTCCCGGGTGTCCTGCACTTCCACCTTCGGCTTGAAGTTGCCTCGAACCGCGTAGACGTTGCGAGGCTCCTTGCCTCCTGCTTGTCTCACTGAGCAGCTAAATGAAGCTACGGACCACTCTCTTGGATCGAGCCCGAAGAACTTGAGGGCATCCGCCGGGGCGGAGATGTCGACGTCGGAGTATCCGAGGGCGTCCATCATGCCGTTCTTGAAGTTTTTCTGCATCTCACCAGTCTCTGGTTTTGCTTGTGCTGTTTTCGCACGGTTCCGGAATACGTTCCGGACTTGCTCAGGAGTCGCGCCCATCGCGTCGGAGACTTCGGCCCACGTCGAGCCGCTGTTCCTGAGGTCTGATATTTTTGCGACGTCTTGGTCGCTCCATTTTTTACTCATAGTAATACTTAGGTTGCTGGAACCTTACTATAGGCCAGCGGCAGAGTCAACCAATTTCGCTTCGGCGTCTCTGCGGAGGTGTAAACCTCTTAATTTCTTGGGATCCCAGAGTCGCTTCATCGCCCGGATCTGATCCGCAATGGCTGGATAATTTCTGTCCTGAACGAGATTTCTCACGTTGATCATTTCCGCTCTGCGGGATCCGTTCATGGAGCCACCCCGATTGAATACTAGGGAAACAAGGGCTCCGAAGACGTGAGGGTGGCAGGCATCCACTCCGGGGAATGCCGCCTTGGTTCTATCGATGAACCTAGGAATGGTTACTTCCTTATAGACCTTGTAGGCGTCATCCCAGTCGATCCTAAGGCTAGATACTCTACCGAGAGCGTCCTTGGCCTTCTTGCCCCGCAGGCCTCTCACTGACAGAAGCATATCCATCTCGCTCCTGCTAACTCTCCCAGTCCAGTCGTCCTTAATTTCGTCAACAGATTTGTATCCTAGGTCGTATCCCACTCCCACGGTGACGCCTGAGTATGCTCCCGGGACGCAGGGCTTACGGAGATACCGGTCGTAGTATTTCTGACCTCCTCCGACCTCGTAGTCGAGAATAAGTCTCTCAGAAGCCGCTGAGAGCCCCTTGCGGTTTCTACCCCTGTAGAAGTCCTTGGTCTTGGCGCTTGGCGCTTTCACCTTCTGGACCTTCTCTGTAGGGGAAACCTTCTTGCTGCTCGTAGGATTGGACTTCGAGCCGAACAAGAAGGAAAAAAATGACCTCCCCGTTTTTCTTTTGGTTGTCGTCTTGCGACGCCGGTTGCGAAAGAGAAAAGAGAAGGCCATTATTTTTTTTATTTGAGTTTTACTTTTTGATGAGTGGATTGAGTGCCACCTTGTCGAGGGCGCTCTTCACCTTGGCGAGCACGTCGTCGTCCTTCTTGGTTGGTGTGAGCTTAGCGAGAACGCTGGCTGCACCTACCATCGAGAGAAGAGCGTTGACGATGACTAGTCCGTTCTCGGATAGCCAGCTCATTGCTGATGTCAATAGTTCCATATTATTGTATAATTGTCAAGTTCCTAGTTGTTTCGAGAATTACGATTCTCATTTTTACGTCTCCCCCACTTGCGATCCACGATCTCATCCCGCAATGACTCAATAGAGTCCTTAACGTGAATTTGCGCCTTTAGGGAGTCCTCTCTAAACTTCTGTTGCTGCTTTTCATGGCGCTCTCCCTTCCAGAGAAGGTAGATGACCATTCCAACAGCAAAAGACGGTAACGTCCATCCCTCAAACCCTTCCGGGCTCAAAGATGAACCGACTAAAGCGAGGCCCCCCACGAGCGCAATCTTAGTCTCGGCAAATGATAGCATGATTCACTTATGGCGTCACGTCAATTGCATAACTACCATAAAATCACACTATCCACCACTGCCGTATGGACTCTCGTCTATTGGCGGATCCTCACAGTCACCTAGCGCACCCTTATATTCAACAGCCTCAGAGTTAACCCTACGCCCGGGGAGGTAGCAGTCAGCCTTGAAGGTTGCCGTGTTAAGAGGTCCTGCAGGGTCGGTGCCGTTCCTCGACTCTAGCCAGACGTCAACTCCTATGATGTTGTGAGTGCCTCCGGGTGCGAGAGTGAACCTCTCCTCTCCGGGCGTCTTTAGAGCTAAGTTGATGCCACTGTCGTCCATGTTAGGAGAGTAGCTAAAGGTTCCCCACCAAGGCGCTTGATACGGAGCGTAGTCCGTAGGGGCGAGCTGAATGGAGATGTCGTAGGTGTATTTATTGCGCCCGGACATGGTCGGATTGCTGATGCACCCGGGAATGCTTGTGTTATCGTCAACGGCCCAGAGGGTCGCCGTGATAGTGACCTCGGGAGTGGCTGGGGCCTGATTCTTGCGCTGCTGGCGCTCAGGAGCAGGGCTTCCGCCTCCGCCTCCACCTCCGCCTCCTCCAGCGTTACCTCCACCATTGGGAGCGCCGGGAAGGTTTCCGTTGTTGTTCCAGCCCTGATCATTTACAGGTCCGGGATTGGGGAGCGATCCAAAGTCGTCTCCTCCGTCAGGGAGAAGGGTGTCAGGAGCAGAGCTTCCGCTGCAGGCTCCGAAGTGAAGATTGGGGTTGAGGATGGAGCGAGGGAAGGGCTGACCTTCTGCACCCGCAGCGAACTCCTCGAAAGCTGAGTCTACGTCTGCGCTCTGGATGTAGCATCCCACTGGGTGAACCGTCCAGTCTTTAGCGTTGAACTCGTTAGCGCCGAAGTCCTCCTTGGTTACCACGCGGAAAGAGGAGCCCCCTGCTCCGTCGCTCTCGCAAATATAATATAGGTTATTGTGGAATAGAACCCATCTCAATACGTCAGGCTCAGCTAGAGTAGTATTGCTCCAGATGTCCCTACGGACGGCCCAGCCTGCATCCACGAATAGACGAGCTTGGAACCAGTTCATTCCTTCTCCGTTCATTATATCAAGTCCCGGTCAAGTGCTACTCTGAATGTCTGCGTGGAACGCTTGGCGCTCAGGGGGACGCTGTTTGAGTCTCCGTAGCTGTAGCACCACTCGATCTCGCCAAGGCCAAGGAATCCTGTTCTAACGTCGCCCTCGTAGCTCGAGAGTGCGTTATCAATGGCTACCTTGTCGAAGTCGATCATAGTGCGGAACCTCGAGTCGAGACCTCCGCCGATCAACTCGGTGACGCCTGAGGTCAGGGTCAGCTGATCCTCGCCCTCATACTCCTTCAGAGTAAAGAGAACCTGCGTGCATGGGATTTGCTGTAGGCTTCCGTCCTTGAAAAAGCCAACATCGATAAAAATCTGATCTCCACTCTTGGCGAACATCGTAGGAGCATCATCACCCGCAGGATCAACTCCTCTCAGGACTGCCTTGCCGGTCGCTAGGTCCACGTCGACCTCAACTCCGATTGAGTCGGTCCCTATGATCTCGCTTCCGATGCCTATTGTGATCTCGTGGTCAGTGCTGTCTCCAGTTGCGTTACTTGCAACCAAGCCCACAACGAAAATCCCGGGCTCGTCAGCTGTTCCGCTGATAAG